>NZ_DASPSP010000111.1:0-7062 GCF_035623875.1 Mycobacterium sp. | reverse complement strand
GCGCCCTCGGCGGCCGCCGCGCCCGTCACCGTCGTCGTCTTGCTGGTTCGAGCCACCGCGGTTCTGTTGTCCGCCCGAGCCCTGTTGATCGCCGCCCTTGTCGGATTCCCCGTCGGACTCGCGCTCCTCGGACTTGGTAGTGGTCTGATCGGTCGTTTCGGACCGGCCATGCCGCTCGCCAGCGTCGTCAACGGACGTTCCCGCTCCCGTTTCGCGGGAGTCAGCGCGGGTCGCGTCGTCGGCGGTCGCCTCGGTGTGGTTGGCCGAAGCCTCGGTGCCGTGGTTGTGCGGTGCGCTGCCGGCGCCGCTGTTGGCGGGTGCACCGTTGGCGTGGCCTTGGCGGCTTTCCCGAATCGCAGCGATGAGTTCGTTCTTACGCATCCCGGACGTGCCCTTGACGCCGGCTCGATTGGCCAACGCGCGCAGTTCGGGCAGCACCATGGTGGACAGCGAACCGTCCGACCCGCTGGTGTCGGCGTCCGTCGCCGACCCGGATGCGTCGCGGTCGGCGGAAGTGTCTGTAGTCACGGAGTCAGACAGCTTGTGGTTTTCAGTGCTGTCGTCAGCCGTAACGAGGTCCGTATCAGTCACGGATTTCCTTTCTTCCCTGGCCGATCCAATCAAGCCAGGGTTTGTTGCATTCAGCCAAATCGCCGAGTGCTGCCAACAATCGACTCTGCAACGGTGATCGCCAGGATTGGCGGTTTAAATGGCGAACCATCGTCCACGAGAAGAATTTGGTGTTCGTCCTAGTGTTAACGCAGATGCAGAGGCTGCGATTGCTGGACGCCGTCGAGGATAACCTGCTTCGATGCCGGAAGCAAGAAGCCCCTCCAGCGTGCCGGTGGACGTTAGCTGCGGACGGGTACCCCGGAACTCCAGCGGACCCCGTTGCCGGCCGTCATCTCGCTCACCGCAAACCCGTTTGCAGCGCCATACTCAAGAGCTTCTGCGGGCAACTTGGAGGCTGTGCTCAGCGCGATAACCGCCGGGCCAGCGCCGGAAAGCACAGCTGCCACGTTGTAACGCCGCAACAGTCGAAGGTATTCCGCCGACGCCGGCATCGCGGGTGCGCGCTGCGGCTGGTGCAGCATGTCCTCGGTGGCGGCCATCAGCAGGTCGGGCCGCTCGGTGAGTGCCACCACCAGCAGCGCCGTGCGGCTGAGATTGAAACGTGCGTCGTCGTGGCTGACCTGCGCAGGGAGCAGCACCCGAGCCTCCGCCGTCGACGAGCGCTGCTCGGGAATGGCGGGAAACAGCCGGATGTCGGGATGTAGCCGCAGCGGCACGGCCGAATAGCTGGGCGGATCGTAGCTGCGGTCGGTCCACGACACCACCGCGCCGCCCAACACCGCGGCCCCCGCGTTGTCGGGATGCCCTTCGAATTCCGACGCTAACTGAATCAGCTGGTTCTGGCTCAACGCAGTCGAATCAGCTTGTGCGACAAGTCCATTGACCGCTGCAAGGCCGCCGACCACCGCTGCGGCCGACGAGCCCAGACCCCGCGAATGCGGGATGACGTTACGGCACCGCACTTTCAGGCCGGGCGCGCTGACGTCGGCCACCTGCAGCCCGCGCTCGACGGCCCGAACCACCAAATGGCCGGAGCCGAGCGCCAACTCTCCGGCGCCCTCGCCGTCAACTTCGACGACCGGGCCGGAATCGGTTGTCTCGACGATGATTTCGTCGTAGAGGCTCAACGCCAGTCCGATACTGTCGAAGCCCGGGCCGAGGTTGGCACTGGACGCCGGGACGACCGAACTGGCCAGCAGCCCGGCAGGCAACATCTGGGTCACTAGACGAGCCCCAGTTTCGCGACGACGGCGACAGGGTCGACGGGCACCGGCGACACGCTCGGCATGTCCCGCAGCGCGGTGTCAGGATCCTTGAGGCCATTGCCGGTCACGGTGCACACCACGGTCGATCCCGGTGCCACCCAGCCGTCATCGACGGCTTTGAGAAGACCGGCGATGCTTGCCGCCGACGCCGGTTCCACGAAAACGCCTTCGGTACCGGCCACCAGGTGATATGCGGCCAGGATCTCGTCGTCGGTGGCGGCCAGGAACCGCCCATCGGACTGCTGCTGCGCCTCGACGGCCGACGCCCACGACGCCGGCGAGCCGATGCGGATCGCGGTGGCGATGGTTTCGGGCTGGCTCACCGGTTGGCCAAGCACCAACGGCGCTGCGCCGGCGGCCTGGGTGCCCAGCATGCGCGGCAGCTTGTCGATCACTCCGTCGGAGTGATATTCGGTGTAGCCCTTCCAGTACGCCGTGATGTTGCCGGCGTTGCCGACCGGCAAGGCGTGCACGTCCGGCGCGACGCCCAGCGCATCGACGATCTCGAACGCCGCCGTCTTCTGGCCCTCGATGCGTAGCGGGTTGACCGAGTTGACCAATGAGATGGTCGGGAAGTCGGCGACGATCTTGCGGGCGAGTTCAAGGCAGTCGTCGAAGTTGCCGTCGATCTGGATGACCTTGGCGCCATGCATCACGGCCTGCGCCAGCTTGCCCATCGCGATCTTGCCCTGCGGGATCAGAACCGCGCAGGTGATGCCGGCGCGGGCAGCATAGGCCGCCGCCGACGCTGAGGTATTCCCTGTCGACGCACACAGCACCGCCTGCCTACCGCGGGCCACCGCGTCGGTGACAGCCATCGTCATGCCGCGGTCCTTGAAGGAGCCGGTGGGGTTGAGGCCCTCCACCTTCAGATGAACAGTGCAGCCGGTCTTGGCGGAGAGCCTGGTCGCCGGTATCAGCGGGGTGCCGCCCTCGAGCAAGGTGACGGGAGCCCAGTCGTCGCCGACCGGCAGCCGGTCGCGGTAGGCCGCGATCACACCCGGCCACGGCTGATGGGTGCTGGTCTTGGCGGCGCTTGCCGAACTCATTCGCTGGTTCCTTCCAACCGCAGGACGCTGGCCACACCCTGTACCACGTCGAGGCTGGCCAGCGCGTCGACGGTTTCGGACAGTGCGGCGTCGGTGGCGCTGTGGGTGACCACCACGATACGGGCCCCGACCCGTTGTCCGCTCTCGCCGACAACACCTTCCTGGCGAACTTCGGCGATGCTGACTTCGCGGTTAGCGAATTCTGCTGCGACCGAAGATAATACACCCGGTTTGTCAGCGACGTTCATGCTCACGTAGTAGCGGGTGGAGATGACACCCATTGGCGCGATGGGCAGTTCGGCGTACTTGGATTCTTTCGGCCCGCGGCTGCCCAGCACTCGGTTGCGAGCCGCCATCACCAGATCGCCAGTCACCGCCGACGCGGTCGGCGCTCCGCCCGCGCCCTGACCGTAGAACATCAGCCGGCCGGCCGCTTCGGCCTCGACTACCACGGCGTTGAATGCGCCGTTGACCGTCGCAAGCGGATGTGACATCGGCACCAGCGCAGGATAGACTCGAGCCGAAACCCGCTGCTGCCCATCGTCGGTGGTGATTCGCTCACAGATCGACAGCAGTTTGATCGTGCAGCCCAGGCCGCGCGCGGACACGAAGTCGTCCGGGGTGATCTTCGTGATGCCCTCGCGGTAGACGTCGTCGGCGGTCACCCTGGTGTGGAACGCGATGGACGCCAGGATCGCGGCTTTCGCCGCGGCGTCGGAGCCTTCCACGTCCGCGGTGGGGTCAGCCTCGGCGTAGCCGAGCGCGCTCGCGTCGGCCAGCGCTCGCTCGTAGTCGGCGCCAGTGCTGTCCATCTCGGAGAGGATGTAGTTGGTGGTGCCGTTGACGATCCCGGCCACGCGCTGCACATTGTCGCCAGCCAGCGACTGGGTCAGCGGCCGGATCACCGGGATAGCACCCGCCACGGCAGCCTCGAAATACAGGTCCACATTGGCACTCTCGGCCGCTTGCGCGAGCTCTCCGGTGGCAACGGACAGCAAGGCCTTATTCGCCGTCACCACAGACTTGCCGTGCTCCAGCGCCGACAGGATCGCTTTGCGGGACGGTTCGACCGGACCCATCACCTCGATGACGATATCGACGTCCGCGCGGGAGACCAGTTCTTCGATGTTGTCGGTGAGCAGATCGATCGGCACACCCCGGTCTGCGGCTACCCGCCGGACACCGATGCCACGGAGCACCAGCGGCGCGCCGATCCGGGCGGCGAGGTCGTCGGCACTGTCCTCGATGATGCGAACAACTTCACTGCCCACATTGCCCAGTCCCAATACCGCTACACCGACCGGCTTTTCATCAGCGTTCATGTGCGCCACTCCTCCAGGCTCAGAAGATCGTCGACGGTCTCCCTGCGCAGAATCAAACGGGCCTGCCCGTCGCGCACAGCCACGACCGCCGGCCGGCCGATCAGGTTGTACCGACTCGACAGCGAGTAGCAGTAGGCGCCGGTGGCGGCCACAGCCACCAGGTCGCCCGGCGCGATATCGTCGGGCACCCAGGTATCCCGGACAACGATGTCGCCACTCTCACAATGCTTTCCAACGATACGGGCCAGCGCCGGGGACGCATCGGTGGCCCGGGAGACCAGTCGAACGTCGTATTCCGCACCGTACAGCGACGTGCGGATGTTGTCGCTCATCCCGCCGTCCACACTGACGTAGCGGCGATGCGCTGACGCGCTCACTCCGACGTCTTTGACGGTGCCGACCTCATACAGCGTGATGGTCCCGGGCCCGGCGATGGCGCGGCCGGGCTCAACGACCAGCCGGGGAACCGGCAAGCCCACCGCGGCGGATTCGTTGCGCACGATGGATCCGAGCTTGTCGGCAAGCTCGCGCACCGGCGGCGGATCGTCGTTTGCTAGATACGAGATGCCCAGGCCGCCACCAAGATCGACGGTGGAAATTTGCGCGGTCTTGTCGACACCGAACTCCGCGACAATGTCGCGCAGCAGGCCGATCACCCGGTGCGCGGCCAGTTCGAAACCGGCGACGTCGAAGATCTGCGATCCGATGTGGCTGTGCAGGCCCACCAGTCGGAGGTGGTCGGTGGCGAATACCCGTCGTACCGCGGCCATCGCCGCGCCGTTGGCCAGCGACAGTCCGAATTTCTGGTCTTCGTGGGCGGTGGAGATGAACTCGTGGGTGTGGGCTTCGACGCCGACCGTGACGCGGACCAGCACATCCTGGACGACACCGGCCTCACCGGCGATCGCGTCGAGGCGCTCGATCTCGGTCATCGAATCGACCACGACGTGACCGATGCCGGCCTTGACCGCCGCGGTCAGCTCGGCGACCGATTTGTTGTTGCCGTGCAATGCGATCCGCTCAGGGGGGAAGTTCGCGCGCAGCGCGACCGCCAGCTCACCGCCGGTGCAGACGTCAAGCGAGAGACCTTCCTCATCAATCCACCTCGCAATTTCGCTGCACAGGAAAGCCTTACCGGCATAGTGCACGTTGGCGCCGCCGCCGAATGCGGCAGCGATCTCGCGACACCGCGAGCGGAAGTCGTCTTCGTCGAGGACGAAAAGCGGCGTGCCGTACTCCTGCGCCAGCCAGTTCAGCGCGACGCCGGCAATGCTGACTACCCCGTCGTCACCACGAACCGTGTTGCGCGGCCAGACATTCGGCGCCAGTTCCAGCAGTTCCTGTGTCGTCTGCGGCCGGGGTGGAACGCCGCCGTGATGGAACTCCTCGGCGTGCCGGGGGCCGGCTGGATGCGCGTTCACATCCGCTCCGGAGCCCGGACACCAAGGATGGCCAATCCGTTAGCGATCACTTGGCGGGTGGCCTGGCACAGCGCCAGGCGCGCAGTGTGCAGCTCGTTGGGCTGTTCGTCGCCCTGCGGCAACACCCGACACGAGTCGTAGAACCGGTGGTAATCGCCGGCGAGGTCTTCCAGGTAGCGGCACACCCGGTGCGGTTCGCGCAGGGCCGCAGCGGTTTTCAGCACCCGCGGGAACTCGCCGAGACTACGGACCAGCGTGCCTTCCTTGTCGTGGGTGAGCAGGTCGAGGTGGCCGGTGTCGGGGATCAGACCGAGTTCGGCGGCGTTACGGGCCAGTGCGGAGAGCCGGGCATGCGCGTATTGCACATAGTAGACCGGGTTTTCGTTGGACGCCGACGACCACAGCGCCAGGTCGATGTCGATCGGGGTGTCCACCGACGAGCGAATCAGGCTGTAGCGGGCGGCATCCACGCCGATCGCCTCGACCAGGTCGTCGAGGGTGATCACGGTGCCGGCGCGCTTGCTCATCTTCACCGGCTGGCCATCGCGGACCAGGTTGACCATCTGGCCGATGAGCACCTCGACGGTGGCCGGGTCGTCGCCGAACGCGGCGGCGGCGGCCTTCAGCCGGGAGATGTAGCCGTGGTGGTCGGCGCCGAGCATGTAGACGCACAGGTCGAAGCCGCGTTGCCGCTTGTCCAGGTAGTAGGCGAGATCGCCGGCGATGTAGGCGGGTTTGCCGTCGCTCTTGATTACGACGCGGTCCTTGTCGTCACCAAACGCGCTGGTGCGCAACCAGGTTGCGCCGTCCTTCTCGTAGATGTTGCCGTTCTCGCGCAGCCGGGCGATGGCCTGCTCGACACGACCGCTGGTGTGCATCGACTCTTCGTGGGTGTAGACGTCGAAGTCGGTGCCGAACTCGTGCAGCGATTCCTTGATGTGCGCGAACATCAAGTCGACACCGATGCGCCGGAACGTCTCGTGCTGCTCGGCCTCGGGCTGGCTCAGCGCATCGGGCGCCTGCTGCAAAACTTGCGCGGCGATGTCGCCGATGTAGCTGCCCGCGTAGCCGTCGTCCGGGGTGGGTTCGGCTTTGGCGGCGGCGATCAGCGAGTTGGCGAATCGGTCGATCTGGGCGCCGTGGTCGTTGAAGTAGTACTCGCGCACCACGTCGGCGCCCTGCGTCGTCAGCAGGCGGCCCAGCGCGTCGCCGACGGCGGCCCACCGGGTGCCGCCGATGTGGATCGGCCCGGTTGGGTTGGCCGAGACGAACTCCAGGTTGATCTTGTGTACGGCCTGAGCATCGGAGTTGCCGTAGGCGTGGCCGGCATCGATGACGTTGTTGATGACGACGCCCTGCGCCGACGCGTCCAGGCGCAGGTTGATGAAGCCGGGCCCGGCCACCTCCGCCGAGGCGATGCCGTCGGCCTGGG
>NZ_DASPSP010000100.1:0-5029 GCF_035623875.1 Mycobacterium sp. | reverse complement strand
TCGACCGCTGTCAATCACGACTCAATGCGCCCGATCCGCAAGCCCGGCTGTTGTCGGGCTTGCGGACCGCCGCGCTGGGGCGCTCTTCGCCAAGTCAGGCCTGCTTAAGGGCCTCAATCGCCAGCGTGATCGTGACCTTGTCCCCGACCATCGTGCCGCCGCCATCGAGCGGCAACTCGGCGCCGACTCCGAAGTCCTTGCGGCTCAGCACAACCGAGGCGTCGAAGCCGGCGACTTCGCCGCGTCCGATGCCGGGGTTGACGCCGTTGAATACCAGTGTCATTGCGACCGGCCTGGTGACGCCCTTGAGGGTGAAATCGCCGTCGAGCACGTAGTCGTCCCCGTCGGCCCGCACCGCGGTGGACACGAACGTCGCGGTCGGGAACTGGGCGACGTCGAAGAAATCGGGGGCCTTGATGTGCGCCTCACGCTGCTCATTGCCGGTGTCGATGGAGTTGACGTCGACCGTGGCGGTGACGGACGGGGTGCCGTCTTCGGCGACCGTGACGGCACCGCTGAACTGGTCGAAGCGGCCGTGAATCTTCCCGACCATCAGATGGCGCACCGAGAAGTTGATCGAGGAGTGGACTGGGTCGATCGCCCAGGTTCCGGCGGTGAGCTTTTGGGCGCCAACGGCAGTGGTCATGCGGATTCTCCTTTGAGTCGGGCTAACCGGTACCACCCGGGCAACCGGACTGTAGTCCGGTTTATTCCCCGGGCCGGAGATTGTCCCGGCCGGCGACGCCTCAACTATCTGGCGACGCCTCAACTATGAAGCCGGCACTAACGCCTGAACCGTTCTGGCCCTGCTTATGGGACCCGCGTCCAGGGTTGACAGTTGTGCGACTCGAAGGCCTTGACCGTTGTGTTGACGTTCGCGAACATCGGACCGACAGACATATTCGTCTGGATCACATGGTCCTTGTTCGCATCAGGCGTGCTGTAGGTGAACCACGCGCACATCGAGTCCTGGGTCGGCACATTGTTTATCCAGACCCCGAACGTCGACGCCGAACCGGCCGTTCGGTACAGGCCCGGCGCAATGTCAGGCCCGACGACGAAGACGCCGTTCCCGGGGATCGGGTCCATCGGATCGGCGACGGCTGGTGGCGCGAGCGCGGCCACCGCCACGCATGCAACGAAGACGGCCGATGCGCGAATCGATGGGGACATTTTTCTCTCCATATCGCGGCCACCCCGATGGCAGCGTATGCCGAAGCGTGCTTGAGCAACAACAGATAGCCGGGAACTTGGCGGCGAGCCCTCAACTAGCCGAGCCGCGTCGACCTCGCTGAGACACTGACCCACTATCGCGACGAGCCGGGGCACGGTGACGGTGAAGTGATTCGCGCCCACGCCGTCGGTCAAGTAACGACGAAAGCCGTTGCCGCTCAGAGGTATCCGCGGAGATGCCCAAGCACTTCGTCGATCTTGGCGAAGCCGCCGAGGTGGCTCTCTGAGCGCACGATGAGCTCGGCGTCTTGCAGGCGCGAGATGGCCGCGTGGACGGAGGCGAGCGGAACGACGTGGTCGCACTCGCCGTGCCACCACCGCACCGGCGCCTTCACGTCGGCCAATTGGAAACCCCAGTCCCGCCCCAACAGGCGGGCATCGTCGACCATGGCCAGACAGCGGCCTCGGAAAGCATTGACCATGTCGTCGACGAAGATCGCCTCGATTTCCGGGTCGTTGAGAACGCGTTGGTCATCCTCGGGCCACATGCTGGCGTAAACCCGATAGGCGTAGTGCGCGACGGGGATCAGGGGTGCCAGCAGCACGGTACTGAGCACTGCCAACGGCCGGCGCAGCTGCGTGAGGACGGGGTTGAACCGGCGGGCAACGTCGGTGACGCCGCCATCGGTGGCCTCCGGACCGACCGCCGGGACGGTGCCGTCGAGGACGGTCACCGCTGCCACGCGATCCACCATCGGGGGCAGCGCGCCGCAGGCCAGCGCATACGCGCCTCCGCCGGACAGGCCCACGACGCCAAGCCGTTCGGCGTCGAGCGCGTCGGCCACCTGCGCCATGTCGGCGACCCAGTCGGTCACCGCGGAGTAGCGGTGTGAATCGGACAGCCCGGTGCCCGGCCGCTCCACGATGATGACCCGCAGGCCGAGCTTCTCGGCGGCACGCCGCCCAAGCACCGGGAATTGGCGCCGCGCGCCGAGTGTGCCGTGGAACCACAGCACCACCGGACCGGTGGGGTCACCGAATTCGGCGTAGCCAAGCCGTCGACCGTCGACGAGGTGAAAACGGCCCTCTGCGAGCGGCTTTTCGACGCGCGGTACTCGCGGAGGATGCCGCAGCGGGTTGCTCAGTTTCATTGGATCTCAAAGTGTAGGCGACCAAGCTGCGAGCATCGCGGACCTGATGCCCCGTTACCCGCGGTGTTGGATCTACGTTTCCTTGCGATTCATCCCGGCTTTGTCGCGGTGACCAGTTGGGTGGATACCCACGGCCCGCCGTACCACATGCGCCATCCGAGGCTGCGTCGCTGAACATGGTGCCAGCCGCTTTCGCGGAGGTGGTCGGCGTGCTGGCGGGTCTCCCACAGGTCGGCGATGGCAAGGCGACCGCCGGGGCGCAGCAGACGCATCGCCTCACCGAGAGCTTTGCGTCGTCCGGCGTGCGTCGGAATGTTATGGATCGCAAGGCTACTGACGATGACGTCGACGTTGTTGTCGTCGAACGGCAGCGCGGTCATGTCGGCGGTGTGCAGCTCGATCCGATCGGCGACGTTCTCCAGTTTGGCGTTGGCCAGGGTGGCCGACGGGGAATTGTCGGTCTGATCGGCGTGCCAGAGGTCGACGCCGATGGCACGCCCGCGTGGCAGCCGCTTGGCCGCGGCCAGCAACACCGCGCCGCGGCCGCATCCCATATCGAGCACGGTTTCATCTCCCTGTAGCCGCAGCTGGTCGAGAATCCGGTTCCAGACTTCGAACTTGCCGGCTTTCGTCGCGTAGATGTAGAGGGCTGCGCTCGCGGCGATCCCGACGGCCGATGCCCCCGTCAGCGCTGCGGTTAATCGCTTACCAAGGGCGAGGCTGATGCCGGCCCACACCGCCAGGGCGGCAACATCCACGGCGATTCCGATCGCCTGCCCGCGCGCCGAGATGGTGTGGAACGACCCGTCAATTCCGTAGTTGCCCTTGTGTTCTCGTATCGCGGCGTCTACCACGGGGCTCACCAGCGTCCGTGATGGACGACCTCGTCGAAGGGCCGCCGGTTCGGTTTGCGGATGGGCTTGAGCGGCCGGTCGGCGGGATAGCCGATGCCGAGAAGGTAGGCCACCAGGTAGTCGTCGGGCACACCCAGGATGGCGCGGGCTTTGTCCTGATCCTGCACCGACGAATGGCCGGTGCCGATCCCCAGGTCGGTAGCCGCGATCATCATCGCCATCGTGGCCTGGCCGACGTCGTATTGGTCGGTCACCTTCCTGCGTTCACTGGGCGGTACCGGCAGGACGAAGGCGATCGCGGCCGCGGCCCCGGCGATGTGACCGGCACCCTGCCACACCGTGGACAGTTCCTGCAGCTGAGCCCGATCGGTGACGATGACAAAGTCCCACGCCTGGCGGTTTTTCGCCGACGGCGCCCGCCATCCGGCCTCGGCGATCCGGTTCAGGTCTTCTTCTGTAACCGGTTCCGGCTTGTACTGGCGCACATTGCGGCGGGCACAGATCGCATCCCAGGTTTCCATCGCATCCCCTCCTCGTCCGCGCCTACGGCTGTCCCCGACCATGGTGCCATCAGCGACCGAGTGAACTAAGGCCACCGAATTGAGGACTGAGGTCACTACAAATGGCGGGCCAGTCTGGATCAGCATCGAGGGATGACGAACCTCCCTTTCGCTGGGTCGACCCCGATCTCCGTGGTCACCGGTGACCCAGTGGTGCGTGTCTCCTCCGAAGCCACGGTTGCCGACGTTGCCAAGACCCTTGTCGCCAGCGAAGTCGGGGCCGTTGTGGTGGGTGATGACGAGTTGCCCGCCGCGCTGGTGAGCGAGCGTGACGTCGTGCGGGTGGTGGCTGCTGGAAAAGACCCGGCTGCCGTGCGGGCCCTCGACGTGGCCAGCACCAAGTTGGTGTGGTGCGACGCCGAGGCCACGGTCCAGGAGGTAGCGGTTCAGATGATGGAGCGCTACATCCGCCACGTCCTTGTGGAGCGCGACGGCGCCCTGGTCGGCATCGTGTCGGCCCGGGACCTGCTGGGCGTCTACAGCGCCGAGGCTGACCTGGATTTCGGATCGGCGTGAAACTTCAGCGGGATTCCATTGCCGTGGCTGTTGTCAGGTGCCAGTGCTGTAGATGTCCACGAGTCGAACCCTGGTGGCATCAAGTCCCTGACCGAGAATCGGCGTCACGCGCTTGAGCAGCTCGTACCCGAGCTCGTGGTCCGTTTCGCATTTGTCGCGCAGGCACTTGCCGTCCAGCACGATTGCTCGGGTCGTCTCGGCAGCACGAGCGTCGAACATCGATTTGTATGGTGGTACCAGCCACGACCATCCAAGGATGTCGCCGCCTGTCAGCGTCTGAATGGTGAGGCTGCCGGGGCCGGGAGCGAAGACTTCGAGTGAGACCTTGCCTTCGCGAATCAGATAGAAGTGGTTGGCTTCTTCGCCTTGTTTAAAGATGAAATCACCGACGTTGAAGCGCATGTTCGAGGCACACCCGACCGCCATCTCAAGATAGCGCCGGTCCAACCCAGCGAAAAAGGGATGCTTGGCAAGAACACCTTCAAGCGTCCTCATCGCGTGCCTCAGTGCCTGACGCCGTTAAAGAGCAGTAGCTGGTCGGCGAGGTGTGATAGAGCTCGTGCCGTCGCCAGTTCCTGTCCCGTTTCGCTCGCAAGATAGTCCGCCGGATGACGATAAGCCACGCCCAGCCCGGCTAGACATGATCCGCCCCAATGCAACTCGACCGTTGCGCGTGTCCGTCCATCACGCTCGACGAGCGCTATCGTGCATGCCGGCTGTGCGGCAGAATACGGGTGACTGTGCTGGTACATGTGGCGTATCTCCGGCTCCCGTC
>NZ_DASPSP010000092.1:0-9820 GCF_035623875.1 Mycobacterium sp. | reverse complement strand
CAGGCGATCATCGACACCGCGCTGCGCACCTGGGGCCGAGTGGACATCGTGATCAACAATGCTGGCATCGTCTGCGACGCGCCGTTCGAGGACCTCACCGCCGATCTGCTCGAGCCCCTGTTGGATGTGCACTTGAAGGGCGCGTTCTACGTGACCAGGCCGGCATGGAAAGTGATGCGCGCACAGCGGTACGGCCGAATCCTCAACACTTGTTCTGCCGCCGGAATCCTGGGCGCCGAGCGGATGAGCAATTACGGCGCGGCCAAGACCGGGTTGATCGGCCTGACCCGGGTGCTTGCCGCCGAGGGGGCCGACCACAACATCAAGGTCAATGCCATCGCCCCGATCGCCTACACACGGATGCTGGCGCACTCCATCGACGGCGCCGGCCGACAAGATGACGCATCGGCGCAAGCGATCTTGGATGACCTTGCCGCCCGATACCTTCAGAAGCTGGAGCCGGGCCTGGTGGCACCGGTGGCGGCCTTCCTGACGCACCGGGACTGCCCGGTCTCCGGAGAGATCTACACAGTAGGCGCCGGACACGTCGCGCGGTTCTTCATCGGCAGGACGAAGGGTTTCTACAGTCCCGCGCTATCGGTCGAGGAGGTCCGCGATCATTTCGAAGAGATCCGCGCCGACACCGACTACACGGTGCCGGGCAGTCCCGCTGACGAAATGAGCACGCTGTTCGCCACCATCATGGCGAACCAAACCGACTGAAGCTACAGATGGCTCGCGGCGAAGTCCGCGGCTTGGCCCGTCATACCATTGACCGCGTATTCGACGTGCGCGATGCTCGGCGCCCCGCCGGCCTCGCCATCGCAGATGGTGTCACCGGCAGTGCACAATTCGAGGGTCTTGGGCACATACAGTGGACCGATGACGAGCGCCGGTGCGCCGTAGTTTTGCAGCCACTGAGCCGACGGCGTTCCGAAGAGCGTGACCGCGGCGACGTGGTTAGCCACCTCCGGCGGCATCGGCTTGGGCAGCATCTGTACGTATTCGGCCGGTATCCCCGCCGGTATGGAAGCCGACGTGACGGAGCCGGCCACGGCCGCGCCCTGGGAGTATCCGCCGAGCACGATCCGGGTCTTGGGGCAGTTCGCCGCGGTGGCCTCGATGTGACTGCCCGCGTCCTTGATCCCGTCGGCGAAGCTCTGGGCGAACGCGATGGGGTCAGAAAAGTTGCTGCTGGCTTCGTAGTTGACCGGGTACACGTCGAGCGACTTGGCCCCGACTGCCGAGCGCAGCGAGTCGACGAATGGCTGTCCGGTCATGCCGACACCGGGCGGTTCACCGGTGCCGCGGGCGAATACCGCCTCGACGTCGGGGCATGGCTGCGCGGCCGCGATGGTGATGGGTGCGGTCAGCAATCCGCAAGCGGTTAGCAGCACAGCAGCAACGAAACGAGCGATCTGGCGAGGGCACATGTTCAACATTGTTGCGCGGTACCCCCGAATGTGTCCTGTTTTTCCGATCGCCCCACTCGCGGTCCGGCAGCCGCACCGGTGCTGGACCAGGTGGTTACGGCGTTTCGTCTGAACCTTCGTCTGAACCTTGTGAACCGTCCAGGACGCTGACGGCGATTCCGTAGGGCAGGAATCGGACTTTGCGGGCTGCGTCGGTGTTGCCCTGGTTCGCGCGCAGCGCATCGAGTTCGGTGGGGTACACCTCTTCGACCCGGGCGCCGCCGTCGGCGCTCAGGGTGTAGACCACCCAAACACCGTCACCGGCCTCGCCGGCGGTTTCTGGCCTGGTCCGCATCCGCCGGGCCAGGTCTTCGAGAACACCGGACCACCCCGCCCGGTCACCGGGCATGGTGAAAAACCGGCTGATCCCGTCGAATGCCTCGCGCAGTCCTTCGCTCGCGTCGCGGAACACCCGCTCGAAGTCGTCGGGATCGAATCCGAATCGACCGTTGTCGTCCATTGCGGCCTCCTGGCAGCTCATACAGATACCACCCAGTGTGCGCATAACGGGCAACTTGCGCCACGCCTAGTAGCCGAACCCCGGACTCCCGTACGGATACTGCGGCTGATAGGGGCTCTGCGGCTGATAGGGGCTCTGCGGCTGGTTCGCGCCGCCCTGCCCCTCCGGCACCCGAATCGGTATCGGGACCGGCACGAACGGGAGCTTCAAGTACGTCGTCGTCATCACCACCGACGGTGTCGTGCTCGTCGTCGTGCTGGGCGGCGGGGGTGTGGTCGTGGTCGGGGTCGGGGTCGTGGTGGTCGTCGTCGTGGGAGTAGTGCTCGTCGCCTGCTGCGTGGTCCTCGGCGGCGCCTGATACGTCGTCACCGGTGGTGGCGGCGGCGCCTCGCTGGTGACCGGCGGCGCGACAGTGGCCGACGGCTCGGTGCTCGGAGGCGGTGGCGGCAGCGGGCTTGGTGGCGGGAGGCTTGGCGACGGCAGGTTGGAGCTGGGTGGCGGCGGCGGCACGGCCGACGTGCTGCTGGGCGCCGGGGGCACCGGGTGGCTGGTTGTGCTCGTCAGCGTAAATGCCACCCCGCCGATGGCGACCATCGAGACCAGAGCGGCGATTCCTAAAAACAGCTGCGGCAACCGATTTGCGCTGCGCAGCTCCTCCGGCGGCTCATACTTCGGCAGTTGCGGCAGCTGAGACGGTGTAGCGCGGGCGTCGTCGTCATATGGCTCACCGGTATAGACCACCGGTTCGTTGGCCGAGTCGTCGGCCTCCGACCAGGCCAATTGGTGAAGCGTCTCGGACGCGTCCTCAAACGCGCCGGTACGCACGCCAAACGAGCCCGTCGAGGCACCGAGCGCGTCGGTGGACGCCGCGAAGCTGGCACTGGACGCACCCACCATGGCGGCCATCGTCGTCGATTCGAGCTCGTCCTCCTGCTCGTGGTACTCGACCGGCTGTCGCGCGGAGAGCATCAGCGCGCCGACCGCCATGGCGAACCCGGGCTGAACGGCGGTCACGACCGACACCTTCGCGTGAGCCGAAAGGCGCTGGGCGACAGCCGGAATCTTGGCGCAGCCGCCGGCCATCGCCACCGCGGCGAGATCTCTGCGGCGAACTCTGCTGCGCCGCAACATGTCATCGAACACCGAGAGCACGCCGCTGAGCCGATCTTCGATGAGGCTCTCCAGCTCGGCTCGACTCACCTGGACGCTGGCACGCTGTCCCGACAGTTCAAAGACCAGCTCGGTCGCCGTCTCGTCGGACAGCCGCTCCTTGGCCAGCCGGCATTCCTCTCGCAGGTTGCCGAACTGCCCGATGACGGCTGTGCTGGCGGGATCAATCCCTTTGGTGTGACCGACGTTTTCCAATACATGAACCAGCAGCGCCTGATCGATGAGGTCGCCGGAGAATTCCGGGTAGCGCACCGTGTCGGCGATGGGGGTGAAACCTGATGCGGCGTCGGCCAGCGTGATGCTGGTGCCGGCAGCGCCGAAATCGAGTAGCGCCACCACACCGTCGACAGGCAGGCGGTCATCGGAGTTCAGCGCCGTCAACGCGGTAATGGAATCCGAAACCAGCTGCGGGGACATGCCGCCCCGGACGAAGCCGGCATGCGTGCACAACGCGTCCTGCAGTACTCGCAGGGCTCGCGGTTCCCAGTGCGCGGGAACGGCAATCGTGATGTTGGACGTCGATGCGTCGCCACCGGTTTCGGTGATCAACGCATCGAGGGCCTCTACCAGCAACAGTGCAGGATCATGCGTCGACCCGTCGGCAGACGTCAGAGTGCTTGACCTACCGACCCGCTCGACGAAGCCGGTCATCAATGTGCCGGTATCGGCCCCATCCGGGCCCTCCACGGGCACACCGAGTTCCGGTGCGCGATCAGGAAAAAGAGTCAACACCGCGCGGCGCGAGACGGGTGAATTCCCGCTGCGGACCGCGACTAGATTGGTGGTCCCGATCGATAACCCCAACGGGTCATACATAAAGCGAATACCTTCGTCGATAGCGGTCGGTGGCCAGCGTTAACCATAACTGCGGCCGCGCTAAGACGGTCGGGCACAACCTGATCGGTATGCGGTCGATGCGGTTGTGTCACCGAAGTGATACAGCCGACGTCTTGACAGATCTGGGCCGGCCTCACACCACGGTCAGCGGCAGCGATCGCCTCGGCTGGAACTGGAACGTCGACCCGCCGCTGACCTTGGCCACCGATACCTCCGGCAGCTCGGTTGCAGGAGTGTCATTTTCGGATAAGTCGGCAGACCAGTCGGTACTGCTGCCCGTGATCCGGACTTCGATACGCGGGTCCACCGCGGTGGCGATCGCCTGCAACGGCTGCGTCGACCCCGGCGAGCACAACGAGATCCACGCGGCATCGTCATGGGCCGGTGATTGGTGCACGCGCAGCCGGCCCGATGTCTCGGCGTTGACGTAGCCAATCGGGTTGAACAGCGGATGCAACCCGAAAACCTGCAGCACGCCGTCGATCCCGCCGGGTAACGACAGCGCCCGGTGGATGCGCTCCGCACCGAGCCCGGCCAAGCCGATCAGTTGGCGGGTACCAACCGAGGTGGCCAGCCCGGCGTCCGACCCGGCGCGTGCTCGCACTGCGATCGCGAAGGACAGATACAGCAGGTGCATCTGCAGGCACACCTCGTCGGCCATCCGTACCAGCGCCGAATGCGAGAAAGCACCGAAGTCGAGGTCGGAGACCAGCGGGCCCGAATAGTCGGCCAACCCCTCATCGGATCGATCGATCACACCGAGTTCCCATGTTGCAGCACGGGTTTGGGCGACAATGTCCAGCGCCGGGATGCTCTCGGCGGGCGGATAGGACTCGTCGATGATGACCGTCCACGCGCAGTGTGGATGCCGGTCGGACGGCACCCGGGGTGGCCGATGGATGGGACGCATCTGCGCGCGGGGGTTGGTCGCCACCGCAGTGGCGTCAAACGTCGGATCCTCGATGGTGTGGCACATGCCGTAGACGTACTCGTCGCCCATCGGCTCCACGTCGAGCAGCGCGCCGCAGTGGTCCAGGTGGAATTCGCCGTGCCAGCGGTCGTGGATGGTGTAGCGGAAATCCATGAACTGCGGCGGCGCGCCGATGTCGAGCTGTAGGCCCTTGAAGATGGTGGGCACGTCGTCGCCCTCATAGTTCAGCGCCCGCTGCATCCGCTTGGTGTAGACCGGGCTGGCGGCGGCCCACTCCTCGATAGCGATCTGCACCATCTCCTCGCGGCCGAATTCCTGAATGCACCACGCCATGCCGGAGCGATCGATCATGTGCCCGATCAGCAGCAGCTCGGGTACCAAGACAGCCAATTCCTGGCGGGACAGCTGCGCATAGCGGGATTGGGTCACGGCCCCAAAAATAGTCGCAACTATGTTATAAAGTCAATAATGTCTATTGCCGCAAGCCGGAATCCACGCCGGTCCGTCAGCCCCACTCGACGGACCGACGCGCCGCGCAAACGCGGGGACGACACCCGGGCGAAGATCATCGATGAGACCGTCCGCTGCATCGCGGAAGAGGGGTTCGCCGCCGCGACCGCCAAGCACGTCGCCGAACGCGCGGGCGTCACCTGGGGGGTGATCCAGTATCACTTCGGTGACCGCAACGGCCTGCTGATGGCCGTCGTCGACGACGGTGTGGCCAAGCTGCTGGAGAGCCTGTCTTCGGCCGACGTCAGTGAACTGCCACTGCGCGAGCGCATCGAGGTCGTCGTCGACACCGCGTGGAGTTGTTACAGCAGTCCGACTTCGATGGCGGCGTTCGAAATCCTGCGGGCCAACCGCGGCGGCCCGGGCGGGTCGTCACGACGCCACCTGCTGGAGATGAATGCGGCGATCGCCGAGCTCGGCCGGCTGATAACCGATGATCCCTCCAATGATGGTGTGGCGGAGGTGATTTGGGCGACGCTGCGGGGTGTAGTATTGGTGCAGATGATCGTGGGCACCTCGATCGACTGGCACCGCGAGCGACGCGCGCTGATCGATATGGTCACCCATTACCTGCACGGCGGGTCCCCGCCGGCGTGTGCTGCAATGGCGTGATGAGCCCTCAGAATCACGCCGCATATCTCGCCGACGTCGCTGCGATCGAACAGGTCAAGTACCGCTATCTGCGTGGGCTGGACACCAAACACTGGGACGACTTCGCCGACACGCTCACCGAGGACGTCAAGGGCGACTACGGGTCGTCGCTCGGCGAGGAGCACCACTTCACCAATCGTGCCGACCTGGTCGATTTCATGCGCTCGTCACTGGGGCCGGGCGTCATCACCGAGCACCGGGTGACTCATCCGGAGATCACCGTGACCGGTGATGAGGCGACCGGTCGCTGGTATCTGCAAGACCGCGTGATCGTGGCCGAGTTCAACTTCATGCTGATCGGTGCCGGGTTCTATCGCGACCGTTATCGTCGCACCGCCGACGGTTGGCGGATCAGCGCGACGGGATACGACCGGACCTACGATGCGACCATGTCGCTAGCGAACCTCGACTTCAAGGTAAGGCCCGGTAACGCTCTGGCCTAAATCGATTGCGGCTGAAGCTTATTGGGTGATCGCCATCACGGCGCCCGGCTGCAACCACTGGATGATCTGCACCAGCGTGGCGTCGTCGATCGCCACGCAGCCCTCGGTCGGGCCGCCGTCGGTGGTGTGGAAGAAGAACGCAGCGCCTTTGCCCGGCTCACGGTTTGGGTTGACGCCCATCACCACCGCATGTTTGTACTGCGGAATCTCGAGGTTTTCACTTGCTCCGGTGTCGAACGGGCACTGAGCCTTCTGGCAGACCTGCATCGTGTTGAAGGTCGGACTGTTGTCATCGCCGTTCCACCAGTGGTTCGAATCGACCTGCACATACTTCAATCCGCCACCGGGATTGGGCGCGGTTCCGAATGCGAACGGCAGTGCGTAGACCCCCATCGGGGTGGCCGGATATCCGCTTTTGGCCTGCGGCGCAAGACCTGCCGATCCGACATGGGCAGGTATGCCGGCCGCGACCGGTTGCCAGCCCGCGGCGCCTCGTTGGTAGACATCCAACTTCGCGTTCGAACCGCCAACTCCGACAACAGAAATCACCTGTGTCGCGTTGCCGACCCAAGGGGCGAACCAGGGTGCGCCGACTGCACCACCCGTTGGAGCTGCCGCCAGGGTGACAAAGGCAGTGCACACCGTAGCGCACAGCGAACCCAACAGTCGGCGCACGGTTTTATGGTCAACGCCGAGCGATCCCCACGTCAAGTAAAGGTTTAGCGTCGATCAGATCACCACGCGGCAGCGACTCCACGCTGGCCACTTGTCGTTGCTGGATGTGGCTATATCTTCGTATGCGTTGCGCACAGGATCCCGGGGTATAAGAAAGCATTGGATGGCACCGACAGATCGCAGCCGCACGCCGTCGGACGGCGGTAACACGACTAAGCTCGCCGCGGCGAGCGGTATCGGCGTGCCGCCATTGACGGTGTGGCTCGGATCGGCGATGTACACGTTTCCGGTCGACCGGGACGTCATCGTGGGCCGCGACCGCGACTGCGACATCCGCTTCCACGACATCAACCCTGACGACCTCACGCTGATATCGCGGGTGCATGCGATCCTGCGGTTCGACGGCTCGCAGTGGGTCGTCGTCGACAAAAGCCAAAACGGCGTTTACGTCGCCGGTTCGCGCGCCACCCTGGTGCCCATCCACGACCGCCTGACCATCATGCTGGGCAGCCCGCGTGGCCCGCAGCTGACATTCCGGGTCGCCGCATCGGCGACGATGTCGGGACCCCGCAATCCGCGGACGCTGGACCGGATACCCGACGAGACCCTGGGCACCGGCCCGAAGAGGGCCATGTTCCGGCCGACGGGCCCGCCGCCCCCGACCCGAACGCAGACGCGGCCGCCGCTTCATTCGGCCGGACGGCAGCCGCGGCGACCGGTTCCGCCGCGGACGGGAGGATCGTCGGGTTTGGTGACGGTCGGTCGCGCGAAGACCAACACCGTCGTCGTCGACGACGCGCTGGCCTCCCGCGTGCACGCGGTGCTGGTATCCAGCCCGGCCGGTCTCGAGATCCGCGACAACAACAGCAGCAACGGCACATTCGTCAACGGCACCCTGATCACGCGGGCGATGCTGCACGACGGCGACGTCGTCACCATCGGCAATACCGACCTGCTCGCGACCGGCAACACCCTGGTGCCGCAGCCCGCGGCGACCCGCACCAGCGGGCTGACCGCCCACGGGTTGGCGCTGACCATTGACGGGCGCCAACTGCTCGAGGATGTGTCGTTCACCGCGAAACCCGGGACGCTGACCGCGGTGATCGGGCCGTCCGGCGCCGGAAAATCCACGCTGGTCAAGCTGATTGGCGGTGCGCTGCCGCGCAGCGCCGGCGTGGTCGCCTTCGACGGGCACGACGTGCACGCCGAGTACGCCTCGATGCGTTCGCGGATCGGGGTGGTGCCCCAGGACGACGTCGTGCATCGGCAGCTCACCGTCGAACAGGCGCTCAGTTACGCCGCCGAACTGCGACTGCCGCCCGACACCTCGATCGAGGATCGCCGACAGGTGGTCAAGCGGGTGCTCGACGAGCTGGAGTTGACGCCCCACAAGAAGACTCGCGTCGACAAGCTGTCCGGCGGGCAGCGCAAACGCGCGTCCGTGGCGATGGAGCTGTTGACCGGCCCGTCGCTGCTGATCCTCGACGAACCGACCTCGGGGCTGGACCCGGCGCTGGACCGGCAGGTGATGACGATGCTGCGCCGGCTCGCCGACGCCGGCCGGGTCGTCATCGTCGTCACGCATTCGCTGACCTACGTGAGTATGTGTGACCAGCTGCTGCTGCTGGCGCCGGGCGGCAAGACCGCCTTCGCCGACCCGCCCGCGCAAATCGGGGCGGCGATGGGCAGCACCGACTGGGCCGACATCTTCGCCCGGGTCAGCACCGACCCCGACGGTGTGCACCGGGCGTTTCTGGCACGCCACCCCGCCCCTCCGCGACGGCCATCGCCGACCGCCGGGGCGGCGCCGCTGGGCCGACCGCCGCGGACCAGCCGATGGCGTCAGGTCGAGACGCTGGCCCGTCGTCAAGCCCGGCTGATCACCGCCGACCGCGGGTACTTCGCATTTTTGGCGCTGCTGCCGTTCGTGCTCGGAGTGCTGTCGCTGGCGGTGCCCGGCAACACCGGGTTGGGATACGCCAACCCGACCGGGCCGCAGCCCGAGGAGCCCATCGACATCCTGATCCTGCTCAACATCGGCGCGGTGTTCATGGGGACCGCGCTGACCGTGCGTGACCTGGTCGGCGAGCGGATGATTTTCCAGCGCGAGCGGGCCGTAGGTCTATCGGCGTCGGCCTATCTAATGGCGAAAGTCCTTGTCTTCAGCGCCGCGGCGCTGATCGACACCGCTTTGATGGTGGTCATCATGACCATCGGTAAAGGCGCGCCGTCGCACGGCGGGGTGCTGTTGGGCCACAGTGTGGCGGCCGGCGTCGTCGAGCTGTGGCTGACCCTGGCTTTGACGGCCATTGCCTCGGCGATGGTGGGCCTGGCGCTGTCGTCGCTGGCGCGCTCCACCGAACAGGTGCTGCCGATGCTTGTGGTGGTCATCATGGTGTCGATGGTGATGGCGGGCGGCCTGATCCCGGTGACGGGGCGAATGCTCCTCGACCAGACGTCATGGGTAGTGCCAGCTCGCTGGGGTTTCGCCGCCGCGGCGTCGACGGTGGACCTGAACAACATCGAGGCGGCGCTGCCCTCCGACCGGTTGTGGCGCCATGTGCGCAGCGCGTGGCTGCTCGACATGGGCATGCTCGTGCTGCTGGCCGTCGTTTTCATCGGCATCGTCCGCTACCGGCTGCGGTTGCGAGCACGCAGTTAGGGCGGTGGG
>NZ_DASPSP010000067.1:0-4172 GCF_035623875.1 Mycobacterium sp. | reverse complement strand
TGCTCACGCTCGACTCGGTCGCAACCGATGCGTCGGGCAATGCGCGGGACATCAACTTTGATCCGCTGGTGCTGCCCGCCGGGATCGAGCCGTCCGATGATCCGCTGCTGAGCGCGCGATCGGCCGTCTACGCCGCGTCGTACCGGCGTCGCACCGGCGAGACCGGAAGCCCGCCGGCGGTGCAGGTCGACAAGGTCGCGCTGTGACCGGGGCGCTCGAACCCGGCCGATTCACGGCGTTGAGCAGGGTCCTGCACTGGTTGACGGCCGTCCTGGTGTTCTGCGCGTTGTTCATCGGATTCGTGATGGTGAACTCGGTAGGCGACTACTCCGCGCTGATCATGATCCACCGGACGCTGGGCGTGACCATCCTCGCGGTAGTGCTGGTGCGCCTCGTCAACCGGTTAACCCATCGTGCTCCGCCGCTGCCGCCTACGGTCGGCGCGCTGGAACGCAAGATCGTGGTGTTGTCCGAGCTGTCGCTGTATGCGCTGCTGCTGCTCCAGCCGCTGATCGGTTGGACGATGGTTTCGGCCGCGGGCGGACCGATCGTCGTGTTCGGTTCATTTCGGCTCCCGCGCATCGCACCGTTTGACGCGCAGTTGTTTTGGCTATTGCGGCAAGTTCATTCGGTCGTCGCATATGCGTTGATGGCCGCGATCGCCGCGCACGTTTCCGCGGTTTTGCTGCACACATTGACGTTGCGGGACCGGATGATCGAGAGGATGACATTTCGATTGGCCGGTAAACGGCGCGTTCACTAACAGCTCGGGTCGCCAGATCAGTTGTCTTAAGGTGTGCCTTCCCAGTGCTTGGCCAGCGGTGTTCCGGCAAACCTCTCGAACATCGCCCGGGACAGCTCCAGCACGGAGCTACGCGGACGGTGGTTCACCACCAGACGCTGGGCCTTCCCGGCAGCGTTGTAGACGACCAGGACGATGACGTAGAGGGGCACGCCCCGCACTGCTGAGGTGTAGTCCTCGAGGAAGCTGTTCTGTCCGCAGGGCCCGGCGTAGTGAAATTCTTGGAACTCATATATTTCGCGGGCGGCCACCACGACTTCATGGACCGCCTGCGCACCCTGGATGGCGCCTTCCCACGCCGGACCTTCTCCGGTTACATCGTCAGCAAGGTTGTCCAGCCACGCCGGGTAGTAGGGCTTTCCCAAATACGTCGACGCCATCGTCTGCCTCCCTAGGGCGTACCTTCCCAGTGCTTCGCATGGGGCGTGCCGGAAAACTTCTCAAGCATCAAACGGGAAAACTGCAGCATCGCGCTGCGCGGCCGGTGGTTCACCACGACGCGCTCGGTCTGCCCGGCTGCGTTGAAGGTGACTCGGACGACAACGTAGGTGGGCATGCCGCGGACCGAACTCGAATAGTCCTCGAGGAAACCGTCTTCGCCGCAGGGACCGGCGTAATTGAACTCCTGGTGGTCATAGAGCTGCCGGGCACTGGTCAGGATGGAACGAACATCGTCGGCGCCGTGCGCGGTGCCGTCCATTGCCGCGGCTTCCAAGGTGACGTCTTCGGCAAGGTTGTCTAACCACGACGGGTAATAGGGCTTTCCCGTCTACGTCATACGGCGCCTCTCGTGGAATCCCTCGGTGAGCTTGCTGGTTGGCGCACGCTCATGATTCGTCATAAGGCAGCCTTTTGCAACGTTTCCAACCGAGTGAAGGATTGGCGCACAACTGGCCCGAACGGCTGGCTTGAGGCACACACTGTTCTCATCGCACGACACACCACGAGAGGGTGGGCGCTGTGACCACGATTCGAGCCGCGGCCGTTCAACTGAGCCCCGTGTTGTACAGCCGTGAAGGCACGGTGGACCGCGTTGTCGCGAAGATCGACGAATTGGCAAAGCGGGAAGTGCAATTCGCGGTTTTTCCGGAAACCGTCGTTCCGTATTACCCGTACTTTTCGTTTGTACAACGTCCTTACGAAATGATGGCCGAGCAAATGCGGTTGCTGGGACAGGCGGTCACGGTGCCATCGCCGGCCACAGACGCGATCGGCGACGCCGCGCGACATGCCGAAATGGTGGTCTCCGTTGGGGTAAACGAACGCGACGGTGGGTCACTGTTCAACAGTCAGCTGCTTTTCGATGCCGACGGGACATTGATCCAGCGTCGCCGCAAGATCACCCCTACGTACCACGAACGCATGGTGTGGGGCCAGGGCGACGGCAGCGGACTTCGCGCCGTCGACAGCGCGGTGGGTCGCGTTGGTCAGTTGGCATGTTGGGAGCACTACAACCCGCTGGCCCGGTACGCGCTCATCGCCGACGGCGAGCAGATCCATTCGGCGATGTTCCCTGGATCGATCTTCGGCGACTTGTTCTCTCAACAGACCGAAATCCAGGTGCGAAACCATGCGCTCGAGTCGGGCGTCTTCGTGGTTGCCGCGACGGCGTGGCTGGATACCGACCAGCAACAACAGATCATGGCCGACACCGGCTGCCCAGTGGGCCCGATATCGGGTGGCTGCTTCACCGCAATCATCACCCCACAAGGCGAGCTGCTCGGTGACTCGCTACGGTCCGGCGAAGGCGCGGTGATAGCCGATCTTGACTTTGGCTTGATTGATAAGCGCAAGGCGTTCATGGATTCCAGCGGGCACTACAGCCGGCCCGAATTGCTCAGCCTGCTGGTCGATCACACGCCCACCGCCCACGTCCATAGCCGGGTTCCCAGCTCGCCGGCCGTGGCCGATGGCGAGACAAATTCGCCGCGTTAACCACCCACATCGCCGCGAGGGAAGACCTAACGGTTCTAGGATCGCCGCGGTGAGGAAAACTCGTCGATGGGAAGGTGGCGCATGGCTAAGCGGATCGTGATCTGGGGTACTGGCTTCGTCGGCAAGATGGTGATCGCCGAAATCGTCAAACATCCGCTGTTCGAGTTGGTCGGCGTCGGCGTCAGCAACCCGAAGAAAGTCGGTCGCGACGTCGGCGAGATCTGCGGGCTGACGGAATCCGTCGGCATCACCGCCACCGACGACGTCGACGCGCTGATCGCGCTGCGGCCCGATGCGTTGGTCCATTACGGCCCTACCGCGGCGCACGCCGACGAGAACATCGCGCTGATCACGCGGTTCCTCCGGGCCGGGATCGACGTGTGCTCGACGTCGATGACGCCGTGGGTCTGGCCGACCATGCATCTGAATCCGCCGAACTGGATCCAGCCGATCACCGAAGCGTGCGAGTCGGGCGAGTCGTCGTGTTTCACCACCGGTATCGACCCGGGCTTCGCCAATGACCTGTTCCCGATGACGCTGATGGGGGTGTGCTCCGAGGTACGCAGGGTGCGGGCATCCGAGTTGCTGGACTACACCAACTACGAAGGCGACTACGAGAACGAGATGGGCATCGGACGCGAGCCCGAATTCCGTCCAATCCTGGAGAACCGCGATGTGCTGATATTCGCGTGGGGCGCCACCGTGCCGATGATCGCGCACGCCGCCGGCATCACGCTCGACGAGATCACCACCACATGGGACAAGTGGGTGACGCCCAACGAACGTAAGACGGCCAAGGGCATCATCCCGCCCGGACATGTGGCCGCGGTCCGGTTCACTATCAACGGCGTCTACAAAGGCCAGACCCGCATCCAGCTCGAGCACGTCAACCGCATCGGCCTTGACGCGGCACCGGACTGGCCGGCAGGCACCAAAGACGACGTCTACCGGGTCGACATCGAGGGCACGCCGAGCATTTCCCAGGAGACCGCATTCCGGTTCACCGACGGCTCCGGCCGCGACGCAGCCGCGGCCGGTTGTCTGGCCACCGGGATGCGTGCGCTCAACGCGGTGCCGGCCGTCAACGAACTCTCGCCGGGCTGGGTCACTCCGCTCGATCTGCCGTTGATCGCAGGGGTCGGCACGATTCGTTAGAAGGCCGCGCCGATGCCGATGCGTGCCTCGCAGAACCACGACGACCTATAAATTGGTGGCCGATGCTTGCGGATTGGACGACATGGCTGACGTAGGACGGTCGGCGTTAGGCCTCTCGGTGGGGGCCACCAACTTGGCGGCGGTGACCGCCGAGCGGGCGGTGACCCGTAGGCCGGTGCTGACGTTGTATCGTCAGCGCCCACCCGAAGTCGGTGTGCCATCGGAGAACCCGATGCTCAACGAGCCGGGGCTGGTGATCAGCGATTTCGTCGATCGGGTG
>NZ_DASPSP010000063.1:0-4455 GCF_035623875.1 Mycobacterium sp. | reverse complement strand
GGGTGGATCCGGGTATGGCAGGGCTCGTCTTGGACTCGTCGAGAATCGACGAGCAGCGTATGGAACATACACCTTACGGCAAACCGAATCTCAGCTATGCTCACGGGACAGGCGGGCGGCCGCTCTGGGGCTGCACGGTCGGGGAGGCGCTGGACAACGCTGCATCGCTCCATCCTGATCGGCCCGCCCTCATTTCCTGCCACCAGCGGCTTCGTTACACCTATCGCGAATTCCTGGCCGAGGTGGAACTGGCGGCGCGGGGATTTCTTCAGCGTGGCGTCCAGAAGGGCGACCGGGTTGGTGTCTGGGCCACCAATCATGCCGAGTGGGTGATCGCGCAATTTGCAACGGCGAAGATCGGTGCGATTCTCGTCACGATCAATCCCGCGTTCCGCGCCGCTGAGCTCGAATACGCCCTGAAGCAGTCAGAGTGCTCCACACTCGTCCTGATGCAAGGGTTTCGCGATTGCGACTACATCGAGACGCTCGCAGGCGTCTGCCCGGAGTTTGCGGCCAGCCGTGCCGGAGATCTTCATTCTTTGAGGCTTCCTTACCTCCGGAACGTGATTTTTGTAGGCGGACCCGCGCCGGTACCGGCGATGTTCGCCTGGGATGATCTCATCGAGATGGGTCGTAGTGAGCCACCAGAAGCACTGTGGGAGCGAGAAGCGACGCTCGACTTCGACGAACCCATCAACATTCAGTACACCTCGGGGACGACCGGTTTTCCCAAGGGAGCAATGCTGAGCCACCACAACATCGTCAACAACGGCTTGCTGGTTGGCGCCTCGATGAAGCTCACCCACCAGGACCGGTTGGCGATTCCGGTGCCGTTCTATCACTGCTTCGGGATGGTGCTGGGCAACCTGGGCTGCACCACCCACGGGGCCACGATGGTCATCCCGGCGCCGGGGTTCGATGCCGGACGCACGCTGGCCGCCGTCCAAGCCGAACGCTGCACGGGCCTGTACGGTGTGCCGACCATGTTCATCTCCATGCTCGGTCATCCTGACTTCGCCAACTTCGATCTGACGTCGCTGCGCACCGGCATCATGGCTGGATCGGTGTGTCCGGTCGAGATCATGAAACGTTGTGTGGCCGAGATGAATATGACCGAGCTGGCCATCGCCTACGGCATGACCGAGACATCGCCGGCCTCCTGCCAGACGCTGATCGACGACGACTTGGAGCGGCGAACCGCGTCCATCGGGCGGGCGCACCCGCATGTGGAGATCAAGATCGTCGACCCTGACACCGGCGACGTCGTCGAACGCGGTCGGCCCGGGGAGTTCTGCGCCCGTGGCTATTCCGTGATGCTGGGCTATTGGCGTGAAGAGGCCAAGACCCGCGAGGTGATCGACGCCGACGAGTGGATGCACAGCGGGGATCTTGCGGTGATGCGCGACGACAGCTACTGCACTATCGTGGGGCGCCGCGACGACATGGTCATCCGCGGCGGGGAGAACATATATCCGCGCGAGATCGAGGAGTTCCTGACCACCCATCCTGATATCGACGAGGCGCAGGTGGTCGGTGTGCCCGACGCCAGGTACGGGGAAGAGATTTGTGCGTGGATCCGGATGAAGCCGGGACGGCCCGCACTCGACGCGGTCGCGGTCCGTGCTTTCGCCACCGGACAGGTGGCGCACTACAAGATCCCGCGCTACGTGCACGTCGTCGACGAGTTTCCGCTGACGGTGACCGGCAAGGTCCGCAAAGTTGACATGCGTGATGAAAGCGCACGGTTGTTCGGGCTGAAAACGCCTGACAGAGTGGAGGATACGTGACCATTGCAGACGTCACCGACGGTGTGACGATAGTGCGATTCGACCATCCGCCAGTCAATGCTCTCGACCTGGACTTGCTTGAGGTCATCATCGGCTCGATGCGAAGCGTCGAAGGGCCCGTCGTCATCACCGGCGCCGGTCGGTGTTTCTCGGCGGGTGTCGACCTGCGCGCGATCGTGGACGGCGGCGCCGCGTACGCCGAGCGTTTTGTGACCGCGCTGTCTGAGGCCTTTCTCGCAGTCTTCGACCACCCGGCACCGGTGATCGCCGCGATCAACGGGCATGCCATTGCGGGCGGTTGTGTCTTCGCCATGTGCGCCGATGTACGACTCATGTCCGGCGGGACGATCGGGCTCACCGAGCTTGCGGTCGGTGTCCCGTTCCCAGTGGCCGCGCTGGAGATATGCCGCTTTACGATGGGAACGTCGGCGACGCGGGCAGCGCTGCAGGCCAAGATGATTGACGCGGACACCGCGCTGGCCCGGGGCTGGATCGACGCGATCGTCCCGAACGATGACTTGATTGCCCAGGCGATTGCGACCGCGCGCGAACTCGGTGACTACTCCCCGGCTGTGTACGCGGCCACCAAACGACAGCTGCACCAGCCGACGCGCTCCGCGATCGATGCAGGCGTGGCAATCGACGAGAAGGTGCGGGCCCGCTGGATGACGGAGGAGACACGCAGCCGCGTTGCCGCATTTCTCGAGGCACTGGCCCGCGGCCGCTAAGGCAGCGGCTAAGTTAGCCCATTGTGAGCTTGTGGATGACCCACGCCGCGGAGACGCTGACCGAAGAGATACCCGCGGCACCCGACAAAGTGCGCGACTTCTACGTGGATCTGGACAACATCAAAGTTGTCCACCCGCTGGTCGTTTCGGTGCGAACCCTATCGCGCAGCGAGACTGCCGACGGGTACCAGCAGACCTATCGGGTGCGCGACCGGATACCGCTGGGCAGGTTCGCAATCCGGATAAGCTACTGGGCGCGAGTCGAGGTGCCGGTGCACGGCGATGTGCTCACCGAGGCGCGCCAGTTCCCCCGGGTGCGGCTACGCGGCATAGTGACATTCGAGCCGATCGACTCGGGCACCCGGCTGACCGAGCGGCTACGGATTGCGGCTCCCCGTTTACTGGCCGCGATGACCCGGCGTGAGGCGGTCAACGCACACATCGGGATGCTGGCAGGCATCCGCAGCCACTTTCTAGCACTGGCTCAATGATGGCGAGGCTCATCGCGAAGGGTGTCCCTGAGCCCGGCTAGCAGGTCGGCATAATTGATGTGTGCCAGGAACACACACAACTAAGGCGCTCGCCAACCCAGCGCAGCCGCACCACGCGTTAGTGCGCGAGTTGGAGCGCTACATCGCGGCCCACAATCCCGACGTGACCGACGTCAACGTGGTGAGCGCGACGGACACGGGTCGAGCTGACAAGAGCCATAAGCCGGTCCGCCACTGGTACCACGTCACGTACGAAGCGTGAGAAGGCGACCGTTACGCACCTAGTGGCCAAAGTCCTGTCGTGAAGTGCCAAAAGGCGTCGTTGTTGCCGCCCTGCGCCGACCGGGGGCGCCATGCGTCGTATGCGCGGCGGTCGCTGCGCTGTCTCGATGCCGGTGGCTTAGACGAGTTGTTGCCGCAACTCTCGCTTGAGCACCTTGCCGTAGCTGTTCTTCGGCAGCTGGTCGACGGTCAGGTAGCGCTTGGGACGTTTGAACCGGGCGATGCGCTGCAGCAGGTGCGCGTCGAGCTCATCGGGATGCGCCGCACCGACGATGAACGCGACCACGATCTCACCCCACTCGGCGTCCGGTGCCCCGACCACGCAAGCCTCCGATACGCCCGGATGCTCGAGCAGCGCCTCCTCCACCTCGCGCGGGTAAATGTTGGTGCCGCCGCTGATCACAACATCTTTCGAACGGTCGTGCAGCGTCAGATAGCCGCGTGCGTCGAAGGAGCCCATATCGCCGGTGCGTAGCCACCCGTTGCGCAGTGTCGCGGCGGTGGCCCCCGGGTTGTGCCAGTAGCCGCACATGACAACGTCGCCGCGGCAGACGATCTCACCGATCTCGCCCGCACCGGCCGGTGTGTCGTCGTCCCGCAGCACCGCGACTTCCATTCCCGACCGCGGATAGCCGACCGACCCGAGGATCGCGTCGTCGGCGGCCTCGTGGTCCGCGCGGCGCAAGCCGGTGATGGTCATGGGTGACTCGCCCTGGCCGTAGATCTGGGCGAAGACCGGCCCGAACGCGGCCAGTGCTTTCTTGATGCTCTCCACATACATCGGGCCGCCGCCGTAGATGATGGTCCGCAGTTGGCACGGGCAGGCGCGGCCTGTCGCTCGGGTTGTGTCGACGACGCGCTGCACCATCGTCGGTGCCAGGAAGGCGCTACAGCCCGGATGATGCTCACACAGATCCAGGAATTCGCCCGGATCGAATCTGCCGCGCTGCGGCACCACCTGGCGGGCGCCACGCAGCACGTAGGCCGGGATGTAGAGGCCGGAACCGTGCGACATCGGCGCGCCGTGCACCAGGCTGCAGCGTTCGTCGGGTGCGTCGATGTCGGCGAGGTGGGCGATCGTCATCGCCATCAGGTTGCGGTGGGTGAGCATCGCGCCCTTCGCCCGGCCGGTCGTCCCGCTGGTGTAGAACAGCCAGGCCAGCGTCG
>NZ_DASPSP010000051.1:0-5100 GCF_035623875.1 Mycobacterium sp. | reverse complement strand
GTTCCGGTCGAAGCCATCGAGTTGCTCACCGGTGAGGTGCAGTACACCGAGGAAATGCCGGTCGCGGTGCCCTGGACGCTGCCCGCCGCGCGCCCGGCGCACACCGGAGAGGACGCGCCGGTGCTGTTGTCGTCGGATCCCGACCACCCGTCGGTCACCGCGCGGTTGGCCGCCGGAGAGCGGCTGATTTCCGCGCCGGACCACCAGCCCGGGGAGCGGCTGGTGGACGCCGTCGCGATGATGGACAAACTTCGGACCGCCGGACCGTGGGAAAGTGAGCAGACTCACGACTCGTTGCGCCGCTTCCTGTTGGAAGAGACCTACGAGGTCTTCGACGCGGTCCGCAGCGGCGACGCTGATGCATTGCGAGAAGAGCTTGGCGACGTGTTGCTGCAGGTGCTTTTTCACGCGCGCATCGCCGAGGACGCGCCGCAACATCCGTTCACCATCGACGATGTCGCCGATACGCTGCTTCGCAAACTCGGCAACCGCGTTCCGGATGTTCTTGCCGGAGAGCCGATTTCGCTCGATGAGCAGCTGGCCCAGTGGGAGGAGCGGAAAGCTCTAGAGAAACCGAGGAACTCGGTGATGGATGACGTGCCGACCGCGCAGCCAGCGTTGGCGTTGGCGCACAAGGTTGTTCAGCGGGTCATAAATGCCGGGCTGCCCGCCGACCTTATCCCGGCAGAAATCACGTCCATCATGGTTACAGCCGATATCGATGCCGAAAATGCCTTACGCACAGCGGTTTTAGAATTTATGGATAATATCAGGGGCGCCGAGAAGTCTATCGCAGCGGACCGCCGCGGAGAGGACGTGCCCGCAGAGCTGGATGTCGCTCCGGTCGGCTTGATCACCGAGGAGGAGTGGCGCGTTCACTGGCTGCCTGCCATAGGCGAGCTCGAGGCGCCGGTGGACGAGATCGACGAGGACGCCGCCGACGACAGCGGTGACGGGGCGGACGAGCCGGAACGCGCTGCAGAAGCCAAAGTCGAGCCTGAGGACGACGCGGCTCCCGAAGAGGCGACGGCCGAGGCCTCTGACGATTCGGCGGGCGACGAGGAGAACGATCAGACTGGCGAACCTCAGTAGTCTGGCGAGCCGATCAGCGATACGCCCCGAATATGGTGTGACGCATGTCATCGTGGCTGGACAACCGGGGTATGCCCGGCCAGGCGGCGGCGTGGTCCGGTGAGGTAGTTGATTCCCGTGGGACCATGGTCGGGTAATCGCGTGTAGGGGAGTGTTGTGTCGCCGGTCCGTTGGCTGCGGGCGTTCGCCGTCGTGGGTGCGACGGCGCTGCTCTTGGCATCGAGTTGTTCCTGGCAGCTCGGCCGCTACATTCCGAAGGGTGTACCGCCGCCCGCCGGCGCTCCGGTGCCGCAGGTCGACACGCACGCCGAAGGCCGGCCCGCCGACCAGCTGCGCGGGTGGGCGGCTGCACTTGCTCCGACGCTGAAAATCCCCGTCACCGCGCTGGAGGCCTACGCGTACGCCGCGCGGGTCGCCGAGGTGGAAAACCCGAGCTGCCACATCGCGTGGACCACGCTGGCCGGTATCGGCCAGATCGAGAGCCATCACGGCACCTACCACCACGCGACGCTGTATCCGAACGGAGATGTGCGTCCCCCGATCAGGGGTGTGGTACTCGACGGGACCAACGGCACATTGCGCATCGTCGACAGCAAGGCGGGCGGCATGGGCAACGGCTCCAACGCCGTGCGGGCCATGGGGCCGATGCAGTTCATCCCCGAGACATGGCGGGAATACGGGGTGGACGCCAACAACGACGGCGTGGTCAGCGTGGACAACATCGACGATGCCGCGTTGTCGGCTGCGGGTTATTTGTGTTGGCGCGGGAAGGATCTCGCCACACCGCGAGGATGGATAACCGCGCTGTGGGCGTACAACAACTCCGACATGTACGCCCGCGCCGTGCGCGACTGGGCTACCGCCTATGCGGCGGGCCATCCGCTGTGACCCAGGCTTTAGGCTACTGATGGCAGCTACGGAGCCCTGACGACGCAAGGAGAACCCAGTGCCGATTATCGAGCAGGTCGGAGCCCGCGAGATCCTCGATTCGCGCGGCAATCCGACGGTCGAGGTCGAGGTGGCCCTGATTGACGGGACATTCGCGCGGGCTGCGGTGCCCTCCGGTGCGTCGACCGGGGAGCATGAGGCCGTCGAGCTGCGTGACGGCGGCGACCGCTACGGCGGGAAGGGCGTGAAGAAGGCGGTCCAGGCCGTGCTGGACGAAATCGCTCCGGCCGTGATCGGACTCAACGCCGACGATCAGCGGCTGGTCGATCAGGCGCTGCTGGACCTCGACGGCACCCCGGACAAGTCCCGGTTGGGCGCCAACGCCATCCTCGGGGTATCGCTGGCCGTCAGCAAGGCGGCCGCTGATTCCGCCGAGTTGCCGCTGTTCCGCTATCTCGGCGGCCCTAACGCGCACATCCTGCCGGTGCCGATGATGAACATCCTCAACGGTGGCGTGCACGCCGACACCGCCGTGGACGTCCAGGAGTTCATGGTGGCCCCAACCGGGGCGCCGAGCTTCTCCGAGGCGCTGCGCTGGGGCGCGGAGGTCTACCACGCGCTCAAGGCGGCCCTGAAAAAGGAGGGGCTGTCGACCGGCCTCGGTGACGAGGGCGGTTTCGCCCCCGACGTGCCCGGCACCCGGGCTGCGCTCGACGTGATCAGCAAGGCCATCGAGTCGGCGGGTTTCAAACTCGGCGCCGACGTGGCGTTGGCGCTGGATGCCGCAGCTACCGAGTTTTACACCGAAGGCACTGGCTACGCCTTCGAGAAAAAGACGTGCAGCGCCGAACAGATGACGCAGTTCTACGCCGAGCTGCTCGATTCCTATCCGCTGGTCTCTCTGGAAGATCCACTGGCCGAAGATGATTGGGGCGGTTGGGTGGCCCTGACGACGTCCATCGGGGACCGGGTGCAGATCGTCGGTGACGACATCTTTGTCACCAATCCCGAACGGCTGGAAGAAGGTATCGAGCGGGGCGTTGCAAATGCGTTGCTGGTCAAGGTCAACCAGATCGGTACGTTGACCGAGACGCTGGATGCGGTCGCGCTGGCGCACCACAGCGGATACCGGACGATGATGAGCCACCGCAGTGGCGAAACCGAGGACACCACGATCGCCGATCTGGCTGTAGCGGCGGGTTGCGGGCAGATCAAGACCGGCGCGCCGGCGCGCAGCGAACGCGTCGCGAAATACAACCAGCTGCTGCGGATCGAAGAAGCGCTCGGCGACGCCGCCCGCTACGCCGGCGATCTGGCCTTCCCCCGATATGCGCCGGAAGCCAAATAGCGGCGAGAACCATGCCCGAATCGAAGCGGCCAGACCCGAAGCGGCGCTCACCGGCCTCGCGCCCGGGTCGGACCGGCGATTCGGAACACGGCCGGCCGCGCAAGTCGCCGGCAGCCCGTCGCGGCCCGAACGCATCCCGTGCCCTGCCGGAGGCCGTCGAACCGATCAAACGCGCGATCGTCGAAGCCGCCGAGCAACGGTCCGAGCAACGACTTGGCTTGACCGCGCGGCGCGCTGCGATCCTGGCGGCCGTTGTCTGCGTACTGACGCTCACCATCGCCGGCCCGGTCCGCACCTATTTCGCGCAGCGCACCGAGATGAAACAGCTGGCCGCCTCCGAAGCCGCCCTGCGGCAACAGATCTCCGATCTCCAGCAACAGAAGGTCAAGCTCGCTGACCCGGCTTACATTGCGGCGCAAGCCCGAGAGCGTCTGGGCTTCGTGAAGCCGGGCGACATCCCGTATCAGGTCCAACTTCCCCCGTCGGCGGCCGTGCCCGGAGAGCTGGGAACACCAGCGGCCCCCGCGGCCACCAACGACCCGTGGTACACGTCGCTGTGGCACACTATCGCGGATACCCCGCACGGCCCGGCTACGCCCGCCCCGCAAGCACCCGCGCAGCCACCCGCCCCGCAGAGTCCGCTGCCGCCCGGTGGTTGATCGTGACGACCTCGACGCGGTGGCGCGCCAGCTCGGCCGTGAGCCGCGTGGAGTGCTTCAGGTCGCCTACCGGTGTCCCAACGGTGAACCCGGCGTGGTGAAGACCGCGCCCAAATTGCCTGACGGCACACCATTTCCGACGTTGTACTACCTGACACACCCAGTGCTGACCGCTGCGGCGAGCAGACTGGAGACAACCGGGATGATGCGGGAGATGACGCAGCGGCTGCGCTGCGACCCCGAGTTGGCCGCCGGCTATCGGCGGGCGCACGAGTCATACCTGGCCGAGCGGGATGCCATCGAGCCGCTGGGGACGACGTTTTCCGCCGGTGGCATGCCCGACCGGGTCAAATGCCTGCATGTGCTGATCGCGCACTCGCTGGCCAAGGGCCGGGGAACCAACCCGCTTGGCGACGAGGCGCTGGCGGTGCTGGCGGCCGAGCCGTCGATGGTCGGGATTCTTGACCCGGGGGAGTGGACGTGACGCGCGTCGGCGCAATTGACTGCGGTACCAACTCAATCCGGCTACTAATCGCCGATGCGCACGACGGGCAGCTGCGCGACGTGCACCGCGAGATACGCATCGTGCGGCTGGGTCAGGGCGTCGACGCCACCGGTCGATTCGCACCGGATGCGTTGGCGCGAACCCGCGCCGCGCTGGCCGACTACGCCGCCCTGTGCGGGGCGAATCGCGTCGACCGGTTACGCATGGTCGCCACCTCGGCCACCCGGGACGCCGGCAACCGGGACGTCTTCTTCGCGATGACGGCCAATGTGCTCGGCGTCGTGGTCGAGGGTTCGATCGCCGAGGTGATCACCGGCGCCGAAGAGGCCGAACTGTCGTTTCGCGGCGCGGTGAACGAATTGGACTCGGCTTCAGCCCCTTTCGTCATCGTCGACTTGGGCGGCGGGTCGACCGAGATCGTGCTCGGGACGGACTCGGTCGTGGCGAGCTTCTCGGCCGACATCGGTTGCGTGCGGCTGACCGAACGCTGTCTGCATTCCGATCCGCCAACAGCTGCCGAGGTGGCGGCTGCCCGCGAATTAGTTCGCGAACGGCTCGACGAGGCGCTATGGGTCGTTCCGGTGGAACGGGCCCGCACCTGGGTGGGT
>NZ_DASPSP010000040.1:0-4018 GCF_035623875.1 Mycobacterium sp. | reverse complement strand
GCGCTGGCTCACACGGTCTTTCGGTCACCACTGGCGGAGCCGAAAGTCCCGGATTACCGCTCGCCCGCCGTTGGTTCGCCCGCGGCCGGCGGGCACGGTCGCGTCTTGTCCGCAGGTGAATATTCCGGTATTGCGATGCCTGCCGCCTGGCTGACCTGCTATTTTGCCTGCATGGAGCCTGACGCGGCAGAGTCCGCGTTCACCCAGTTGGGCCAGCGCGGCCTGGTACGCCGCATGCACGAGCAGCTCGACGAGCTGTTGGCGGCTCGCGACCAGATGGAACAGCTGCTACGCGTCATCGTTGACATCGGCTCCAATCTGGAGAACCTCGACGTGACATTGCACGGCATCGTCAAAGCCGCGATGGAGCTAACCGGCGCCCGGTACGGGGCGCTGGGCGTCTACGGGTCCGGCGGCAGCCTGGCGTCATTCATCCAGGAGGGCATCGACGCCGACGCAGCCCGACGGCTCGGCGACCTGCCGATCAGCGAGCCGCTTCGTGTCGTCGATCTGGCCGCGTATCTGGGCGCGAGCGGCCTTACTGGGCAAGATCCGCCGATCAAGGCGTTTCTCAGTATCCCGATCAGCGTGCGAGGAGCCGTCTTCGGCAATCTCTATCTAGGCGACGACCGGCCAGATCGGGCGTTCACCGACTCTGAGGAGATCGCCGCGCGGGCATTGGCGTCGGCGGCGGCAGTCGCCATCGACAATGCGGGACTGTTCGAGCGACAACGCACATCGGCGAAGTGGATGAAGGCAAGCCGTGAGATCACCGCCGAGTTGTTGGCCGCCGGGCCGGCGACACGTCCGCTGCAGCTCATCGTGGACCGTGCGTTGGAGTTGACCGACGCCGAGCAAGCGATACTGCTCGTTCCCACTGAGCCGGAATTACCCGTCGACGACGTGGACACCCTTGTCGTTGCTGCCGCGGCAGGCCGATACGCCTCCCAAGTCATCGGTCATCGGGTACCGGTGGAGGGTTCTACCAGCGGCGGCGTCGTGCGCAGCGGCGAGCCGTTGATTACGAATTCGTTCCAGTATCCGATCGAGGGGTTTACTGACGTCGGCCAACGCTCGGCGTTCGTGATGCCGCTGCGTGCGGACGACACGGTCGTCGGGGCGATCGCCGTCGCCCGCTCCGAGCAGCAGCCGCCGTTCGACGACGACTACCTCGAACTCGTGAGTGATTTCGCCCGGCACGCGGCGATCGCGTTAGCGTTGGCGACCGGCCGCGAACACGCGCGTGAACTGGCGGTCCTCGCCGACCGCGAGCGAATTGCGCATGACCTGCACGACCATGTCATCCAGAAGCTTTTCGCGGCCGGTCTCGATATACAGAGCACCATCGCTCGTGCACGTTCGCCAGAGATCACCGACCGGCTGGCCGGCACGCTCGACGATCTTCAGGGCACGATCGACGACATCCGGGCGACGATCTTCAAACTGCAAAACCCCGTGAGAGAAAGCCCCGATTTTCGGCAGCGAATCCAGAACACGATTGCTGAGTTCACCGAAGACCGCGACATCGCCACCACGCTGGACATATCGGGAGACCTGAGAGTCGTGCCCGGCATACTCGCCGACCATGCCGAGGCCGTCATCACCGAAGCCGTCAGCAATGCCGTTCGCCATGCCGGGGCCAGCCACCTGACGGTGCGAATCTGCGCAGATGACCAGTTGACAGTCGAGGTCACCGACGACGGCCACGGCATCCCGCAGGACAATCTGCGCCGCAGCGGACTGGCCAACATGGAGCGACGGGCAGCGCAAGTCGGAGGCGGTTGCTCGGTTACCGCGGGACCTGAGGGCGGCACCCGGGTTTACTGGACCGCACCATTGTCCTGATCAGCACCGGTCAGCGAACCTCATCGAGGATTCGCGTTAGTCCCATGTTCCTCGATGTAGTGCATGAGGTCAGCGAGGGTCCGCAACGACGCATAATCCTTCTCGGGAATGTCGACGTGCAATCGCTTATGAATGCCGACCAAGAAGTTCAACCAATCCATAGAGTCCAAATCGACCTGATCACGCAGTAGTTCCTCGTCGCTGATCTCGGCTGGGTCCACTTCCGGGGCGATGGTTGTCAAGACTGACAAAACTTCGGCGCGAAGGCTTTTGACGCTCGTCATGGCGCTGTCATTTCTCCAGTTCATCGGGACGTTGGAGGAGCTCGTCGATGGCTGCGAGGAACAGGGCGCCGCGATGACCGTCGGAAGCGCGGTGGTCTGCTGCCAGAGTGGCGTGCGTAGTGGTGAGAACACGGATTCCGCCGTCCACCACGCAAACTCGTTGCGCCGGTTTGCCGAAGCCCACCAGCGCAACTTGAGGTGGATAGATCACTCCTAAGACGGCGTCCACCCCTTGGTCGCCGAGATTAGTCACAGTGATGGTGGGATCCGACATCTCCGAGCTGCGCAGCGAGCCTGCCCGTGCCCGCGCAACCAGATCCATCAAGTCGCTCATCAAATCATCGAGTTTCTTGCCGGCCACATCGTGGATGGCTGGTGCGACGAGACCGCCGCCGCGCAGCGAAATTGCCACCCCGACATGCACGTCGCCAGATGCGTTGAAAGTGTCGTCGCGCCAGAATCCACTGAATTCACCAAACCGCTGAGCCGCCAGCCCAACGGCTTTCAACTGCAGGACCGCCGGTAGTAGTCGCTCAGTGATCGGTCGTTGCGCGTTGCGAGCGGTCAGCCACGTCAGTGCTGTGTCCAGCTGAATTTCGTGCAATAGGTAGTAATGCGGGATCTCGCGCTTGGAGCGGCTCATCGCTGCTGCGATCGAGCGTCGCATCCCTGCGGCGCGATCCGCTGCAGTCAGCTTGGGTTGCGGCTGCTTCGCGGACGCGGCGGCGTGCTCAACGTCGTGAATGGTGACTGCGCCCTGCGGCCCGGTGCCGCTGACAGAGTTGACATCGATGCTGAGCGAATCCGCAAGGCGGCGCGCGGCGGGTGACACCCAACGCCGCCGGTGCGGCGCGGTTTTCGGGCCTGCTGCCGCCGGCGCCGGCGCGACAGCTACCGGGACGTGGGCGGGTTGCGGTTTGCCCGCCCGTCGGCCCGAGCGTCGAGGTTGCGCCGGTGCGGCTTCTCCGACTTCCAGCATCGTCGCCAATACCGTTCCCACCGCGACGGTTTCGCCGACGGGCACCAGCAACTCGTGGACGACACCTTCGTGCCAGCATTCGACTTCCACTGCAGCCTTGGTGGTTTCGACGATGGCGACGACCTGGCCTCGAGTCACCGTGTCACCGGGTTTGACCATCCACTCGTTGAGGGTCCCCTCGTCCATGTCCGCCCCGAGTGCGGGCATCGTGAACTCGATCATGAGCCGTTCCCGAGAAGGCTGTTCACGGCGGCGACTATCTTGTCCGGCTGCGGTAATGCCGCCTGTTCGAGGTGCTTGGCATATGGCATCGGTACCTCTGCGCTGCACACCCGGGCGGTCGGAGCATCAAGGTCGAAAAACGCGTCTTCGACGATTCGTGCGCTCACCTCTGCGGCCAGGCTGCCGGTACGCCAGGCTTCATCGACCACCACCGCGCGGTGGGTCTTACGCACCGACTCGAGGACCGTTTCCATGTCCAGCGGCCGCAGCACCCGCAGGTCGATGACCTCGCAGTCAATTCCTTGAAGGGATAATTCGTTTGCCGCATCCAACGCCTTGGGCAGTGACCCGCCATAGGTAATCACGGTGGCATCGGATCCGCTGCGGCGCACTGCCGCTCGCGCTATGTCGGTGGCGGTCAGCGCATCGACGTCGCTGGCGGTGTTGTAAAGCTGGACGTGTTCGAGGATCACCACCGGATCCGGGTCGGCCAGCGCGGAACCAAGCATGCCGTAGGCATCGGTGACCGTGGCCGGGGCGACGACCTTGATACCCGGGATGTGTGCATACCAGGGATCGAGGCTGTGCGAGTGCTGGGCCGCCAGCTGACGACCTGCCCCGGTCGCCATGCGGATAACCAGTGGCACCGAGAACTGACCGCCGGACATATGGCGCAGCGCCGCGGCGG
>NZ_DASPSP010000035.1:0-5418 GCF_035623875.1 Mycobacterium sp. | reverse complement strand
GGACGGAGAAGGACGACTGAGCAGATGAGTGCCGAAGATCTCGAAAAGTACGAAACCGAGATGGAGCTCTCGCTGTACCGCGAATACAAGGACATCGTGGGCCAGTTCAGCTACGTGGTGGAAACCGAGCGCCGGTTCTACTTGGCAAACGGTGTCGAGATGGTGCCACGCAACGCAGATGGCGAGGTGTACTTCGAGCTGCGGCTCTCTGACGCGTGGGTGTGGGATATGTACCGGCCGGCCCGGTTCGTCAAGCAGGTGCGAGTGGTCACCTTCAAAGACGTCAATATCGAAGAGGTCGAGAAACCCGAGTTACGGCTGCCCGAGTAGGCAGCTGGCCGGCGCTAGCGCTAGCTCGACGATCGGTCGTGGTCGTCGAATATCGGACTGCCGCGGTGCTCGATGACTGTCCGTGCTACATCGGCGAGTTTGATGTTCAGATCCTGGGAATACCGCCGCAGCACGTCGAAGGCCGCGTGCTCGTCCAAGCCCTGCAGCATCATCAGCATGCCGACGGCCTTCCCGATCTCGCGGTTGCTGAGCAGCCCCCGCCGCAAGGTGGCCACATCCTCGCCCTGAGCGACCGCGTTGATCGCCACGCTGGCGAACGATGCCAGCACGATGGCTTGGCCGGCGGATTCGGTGTCGAAGACGCCTGCAGTGTCGCTGAACAGATTGAGCGCACCGGTTTTGCGGCGATCGACCAGGATCCGAAAGCCCATCGCCCCGCGGACTGGGGTCTCGGCGACCAGGCGGGCGGCCAGCTGAGGCCATTGGTTCGGCGTGGTCAGGTCGGTTTCGATCTGCGGTGTCTCTTCCTCGATGGCGTCGACGCACGGTCCGTCCCCGGCCATACGTTCCAGGTCGTCGATTCGCTGCGCGACACGGTCGCTGGCGCCGACGGTGACGTAGCGACCGTCGCGGCGCACCAGCAAGCTGGCGTGATCGCATCCCGTCACGACCAGCGTTGCAGCGACACAGATCGCCGCGTAGACCTCGCTCGACTCGGAGCCCTGGTAGATGATCTCGGCCAGCGCCGAAAAGACCGTGCCAGGGTCTGCTGTAGCGGCTGATCCCCCGGAGCCGTTGTTCCCCTCGTCTGCCACGCCATCCATCATTTCAGGCCGCTTCCGCGCTGGCCATTGTATCGGCGTTTCCGCTGGTGTAACGGGTTCTCGGTGCCAGTGCACGGGGTTTTCGGCGACCGTAAAGATCCTGTGTGTCAAGATCCTGTAAACAAGCAGGCGGCCAGCCCCAAGATCGGTTAGGAATAGCGGGTGACGGGATTGGCGGACGAGCAGCGGGTCGCGCCGTCTTTGTACGACGGGTGGAAGCGGGTTTTCCTCGGGAAGCCAATGATCACCGAGAACCTTCAGCATGAGAAGTTGTCGAACACCGTTGCGCTTGGCGCGCTTTCACCGGATGCGATCTCTTCGACTGCTTATGGTCCCGAGCAGATCATGGTCGAGTTGTTGCCGGCTGCCGGGATGGCCGCGTTTGTGTTGTTGCTTCCGCTGATCGGCGTGATCCTGTTGATTCTGGTGTTGGTGACCGCGTCGTATCGGCAGGTCGTGATGGCCTACACCCGGGCCGGTGGTTCTTACATCGTGGCCAGGGAGAATTTCGGACCTCGGGTGGCGCAGATCGCGGCCGCAGCACTGTTGATCGACTATGTGGTGACCGTGGCGATCCAGTGTGCGGCCGGCACGGTGGCGGTGGCGTCGGCGATCCCGGTGCTGGGCCCCTACAGCCTGGAAATCTCGGTCGGCGCGGTGCTGATTTTCTGTTATTTCAACTTGCGCGGGTTGCGGGAGGCGGGCCGGACGTTCGCGGTGCCAACGTACTGGTTTATCGGCATGCTCACGCTGATGATCGTGGTCGGCCTTGCTCGTGAAGTCTTGGGGAATCTGCCGCAATACGATCCGGTGCACCTTGATGGGGCGGTGCCGGTGCAGCAGGGTAGCGGCCTGGTGATGGGGGCGACGATTCTGGTGATTCTTCGGGCTTTCGCCAACGGCGGCTCGTCGCTGACCGGGGTGGAGGCGATTTCCAACACGGTCAACCTGTTTCGTAAGCCTGAAGGTCCTAACGCGCGTCTGGTGCTGACCGTCATGGCGACGATTCTTGGGCTGTTGTTGGCCGGTGTGGCCTGGCTGGGCTACGCCACGCGTTCGGTTCCGTTTTCCGCCGGATACCCGTCGATGCTCGCCGAGATCGGCCGGGCGGTCTTCGGCCACGGAATCGTCGGCAACGTCTTGTTCTTCTTGTTGCAGGCGGCGAGCGCGGCGATCTTGTACAACGGCGCCAATACCAGCTTTAACGGTTTTCCGGCGTTGACTCACTTTGTTGCCGAGGACAGCTTTTTGCCGCGGCCGCTGATGAAACGCGGTCATCGGCTGGTGTTCTCCAACGCCATCATCTTGTTGACCACGCTCGCGGTGGCGCTTTTGATCGCCACCGGAGGTGGGGTCAACGCGCTGGTGCCGATGTTCGCGATGGGTGTGTTCACCGCGTTCTCGATGGCCGGCTACGGGATGACCAAACACCATCTGACCCATCGTGGGCCCGGCTGGCACTACAAGCTGGTGATCAACTTGTCGGCAGGGCTCTTGTCGACGAGTGTGGTGGCCATCTTCGCGTTCGCGAAGTTCACCGAGGGCGCCTGGCTGGTCGTGGTGGTCTTCCCGCTGCTGGTGTTGGTGTTGATGCGGCTCAATCGGCAATACCGCGCCGAGGCCTCCGTGTTGGAGACGTCACTCGTCGAGCGTCCCGACTTGGATAGGCATGACCGGCATCGGGTGTTTGTTTTTGTGGACAGCGTCGACCTTGCCGAGATCGAGGCGATGCGTTACGCGCAGGGATTACACGCTGACGAGCTGGTCGCCGTGCACTTCGTATTGGACGGGGCTCACGCCGCGCGGCTGCAGGAGCGCTGGCAGCACTTCGGGCACGTCACCGAATTGCGATTGGTCAATTGCCTTGATCGCAACTTGAGCCGGGCCGCCCAGGAGCTGGTTTCGCGGGTCAAGCGGGAATATCCGGACTCCACCGTGACGGTGCTGTTGCCGCGCCGAACCTATTCGCCGTTGCTGGGCCGGCTGTTGCATGACCGCACCGCCGACAAGATCGCCGCGGTGGTCAGCCGGATCCCGGGTGCGAGCGCGCAGATCGTGGCCTACGACATCGCGTCTCGGATCGCACACTCCCAAGCTGGCCGGGCAGCAGATGCTGAGCACCCTGCTCAAGCTTTGAAGTCCACCGAAGAGGCGCGTGCGACAACGCCAGTTATCTGAAATCTGACGCCCGCGGTCAGCGGCGGGCGCCTGCGTCATAGTCGCGAGTTCGTCGACTCGGGCGCGGTATCGGTGACAGATACCTGACAAAAACCCTGAGTTGGATAGCCGGTGGTCGGGCCCTTGGCGAAGGACTGCCACACCCGCGCGGAGGCGTTAAGGTACACGGTCGTAACTATTCGGCTCGTTCAAGGGGCGGGACACAAATGGCCGTGAAAGACCGGACAGATCTAGCTGACGACCAGAAGATCCCGTCGACGTTTTCCGACGCGTGGAAGCGGTTCTTTCTCGGGAAGCCGCTGATCAACGAGCATCTGGAACATGAGAGCTTGTCGAATGTCGTTGCGTTGGACGCGCTTTCACCGGATGCGATCTCGTCGACGGTCTATGGTCCCGAGCAGATCATGGTCGAGTTGTTGCCGGCTGCCGGGCTGGCCGCGTTCGCGCTGGTGCTTCCGATCGCCGGTGTCATCTTGTTGATCTTGGCGTTAGTGGCCGGCCTGGTGAACCCGCCCTCGTCGAACGACGCATCGTAGGCTCGTTCGAGCTGATGTCCACGATCTAGGGAGGGGATGGGCGGCGTCGACGGAATGAGTGATAACAGGGCGATCGGTGCAGGTGACGCCCGCTGGCTCACACCGGGTGTCGGCGCGGTCAGTGCGGCGAGCTTCTTCTCTGACGCCGGTCATGAGGTGACGACGTCGGTGCTGCCGGCCTTTCTCACCGGCACGCTGGGAGCCTCCGCGGCGGCAATCGGCGTGATCGACGGGATCAGTGATGCGCTGATCGGTGCGATGAAGCTCATCGGCGGGCCGTTGGCGAACGACCCGCGCCGACGGGGCCGGACCGCGTCGGGTGGCTATCTGGGCACCGCGGTGGCGACCGGAGCGATAGGTGCGGCGGCAACGGTATGGCAGGCAGGTGCGCTGCGCGCGATCGCTTGGTTGTTCCGGGGTTTACGATCTCCGGCCCGCGACGCATTACTGGCTGCTCTGAGCCCGACTTCAGCGCATGGGAGGGCGTTCGGGCTCGAAAGGGCGGGTGACAACCTGGGCGCGGTTGCGGGTCCGTTGCTGGCAGCCGGTTTGGTGGCCTGGTTTGGTGTCCGACCAGCGCTGTATCTGGCTGCGATTCCGGGCCTCCTTGCTGCGGTCGCGATCATCGTTGCCGCACGCGAGTCCCGGCGACATAGTGCGCGTCCCGACAGCAGACCCCCGGCGCGTCGGCTCGACCTGCGAGCTCTGCGGGATGCCGGGGCCGTTCGGGCGTTAGTGCCGGTGCTGTTGTTCGAGTTCGGCAACCTCGCAACGACGCTGCTGATACTGCGCGCCACCCAATTGCTCACCTCGCCGCAGCGATCGGTTGCCACGGCGACGACGGTGGCGATCCTGATCTATGCAGGCCACAACGTGGTCGCTACGTTCGCATCATTGGTAGCCGGACCGTGGTTTGACCGCGCGGGTCCGCGGGTGGTGTTCGCGACAGGCGCTGTCGTATATGTCATCGCATACTGCGCTTTCGCTGTCGGTTCGCATAGTGTGCTCGCCGTTGCGGTTGCATTCACAGCGGCCGGAGCGGGCATCGGATTTGCCGAACCCACGGAATCCGCAGTCATTGCGCAGCTGCTGCCGGACCGGTTGCGCGGCAGCGGGTTTGGGGTTCTAGGAGCGGTGAAGGCTGTCGGCGACCTTGTGGCCACCGTCGTTGCCGGGTTGCTGTACACCCTGTTTTCGCCTGCGGTGGCGTTCGGCTACGCCGCCGCCTGGATGGTCGCGGCGGCCATCGCTTCTGGCGCGCTGCCTCGTCCGGCGCAGTGAGGAGCGGCGCGTCGACGAGATTTCACCAGTGGAAGCGTTGCTTCTGCTCGGTGACCTCGGCTCAGGAGCGACTGCAGTGAAAACGGCTTTATCACAAGGGAGGTAGTGGTGGTAGACGAAGAATGTCTCAAGCTCAGCGCGTACTTTGGTGAGCGTCAACGCGAGGGTCGTCGCTTCGTGGCCGAGACGATGCTCGATATATACGAACAACAACGCGTCGCAACCAGCATCGTGCTCCGCGGTATCGCCGGTTTCGGGTCGCGCCGCCACTTTCGAACGGACCAGTCCCTGAGCCTGTCAGAGGACCC
>NZ_DASPSP010000027.1:0-17279 GCF_035623875.1 Mycobacterium sp. | reverse complement strand
GCCCGGTCGGCGACGTGTTCGAGCTTCATCGTGTCAACCGTCGGCGTCATTTCGGCATAGAGATTGTTCTGGCATACAAAGACAACCGGCAGATCCCACAGCGCGGCCATGTTGGCAGCTTCGTGGAATGAGCCGGTGTTGGTGGCGCCGTCACCGAAGCTGACCACCGTGACGCGGTCGAGGCCCTTGCGTTTGCCGGCCATCGCCAGACCCACCGCTACCGGAGGTCCGGCTCCGACGATCCCGGTCGAAAGCATCACGCCCTTATCGGGTTTGGCGATATGCATGGTGCCGCCCTTGCCGCGGCTGGCGCCGACGGTACGGCCCATCATCTCGCCGTAGATCTCCTCCAGCGGGACGCCCTTGCCGATCAGATCATGCAGCCCGCGGTAGGTCGTGACCAGCTGGTCGTCGGGTCGCAACGACACACCCATCGCCGCGGCGATCGCCTCCTGGCCGCGCGACGGCCAGTACACGCACATGAATTCTCCGGTGCCAATGCCCTTCGACAGCCGGTCATCGGCCGCCTTCATCAGTACCATCAGCGCATAGATGCGCTTTTGGATCTCCGGAGGTACCTGTGCTGCAGGAGTCACTTTGTGTAGGAGCCGATCTGCTGATAAACCTTGGGAATTGGCGGCGTCTCCATGTTGAGCAGCTCCAGCGACGACATCTTGCCGCTGGCACCGAGTTCCCCCAGCCGTTGCACCACCGAGTCGAGGTCGTCGCAGTCAAGCTCGTAGATCGCGACGAATGGGCCCTTCCCGTCGGTGGGCGCGAACCGGCGCGCGGAGACGATGCCCTGCACCGAGCAGATCTCCGCCAGGTGGGTGTCGTTGTACCACTTGTGGTAATCCGCCTCACGGTCCGGCGACACCGGCATCGACTCCAGGTAGATGATCCCTTTAGCCATTCGCCCACTCCTCCTCATCGCTGCGTCCCCCTCGCCGCTGCGCGGCTGGAGGCACCCCCACTGCATCGTCGTCGGCGGTGGCCATGCTTACCTCTCCATTTCGATTGGGCTGCAGTCCGATTGACGTAACCTCATGCGCCTGCCCACGGCTTCACCTTGAGGAAGCCACCGGCGTCGACACGCAACTGCTGGCCGGTGATGTAGCGCGCGGCGTCCGAGGCAAGGAAAAGCACGGCCTCACTGATGTCCTCGGGTTCGACATAAGGCACCGGCATCGCCTGCACCAGCGGGAAAACGGGCTCCGCATCCTCGCGGGTCGGGTTTTTCAGGTCGGGCCGGAAGGCCCGGTACATCGGCGCGCTGTGCAACATGTCGGTGTTGACGTTTGTCGGGTGCACCGCGTTCATCCGGATGGAGAACTTGGCCAGCGCCAGCGCAAAATCGTTGACATAGTGCGCGGCAGCTATTTTCGCGAAAGCATATCCTGCTCCACCGGGACCGCCGTCGATGCCGGTGGTGTTCATCGACGACATGAACGCCGCGTTGGATCCGATCACGATGATCGAGGCGCCCGCCTGCAGGTGCTTGAGACTGGTGTGCACCAGGTTGATCACGCCGAGCAGATCGACGTCCACCGCGTCAGCGAAGGCCTGCGGCGGCAGGCCTGCGGTGAGCGGGCAGATGCCTGCGTTGGCGACCACGATGTCGAGATGACCCAACTCGGCGACGCCCCGGTCGATCGCCGCGGACAGGGCGGCGCGATCGCGAACATCGGCGATCTCGGTGAAGGCGTGCTGGCCCTCCTTCTCGACAAGCCGGGCGGTTTCGTCGAGATCCTCCGGGCGGGCCAGCGGGTATTCGTTGGTTTCGATGTCTGCGCACAGGTCCACCGCGATGATGTCGGCGCCCTCGGCGGCAAGCATCCGGGCATGAGAGCGGCCCTGACCGCGCGCGGCCCCACTGACCACCGCCACCTTGCCCGTCACTCTGCCCATCGCCGTTCCTTTCTCAGCACCTTTGGTAGAGGCGAATCACACTGGGGCTCGAGATCTTTCGCGCAAGTGCCGGGATAACCGACGGAGGCGCCGACCCGGCCATCAGGTGGGACCGGACGAGCATTCGACTCCATCGCATCTCTTCCACGACGCTGCGTCGTTGCAGTACAGGCTGACGAATACCTATAGTATCTATACTACCTAAAATAGAAAAGACACCGAAAAGAGTGGGCAAATGTCAGCCGTGCTCAGCGGCGTCCGGGTCGTCGAACTGGCTTCATGGACGTATGTTCCTGCTGCCGGTGTCGCTCTGGCGGACTGGGGCGCCGAGGTCATCAAGGTGGAGAGCGTCGTCGGTGATCCGGGCCGGGCGTTGGTGGTCGGAGGGTTCACCCGGCAAGCGGCACGTGCCGATGCCGACTTCATCCTCGAACTGAGCAACCGCGGAAAGCGAAGCATCGCTTTAGATCTCAAGAGTGAGACCGGCCGGGAGTTCTTCGGGCGACTGCTCGCGAGAGCCGACGTACTGCTCACCAACTGGCTCCCGGCAGCGCTGGAGCGGGCACGTCTGACAGTCGAAGACATTCGCGCGTTCAACCCGAACATCATCATCGCGCGCGGAACGGGTCTGGGTGTGCGGGGGCCCGACCGCGACCGGGGCGGCTTTGATGCCGCTACGTATCTGGCTCGCGGCGGAGTCGCTTACACGCTCACGCCGTTCGGCACCGAAAATCCCGCCGTGCAGGGCCCGGCCTTCGGCGACCTGCAGGCGGGAATCACCCTGGCCGGCGGAGTCTGCGCAGCACTGTTCCACCGCGAGCGGACCGGCGAGCCGACGATCGTGGATTCGTCGCTACTGGCCCAGGCGATGTGGAGCATCGCCCCCTCGATTTCGGTCGCCGACCTCTTCGATATCGACGGCATCCCGGGAGCACCGCCGGGGTTGGCGATGAACCCGCTGGTCAACCGCTATAAGACCAAGGACGACCGGTGGATCCAGATGGTGTTTCTCCAGCCGGACAAGTTCTGGGCCGGATTCTGTCAGCGGATCGGGTTGCCTGAGCTGGCCACCGACGCGCGCTTCGTGCCGTCGTCGAATCTGGTCGCCAACGCCGCCGAAGCGACCGCCCTGATCGGTGCCAAGTTCGCCGAGCACGACCTGGAGCACTGGCGGAAAGCGCTGGCCGATGAGCCCGGTGTGTGGGCGCCGCTGGCCACCCCGCGTGAGGCGCTCAACGACCCGCAGAGCAAACCCAACGGCTACCTGATCACCAATGTCGACGACCAGGGTATCGAATACGTAATGGTCGCTGCACCAGTGCAGTTCGACGAAACTCCACCTGGCCCGGGACGCGCGCCCGAACACGGCCAGCACACCGAGGAAATTCTGCTGGAGCTCGGCTTCGACTGGGACGACATCGCCAAGGCCAAGGACAGCGGCGCGATCCTGTAGCCTGCCCCTCGAATGCGAATCTCATGGAGGGCGTAAAGGGGATAGTCATGACTTCGGGCGTCGAGCAGTTGGAGTTTCAAGCCGAGGCGCGCCAGTTGCTGGACTTGCTGGTCCACTCGGTCTATTCCGATAAAGATTCGTTTCTACGGGAGTTGATTTCGAACGCCTCCGACGCCCTGGACAAGCTCCGGATTGAAGCGTTCCGGAACAAGGACCTGGACGTCGACACCTCCGATCTGCATATCGAGATCGAGGCCGATAAGGACGCGCGCACTCTCACCGTTCGCGACAACGGCATTGGCATGACCCGCACCGAGGTCGTCGATTTGATCGGCACCCTGGCCAAGTCGGGTACCGCCGAGCTGCGTCAGCAGTTGCGTGAGGCCCAGACCGCTAAAAACACAGACGTGTCCGAGGAACTGATCGGTCAATTCGGTATCGGCTTCTACTCCGCCTTCATGGTGGCCGACAAGGTCGAGCTGCTCACCCACAAGGCCGGCGAGAGCGAGGCCACCAAGTGGGAGTCGAGCGGCGACGGCACCTACACCATCGCCTCGGTCGAGGGTGCTCCGCAGGGAACGTCGGTCACCCTGCACCTCAAGCCCGAAGACGCCGAAGACGCGCTGCACGACTATACCTCGGAGTGGAAGATCAGGACGCTGGTCAAGAAGTACTCCGACTTCATCGCCTGGCCCATCCGAATGGAGGTCGAGAAGAAGACCCCTGCCTCCGAAGAAGGTGGCGAAGAGACCGTCACGCTAGAGACCCAGACCCTCAACTCAAGCAAGGCGCTGTGGGCCAGGCCCAAAGACGAAGTCTCGGACGACGAGTACAAGGAGTTCTACAAACACATCGCGCACGCCTGGGATGAGCCGCTCGAGGTCATCTCGATGAAAGCCGAGGGCACCTTCGAGTACCAGGCCCTGCTCTTCATCCCGTCGCACGCCCCGTTCGACTTATACGAACCGGGCGCGGCGATCGGTGTCCAGCTTTACGTCAAGCGCGTCTTCATCATGGGCGATTGCGACCAGCTCATGCCCAGATATCTGCGCTTCATCAAGGGCGTCGTCGACGCACAGGATCTGTCGCTGAACGTTTCCCGCGAGATGCTGCAACAGGATCGACAGATCAACGCGATCCGGCGTCGCTTGACCAAGAAGGTCCTGTCAACGATCAAGGAACTGCAGGCCGAGCGGCCGGATGATTACCGCACCTTCTGGAGCCAGTTCGGCAAGGTCCTCAAAGAAGGCCTAATGCGGGACTTCGACAACCAGGAGACGTTGCTGCAAATCTCCTCGTTCGCCTCGACGCACAGCGACGACGAACTCACCACCCTCGCCGACTACGCAGAACGGATGAAGGACGGCCAGGAGCAGATCTTCTACGCCACCGGAGAGTCACGGCAGCAGATTCTTAACTCACCGCACCTGGAAGCATTCAAAGCCAAGGGTTACGAGGTGCTGCTGCTCACCGACGCCGTCGACGAGATCTGGCTGGGGTCGGTGACCGAGTTCGACGGCAAGCCACTGCAGTCGGTGGCCAAGGGCGAGGTGGACCTCGACACCGAGGAAGAGAAGACGGCCCACGAGGCCGAACGCAAGGAGCGGGAGAAGGATTTCGCCGATCTGCTGACCTGGCTGAAGGAGACCCTGAACGAGCACGTCAAGGAAGTGCGGCTCTCCACCCGGCTGACCGAGTCGCCGGCCTGCCTGATCACCGACGCCTTCGGTATCACCCCGACGCTCGCCCGCATGTACCGGGCTTCCGGCCAAGACGTTCCGGTCGAGAAGCGGACGTTGGAACTCAACCCGAACCATCCACTGGTCACCGGCCTGCAGCAGGCGCACAAAGACCGCGGGGACGATCCATCAGTAGCTGAGACCGCCGAATTGCTTTATGGCACAGCACTTCTCGCTGAAGGCGACACACCCGAGGATCCGGCGCGGTTCGCTGAGTTGCTGGCAGACCGGCTGGCCCGCACGGTATAGACGCTTTAGTTGCCGTGCCGCACCTGGCTGAACGGCACACCACGGTCGGCGGCGTACTCGCGGGGAAAGTTCAGCACCCGCTCGCCGATGACGTTGCGGGCCAACTCGCTGGTACCACCGCCAATGCAGACCGTTTGGCGGGACAGGTAGCGCAGACCGGTCTCGAGCCCCTCCCCTTCCGCGCCGACGACCCCGGCCGTTCCGGTGATTGCCAGCCCGGCGTCCATCTCCAGGGTGACCGTCTCGGCGTGGAAAAGCCGGAGAAGGGTTCCGGCGGCAGGCGGCAGCGTGCCGTCGCGGACGCTGCGGTAGACGTGGTCGCCCAGTTGGTCGCTGACCGCTCTGTGCACTAATGCCCGTCCGGCTATCTGCCGTACCCGCTCGCTGTCGGCCTGCCCGGTTTTCTCGGCCAGCCGCGCATAGTTCACCGGCGTCGTTCGGCCGCCCTCACTGCCGCTGCCGCTGGCGAATTCCGAACCCAGCCCCACCGCGCGGCGCTCGTGATAGAGCTGGCGCGAGGCCACCGACCACCCGTCGTTGACCTCGCCGACGACCGCGTCGTCGCCGACGTCGACACCGTCGAGGAACTCCTCACAGAACTCCGTTGACCCGTTCAGCTGAGTGATGCGCCGCAACGTGATTCCGGGATGCTTGATCGGCACCAGGAACATAGTGAGGCCGTCGTGCTTGGGCACGTCCCAATTGGTGCGGGCCAGGCAAAGTCCGTAGTCGGCGGCGAATGCGCTGGTGCTCCACGTCTTTGCGCCGTTGATCACCCAGTGGTCCCCCTCCCGCTCGGCACGGGTGATCACACCGGCAAGATCCGATCCGCCGCTGGGCTCGGACAACAGCTGAACCAGTACCTCGTCGCCCCGCAACGCCGCAGCGATGTGCCGGCGCTTCTGTTCTTCGCTACCGGTGTCGAGCAGCGTCGCGCAGCAGATGGTGAACGTCGGCGTGTTGAGGATCAGCGGCATCTCATAGCTGAGGCTCTCCTCGTTGAATACCTTCTGGTATTCGTAGTCCAGACCCAACCCGCCGTACTCGCGCGGAAAGCAGATTCCGGCGAATCCGCCTTCGTACAGCCGCTTTTGGAGTTCACGGGCGCGCTGCCAGCAGTGCTCCTCATCGCGGTGGGCGGCCGGCGGAAACGCGGGATCGATAGGCGGCATGTTGTCGGCCAGCCAGGCCCTCGCCCGGGCGCGGAACTCGTCGATGGATTCCACGTCGGTGGATACCAGTTCAGCCTCGGTCATCAAGCAGACCTCGGGGCTCGATTTCCTGCCTCTTGCCACTGGTACACCCGCAGGTTGTGCTCTTCGGGCGTGCCGAACATGGCCCGGTACAGCGCAACTCGCCGCAGATACACGTGCAGATCGTGTTCCCAGGTGACGCCGATTCCACCGTGCATCTGTACACAGCCCTGGACGATCTCGGTGGCCATTTCCCCGACATAAGACTTGGCGATGCTGGCCGACAAGCCGGCGTCGGCTGAACGGGCGGAGATGGCGGCCACCGCTGCGGCGGTCGTCGCCCGGCATGCCTCCAACCACATCTTCATATCGGCGAACCGATGCTTGAGTGCTTGGTAGGACGCCAGCGGGCGGCCGAAGGTGTGCCGATCCAACGCCCACGCGACGGTGAAGTCGAAAACTGTCTGCACAATGCCGACTACTTCGGCGCACTGCAGCACTTGCGCGAGGTGGCTTTGACGGTCGATCAGTCCGGCGGTCTCGGCGGCGCTGCCGACGGCCGCGCTGTGTTCGACGTCCACGTGGTCGAAATGCACGCGAGCGTATTGCTTGACCAGATCGATCGACTGCTGCGGCTCGACCCGCACCCCGGGGGCGTTGGTGGGCACCAGGAATTGGCGCACGCCGTCGTCGCTCTGCGCCACCACAAGTAGCAGGTCGCTCTGGGCACCCGCCTCCACGCGGTCTTTGACACCGTTGACGCGATAGCGGGAGCCGGTCTTGGAATCGATCTGAGTGGCGGTCAGCGACGGCCGATGGGGCGCCCAGGCCTGCCCCGGCTCGTAGACCGCCCAGGAGGCCACCAGTTCTCCGGAGATCAACGACTCGATCGTGGCCGCATGGGACTGGTGCTCGGCGCAGTCCACCAGCGCCGCGAGCACCGTGCTGACCGGATACAGCGGCCCCGGCGCCACAGTTTTTCCGAGCTGCTCGGCGACCATCGCCAGATCGGCAACACCATCGCCCGAGACGCTGCCACCACCAAGTTCCTCGGGGACCAGCAGAGCCGTCCAACCCAGCTCAGCGGCCCGCTGCCACCAGGCCTTGTCGAAGGAGACGCCCGCCGCGTGCAGCTCCCGCACCCGGCTCAGCGGAACCTCTTTTTGGAGAAAAGCTTGGCTGGTGGAGGCGAAGAGTATCTTTTCGGGGGAATCGACGGCAGTCATGACGTTGGCTGGACCTCCATGGCCTTCCTTCACCGTTGCGGATGATGGTTGGGCGTGTCCTGGTCATCCGTCCGGTTCGATCCCAGTCGGGGTTCACTGGTGCCCTCGATGGTAGCAATGACCAATACAGTAAGAGATACCGGAGTTCAGTCGATAATGACGTCGAGAAGCTGTAGTCGCCATGGCTGACGCGGGCGAGCGGCCGCAGGATTCCGCCAAGGCGAAGGCGGACGCGATCGCGTTGGCCGAGCAAGCCGAGGCCGAGGCCGCTGAGGCGGAAGCGCTGGCTGCGGCGGCGCGCGCACGCGCCCGGGCCATTAAGTTGCGGCGTGAGGCGCAGGCGCAGGCCGCCGAGGATGCCGAGGAGACCACCGAAGCCACCACTGCCGTCGAAGCCGCAGACGCCACCAAGGAGAAGCCCGAAACGCCCGAGCCGTCGGAAACGCCGGAGTCACCCGCAGCGTCGCCCGAACCAACCCGGCGGCGGTTGCCGGTACCGCAGTTATCCCGGTTATCCAAGCCCCTTGCCGGCGCCGCCATCGTCGCGATCTGCGCTCTACTGGGAGCCAGCGGATGGATGCTGTGGCATCACCAGACCGTCCAATCAGAACGGCAGCGATCCGCGGCCTACATCGCTGCCGCCAAACAAGGCGTGGTTAACCTGACGTCATTGGACTTCAATAACGCCAAGGAAGACGTCCAGCGGGTACTCGACAGCTCGACGGGCGAATTCAGGGACGACTTCCAGCGTCGCGCGGACGATTTCGCGTCGGTGGTGAAAGATTCCAAGGCTGTCACCCAAGGATCGGTCAAGGCCACCGCGGTTGAGTCGATGGGTAAAGATTCCGCTGTCGTTCTGGTCCTGGCTAACGAACGGGTCACCAATTCGGCCGGCGCCAAAGATGATTCACGGGCTTTCCGGTTCCGGGTGTCAGTGGTCCGAGAAGGTGACCAATTGAAGATTTCGAAAGTTGAGTTCGTGCTATGAGCGCGGACGACAAGACCGAGCAGCGCAACGTCGAGAGCGCGCCGGATCTCGAGCCCAGCGACGGGGTGGAAATCGACAAGACCGCAGACGACGCCGACGAAGCACATCAGGACGGCGACACGACCGAGCGCGGCATCACCTCGTGGATCGGCGACAAGGTCGCTCGGCGCCGACACGGCAAACTCGCCCCGGTGGTTCTCGTCTTGCTTCTTTTGGTCTCCGGAGCGCTGGCGGCGTGGTTGTACGTCGTTCAGTACCGGCCTGACGAGCAGACCGACGCCGCTGCCGCTCAAAGCGCGGTCGACGCCGCGCGCGACGGCACCGTCGCGCTGCTCTCCTACAAACCAGACACCCTCAACCAGGACTTCGCCGCCGCGAAATCCCATCTCACCGGGGATTTCCTGAACTACTACGACCAGTTCACCCGGCAGATCGTGACCCCGGCCGCCAAGGAAAAGGCGCTGACAACGACAGCTCAGGTGGTGGGTGCGGCGGCGTCCGAACTGCACCCGAATTCGGCGGTCGTGTTGCTCTTCGTCAACCAGGCCACCGTCAGCAAAGACCGGCCCGATCCGGCGATGGCGTCGAGCAGCGTGCTGGTGTCGTTGACGAAGGTCCACGGCAAGTGGCTGATCACCAAGTTCCAGCCGATCTGATCTGACACCAACGTCCAACGTGCACCCACGGCGGAAAATACGAAAAGAAATCTCGCCGTGGGTCCACGCTCGGCGTGGAGAGCAACTAAATGGCAAACGAGCGGCGGAGCACCTGAGCGTGCAGTGCGGCGCTTTCCCGGGAGACAACCCACTCCGGCACCACTGAATCGAACCCGTGAAATGTCGCGGCAACGACGTGCAATTCGGTGTGCACATACGCATGCAGCAGCCGGTTCGCATAGTCGATGGCTTCATCGCGGCATGGGTCGATCTCCGCGCAACTGATGAAGGCCGGCGGCAGTCCCTCCAAGTTCGCCCGATGGGCCGGTACGAATTGGGCCGTCGCGGCGCTGTGACCCAGGTAGTGGCCCCACGCGCGGCTCACGGCGGGGCCGTTGAGTCCCGGCGTGCGCTGGAATTCCCGACGCGACGGCGTGGCGTCGGCGTCGAGCATCGGCTGGTGCAGCACCTGGGTCAGGATCGGCGGGCCCTCCTGGTCGAACATGCGCTGGGCCAGTGCAGCGACCAGCGCCGCGCCCGCATCCCGGCCCATCACCACGACGCGGGTGCCGTCCGCGCCGAGGCGGTCGCCGTTCTCGACGACGTAGCGAAACGCTACGTCGACGTCATCGAGTGCTGCCGGACACGGGTGCTCCGGCGCCAGCCGGTAGTCGACCGACACGACGAGGCAGCCGGCCGCGCGGGCCAGCTCCACACAGTGCGAATGGTCGGTATCGAGGTTTCCGGTCACGAAGCCGCCGCCGTGCGCATACACCGCCAGCGCCGCTGGCGACTTGGTCTGGCCGCGGTAGAGGCGCAGGCCAAGCCGCCGGTCCCCCGGACCGGTGATGGCGCGGTCTTCGATCTCGACGCTGCCGGTGTCGACGGCCGCCGCGCGCTCGGCAGCGAGCCGGTCGGCGCGCTCCCGCTCGGCGGGAAGTGACTCCGCACGGAATTCGACGATGTCCAGGCCGGCTGCGGCGTCGCGCAGCGCCGGATCGATGCGGCTGATCCCCCTAGGGCGGCCTTTCGGCTGCACGCGATCGGTCTCGGTCGTCATGGTCATCAAGGTAGACCTGCGACTCCATGTGGTGAAAGATCCGATAGTCCTCACCGCGCGCCACCAACAGCCAGGTGATCCAGCTGTTGCCGCTGTGCTCGACATCGGATTCGCGTGCGGTGAAGCGCCATCGGCTCAACACCACGCAACGCGCGAAGCCGTCGGTGAGCAGATCGGCCGTCCGCAGCTGTGACGACACCGACGCACGCTTGAGGCGTCCGGCGAGCCGTGCCCAGTGCCGCTCGAGTTCATCAGCGCCGATCAGCGGCATCGCGTACTCGTCGCCGATGTACACCGGCTGCGGCGTGTCGTCTTCCCAGAGGCCGGCAACCCCCGCGAGATCGAGGGCCGACCACTTTGCGTCGTATTCATCGACAAGTGCCCTCAGGCTGGCGGCTGACCCGGTCACTGCCTCACTCGAAACTGACACTGACGGGCGGCTGTTCCCCGGGCAGGGCCTTCACCGTCGATGGCAACCCATAGAGTTCGGTCGCGTTGCCGCGCATGATTCGCTCGCGGTGCGCCGCGGGGAAACGGTTGATCGCATAGGCCGGCGAGTCATAACTCCAGTGCGGGTAGTCCGTCGAGAACATCAGGTTGTCGCCGAGGTCCATCATTTCCAGATACTCACGGAATTGTCTGACGTCGGCGTCTTCCAGCGGCTGGGTGGTGAACCGGACGTGTTCGCGGACATACTCCGACGGCCGGCGGCGGACGTGCGGCAGGTCGGCACGGCGGGCCTCCCAGATGCGGTCCATCCGCCACATCACCGGCATCGCCCAGGTGAAGCCTCCCTCGATGAACACCACCCGCAGATCGGGGTGCCGGTCGAAAGCACCGTCGAACACCAGGCTCATCAAGTGCGAGACGTAAAGCAGCGGCCAGGAGGCGAAGAAATCGTGCCAGTGCGCCGGATTGCCCACCGGGTACAGCGGAATCAACTCGAACGGCGTCTGCCCCATCAAGTGAGTGGACACCGGGAAGCCGTTGCGGGACGCGGCCTCATACAGCGGGTCGAAATGCGGGTTGCCGAAGGGGATTCCACGTGTCTGCGGCGTCATCAACACCTGCGCCATGTAGGGATGGCCTGCCCAGCGCTCGACTTCGCGCGCCGCCTGCTCTGGTACCTGCGCGCTGACGCTGATCGAGCCACGCCAGCGGCCGTGCGCATTGTTCTGGTCCAGCCAAACGTCGGCGAGCCAGTTGTTGTAGGTCGACTTCAAGACGTGTTCGGCCTGCGGTAGCTGCGCGTCGCACATGGGTTCCAACGACGCGATGCTGACGCCGGCGTCGACCAGCAGTTGTTTCGCCGCGTAGTCGGGATCGGTGCCGGCGAAGCCGCCACCGGGCGGGGTCGCGTCGACACGCATCGACATGGTCTTGTAGGAGTCCGGCGTGTCGTAGAAATGCGGCACCGGGGTGACGGCGTTTCCGGTCGGCCAGATCTTGTCGACCCATTCGGCGGGCGCGTAGGACTTCAGTACGTCGGTCGAGACGGGCATCGGGTGCACATCGGTGTCGACGATGCTGACCGCGATCTCGGTCTGCGGCTCGACCCGTTCGATGGTGGTCATCGCGTTGTCTCCTTAACTGCAAGCCCGTAGAGCTCACTGGCGTTCTGCCACAACACCTTCTCGCGTTGCGCAGCGTCGAGACCCTCGGCCGACACGTCCGGTGACGACGTCGACCAGTGCGGATAGCTCGACCCGTACATCAGCAGCTCCGCCTTGGCGGAGAACTCCATCCAACGCTGCATCTGACCGGCGTCGGTTGGCCCATCGAACGCCGACGAACAGAACCGGACGTGAGCAGGCAGGTATTCACTAGGATAGCGGTCCACCCACGGCGTCTGGTCGCGCATCGACAGCCAGAAGGTGTCGAGCCGCCACATCAGCGGAGTAAGGATGTCGTATCCGCCGTCGGCAAAAACAAATTTCAGGCCCGGATGCCTGCCGAAGACACCTTCGACGATGAGCGTCGCGAGATGGACGAAGTAGTTCAGCGGCATGAAGGCCGCATAGCCCGGGTAGGTGTGCGCGTGGCCGGCGAACGTGGGTGCGTAGTCGACGCCGTTGCCGCCGTTGATGTGCACCGCAACCGGCAACCCGTGCGCGGCCGCGGCCTCCCAGATCGGCTCGAACATCGGCTTGCCGTAGGGCTCGCGAGACTGCATCGGAACGCCGACCTGGACCAGCTTGGGATGCGCGGCAAGGCGTTCGATCTCAGCGACCGCACCTTTGGGGTCCTCGGGATTCACCCGGATGGTGCCGCGGAAACGGCCGGTGGTGTCTGGCTCCAGCCATCGGTCCAGCAGCCAGTCGTTGACCGCCGCGCAGATGCGGCTGTTGAGCAGATAGTCGGCAATGTTGCCGCGGGTCAACGGGTTCAAGATGGCGTACTGCACCCCGGCGTCGTCAAAAAGGTGGCGGGCAACGGTTTCCGGATCCGACCCCGGGTAGTGCTCGCCGTATAGGTCACGGCGGTAGTCGCCGCCCGGAGCTTGATACCACTGCTGTTCGACGTCGGGAATCGCCCGCAGTCGGTGCGCGGCAGGGAGGTAATCCCGGATTTCGGCGTTAGAGCGGAAATGCGGCTGAACATTGGCATCGATGACCATGGCGCTCATGCGGTCAGGTACACCTCGCCGTCGCTGACGTCGACCTGGTACGTGCGGATGCGCCGTCGCGGATCGGCGAGGTTGCAGCCCGTGGTGACGTCGAATTCCCAATTGTGCCAAGGGCACCGGACGATCTGCCCGTCGCAGGTACGCCGCAGCCCGTCCGGTGCGTCGGGGTCGGCTTCGTTGGTTCCGCCAATGTAGCCCAGACACAAGGGCGCACCCTCGTGCGAGCAGTAGTTGACGATCGCGTGCAGCGACCCCCGCACGTTGTACACACCCACGCCAAACTTGCCGACATCGACCAGCTTCATCGTGCCCGGCGGCAACTCGTCGAGGGGGCAGACCAATCGGCGTTTCAGCACGGCCGGATCACCGCCTCCCTGAGGGTCATGCAGGTCAATACTGTCCCTGTTACGGTAGCCACCACAAGTCGTTGGGCTTCGTTGCTATTTATATTATAATAGCGATATTCAACGGTTGCTCAGGAGGGAGCGCTGAATGACGCTCAGCACCGACCCCGACGGCCAACCCGTCACCCTCGACTTCACCGGTGAAACCAGCCCCTACCCGTTCTTCGAATACATGAGGCGCACCGATCCGGTCTGGCACGGCGCATTGGCGGACCACACGCAGATGCCCGAGGAACTGCGGCCGGACGACGAGTGGGTCTTGTTCGGCTACGACGGCGTGTTCCAGGCCTTCCGCGACGATCGAATCTTCACCTCCGCCGCCTACGAAAAGACCATCGGCTTGGTGATGGGGCACACCATTCTGGCAATGGGCGGCAAAGAGCACCACGACCACCGCAGCCTGGTGGCCAAGGCATTTCGCGCCACCGCGCTGGAACGGTGGGAACCGTCGGTCATCGGGCCGGTGTGCGATCAGCTGATCGATGAGATCAAGAGCGATGGACACGCCGACCTAGTGAAAGCGCTGACGTTCGAGTTTCCGACCCGGATCATCTCCGTGTTGCTCGGACTGCCTGCGGAGGATCTCGACTTGTTCCGGCGGCTGTCGCTTGACCTCATTTCGATCCCGACCGACATCATCGCCGGGCTCAACGCGGCGGCGGAGTTACACGGCTACTTCCTCGAGCAGGTCGAGCAGCGCCGCAGCAAACTCACCAGCGACATCATCGGCGACCTGGTCGCCGCCGAAATCGACGGCGAGAAGCTCACAGACGAGGCCATCATCGCGTTCTTGCGTCTGCTATTGCCCGCCGGATTGGAGACCACCTACCGCTCGTCGGGCAACCTGTTGTACCTGTTGCTCACCCACCCCGAACAGTTAGCGATGATCTATCGGGACCGCTCACTGATACCCGCCGCCATCGAAGAGGGCCTGCGGGTGGAAACCCCGCTCACAATGGTCATGCGGACCACCACCGAGGACGTCGAAATAGGCGGCAAGACAATCCCGGCCAACGCACAGGTCGACATGTGTATGGGCTCGGCCAACCGCGACGAGAAGCGCTGGATCGACTCCAACACGTTCAACATCCGTCGCGCGCGCCAAGCACACATCGCGTTCGCCGGCGGCATCCACATGTGTCTGGGAATGCACTTGGCCCGGTTGGAAACCCAGGTGATGCTGAACAGCTTGCTCGACCGGGTCGCGAACTTGGCCCTGGTGACCGACGACGGGACTGGAGACAACGCCAGAATCGTCGGCCTCACCTTCCGGTCGCCCAACAAGCTTCCGGTCACCTTTACCCCGGTGTCATGAAAAGCCGGGCGGCGATTCTGCATGATGTCGGCGGCCCGTGGTCCGTTGAGGAATTCGAGCTAGACCCGCCGCGCGCCGGCGAAGTTCTCGTCCAGATGGCCGCCGCCGGGTTGTGCCACTCCGACGACCACATCCTCAAGGGCGACATGGCAGCGCCCAACGAAGTCCTGCGGGCGATGGGGCTGCCGACAATGTTTCCCACCATCGGCGGCCACGAGGGCTCCGGCATCGTGCGCGAAGTCGGAGGCGGTGTCACCGATTTCGAGCCCGGCGACCACGTGGTGATGTCGTTCGTCGCTGTCTGCGGCCAATGTCGCTGGTGCGCAACCGGTATGGAGTACTTGTGCGATGCCGGTATCGGAACCCTAACCCCGGGAATGCCCACAGACGGCACATTCCGCCACCACCTCGCCGACGGCAAACCGTTGGGTCATATCTCCAAGATCGGCGCATTCGCCGAACACACTGTGGTGTCGACGAATTCACTGGTGAAGATCGAGGCGGATCTTCCGCTGCTACCGAGCGCGCTGTTGTCATGCGCCATCCCCACCGGATACGGTTCGGCCGCCAATCGAGCCGGTGTGCGCGGCGGCGACACCGTCGTCGTCATCGGCGCCGGCGGGATCGGTACCGCCGCGATCCAGGGCGCCCGCATCAACGGCGCCGCGCAGATCGTGGCCGTCGACCCGGTCGAATTCAAACAGAAATCAGCTCTGCGGTTCGGCGCCACCCACAGCTGCGCAAACGTCGAGGACGCGCTGGATTTGGTCACCGGCCTGACCTACGGCGTGATGGCCGACGGCGTCGTCGTCTCGCCATCGTTGATCAGCGCCGACGACGTCCGCAGTGCGTTGCGGCTGACCCGCAAGGGCGGGACATGCGTGCTCACCGGCATGACCGCGCAAACAACGCGCGGGATCAAATTCGACCTGCAGGACTTCATCCTGATGAACAAAAACCTGGCGGGTACCGTTTTCGGCTCCTGTAATCCCAAGGCAGACATCTACAAGCTCGCCAGGCTCTATCAGACCGGACAGCTGCTGCTCGACGAGATGATCACCAAACGCTATCGCCTCGACGACATCAACGACGCGTACGCAGACCTGCTCAACGGTGAAATCGTCCGTGGCGTCATTGATTTCGGGGTTGCTTGACTTTCCCACGCAGTCGCTGCATCTGACCGTATGCATCGATCGGGCTGTGCAGGGCCAGCCCGCCGTCGGCGTGAACGACCTGGCCTGTCACCCAAGATAATTCGAGGACACCGACGATGACCCCGGCTACATCGGCCGCTTCCCCGAGACGTCCTAACGCGGTGCGCTCACACAAGCCTTCCACCCAGCCGGGCAGTTGCTCCGGTTTGCCCAGCATCGGTGTCCGGGTAACGCCGGGACCAACGGCGTTCACCCGGATGCCGTAGCTGCCCCATTCCACAGCCGCGACCTTGACCAGCATGTTCAACCCCGCTTTGGACACGCAGTATGCGCCCATGTCCCGGTCGGCGACCGTTCCGCTGATGCTGGATACGGCAACGATCGATCCGCCAGTTTCCGCATCGATCATCGCCTGAGCGGCGGCCCGGATGGTCAGCCAGCTGCCGGTGAGGTTTACCGCCAGCACCCGCTGCCACTGCTCAACCGACTCCGCCAACAGCGTGCCGGACGCGCCGATGCCCGCGCAAGCCACCACCCGCGTGGGTACACCGTGCTCGCGCACGGTTTGGCCCATTGCGGCGGTCACCGCCTCCGGATCGCTGATGTCGCAATCGATGTCGCCGCCGTCTTGGTCCCACACCAAGACGTCGTTGCCCGCATCGCGCAACCGGCCCGCGACTTCTCGCCCGATACCCGACGCACCGCCGGTCACCAGAGCGGTCACGCCGGTGGCCCGATCAACTCGACGAGCACCCCGTCGGGCGCGGTGATGACCGCCATCGGGACGGTTCCGCCGTTCGGTGCGGGCACACCGATGCGACGTACGCCGTCGGTGAAACCCAAGGCGGCCAAGCCGGACAGCGTCGCATCGACGTCACGCTGCAGGGAGAGCAGGAAGAATCCGTGCCGAGGGCCCGGGGCTGGGGGCGGCGCATCGCCGGCTCCGTCGAAGACCACGAGTTCGACGATGCCGGTGTCGGGGGCCTGTGGATCACCCAGGAATATCGACCGCAGCTGATCGCAGCGGGCCCCGAAGAGTTGCGGCCAGTTACCGCTGAAGGTGTGGTCGAACAGCTCGGCGAACCCCAGCCCGTCGCGCCAGAACCTCATCGACCGCTCGACATCGGCGGTGCAGATCGCCGCATGATGAACACCCAGCACAAGCCTGCTCCCGCATCCTCAGACAGCATCATCGCAATGACGCGAGTTTAGGAGTGGAGCCGGCCCGCAGGCGCTGATTCGCGTCTCTGGGTCAGGACGCCAGCGCGAACTGGACGTCCACAGTCTTGGTTATCCCGGCTGGGTTGC
>NZ_DASPSP010000006.1:0-6756 GCF_035623875.1 Mycobacterium sp. | reverse complement strand
CGACGGCACGTTGCGGCCGGTGACCCGGGCCGGCTTGAGGCCGGTGCGGTGGTCGTAGGTGTGGAAATCGCGGTATGCGGCGTGGCCGGGATAACCGGACTTCGGCGACCACACCCGGTAGCTGACCTGCAGGTCGCGTCCAAACGCGACGACGTCGGAGTCGCCGACCGGCCGGCCCAGCGCGGTGTCACCGTGCAGCGACGGCCCGTCGACCATGAAATGCCCGACTCCGGCGGCCGCATAGTCGTGTTCCATCCCTGGGGCGTAGGCGCATTCGGGTGCCCAGATTCCAATCGGCTTGTGCGACAACCGCTGCCGGGCATCGGCCAAGCCCTCGCGCAGCGCGAACTCGCGCAGCCGGGGCGTCAGCAACGGCTGAAAGGGATGCGCCAGCGGCCCGCCCAGCAACTCAACAGTGCCGGTGTCGATCAGCCCGCGTAGCAGCGGGCTTCCGCCATGGCGCCACCCGGTGGTGAAATCATCGAGCGCCTGCTCGGTTTCAGCGAATTCACGAATCCCGAAAGACCGCAATGCTTCTGGCACGGACGACGTCGCGGTATGCGACCGGTCTCCGGAACGGATGCTGACCGCCTCGGCGGCCCGCAGTTGCCAGTTGGCCAACCACTGATACATCCCGTCCAGGCAGTACGGGTCGTCCAGCTGCGCCGTCACCACCGGCGTCATGCCCAGGGTGACCAGTCGGTGGCGGTCCTCGCCGGCCAGTTTGCGCAGCACCCGCAGCAGCGGCAGATAGGCCGCCGACCAGGACTGGTAGAGCCATTCCTCACCAACCGGCCAGCGGCCGTGATGGGCCAGCCACGGCAGATGGGTGTGCAGCACCAGGGTGAACAGACCGGGCACCCGGCTACCGGTCGGCTTCGTCATGGGCGCCGCTCTCCCCCGCAAGCGGGCGGTACCCCCACGATGGCGGCTGCACCGGCATCATCGTCGTCGGCGCGGGTCATGGGCGCACCGCGATTGCGACCAGATCGAGGCTGGCATTGATGTCGCGGGCATCCGTCTCTACGACGTCGAAGTCAGCGCTGGTGACCGCGGTGACGTCGGCCAACAGCTCCGCCGGCCACGGCGCGTCGGCGATCGCCCGCGCGATCTGGGCGTCGATGATCGAGCCGCCGTGTCGGGCATCCATCTCGGCCAGCCGCGGTCCGTGGAACACGCCGCTCAATGACACCGACGCAAACCCGGCGTCGACCAATAGCTGGGTCAGCTCATCGGCGTTGAGCTCCCGAGTGTGGAACGGGTTGATCGGGGTGTCACGGCCCGGTGAGAACGTGATCCGGTTGGGCGTGGACACCATCAGCAGCCCCGATGGCCGCAGCACCCTGGCGCACTCGCTGACGAACTGGACCTGATCCCAGAGGTGTTCGATGACTTGGAAGTTGACCACCACGTCGACCGACGCGTCAGCCAGGGGTAGCTCGGCCAGATTGCCGTGCAGGACCTCCACCCGCGGATAGCGGGCCCGCACGTGCGCCACCGTGGCCTCGTCGTAGTCCAGCGCGATCACCCGGCGCGCGACACGAGAGATCAGATCGGCACCGTAGCCTTCCCCGCAGCCCGCCTCGAGTACCTCGCGGCCGGCGCAGCGTGGCGTCAACTGCTGGTAGACCACCTCGTGGCGGCGAAACCAGTAGTTCTCCACGTCCAAGCCCGGGATGGTGCGTTCACCGGTCAACGTCAAGACGGCTTCCTCGGTGGGGGTATGGAATGTGCTCATCGGACCTTCTTCAACGGGAGACCCCGGCTTTCATGAAGGGAAGAGACGCCGACCCCGAAATAAGCTGGCGTGCGATAGCAGCGTGGTCGGCATCGACCGCGGGGTGGCGGTGTCGGCGGCACTGTCCGCCGGCGAGCTGCTGCACACCCCTAGCCTGACACCTGCTGAACGGATCCGCCTGCGCCGCCTGCAGCAACGCAAGGCGCGCGCCGAGCGCGACTCCCGCCGCCGAGGGCGCACCAAACTGGCGATCGTTAGGATCAAAACCCGCGAAGCAGACCGCCGACGCGACTGGGTGGAAAAGATTACTACCGATTTGGCGCGCCGGTTCGACACCATTCGGGTGGAAGACCTCGACGTGCGGGCGATGACTCGCTCGGCGCGCGGAACTCTGGACCAGCCGGGTGTTCGGGTTGCGCAAAAACGGGGCCTCAACCGCGCGATCAGTCGTCAGGGGTGGGGCCGGCTGCTTACCCGGCTTGAGGGCAAGGCTGCGGGGCACCTGGAACGGGTCCCGGCTGCGTACACGTCGCAACGATGCTCCGCTTGTGGGCATGTCGCGCCCGAAAACCGCAAGAGCCAAGCGGTCTTCGCGTGTGTGGCCTGCAGATCGGGGCAGTGCAACGCCGACGTGAACGCGGCACGTAACATCGCCGCCGGACGGGCGGTGCCAGCGCAGGGAGACCTCGCCGTCGGGCGGTCTGTGAACTGTGAACCTCAACTCAGCTCTCCTGCTGTCTAAGTAGGTAGCACGGGTTGGAATCTCCGAACTTCAGTTTGGGGTGGACGCCAATGCATAGGCAGGCTAGCCCTCGCGGCTCGATCGCGAACGGTCAACCGGATACGGGCGGTGAGAACCTGCAGGACGACCCGCTATGGTGTGAGAGCGAACCGCACAAAGTTACCCGCTAGTAACATGCGTGTGCGGGTTGCATAAGCCGTGACCTAGGTCTTGCGGCTGGCGGCTGCAGGGCTCTTCCGAGGAGGACGACCGACACTCATGACGAACATCGTGGTCCTGATCAAGCAGGTCCCAGACACCTGGTCAGAGCGCAAGCTCACCGACGGCGATTGGACGTTAGACCGTGAGGCCGCCGACGCGGTGCTGGACGAGATCAACGAGCGGGCCGTTGAGGAGGCGCTGCTCATCCGGGAGAAAGAGGCCGCCGACGGCACCGAGGGATCGGTGACCCTGCTGACCGCGGGCCCGGAGCGGGCTACCGAGGCCATTCGCAAGGCGTTGTCGATGGGCGCCGACAAGGCCGTCCACCTGCTCGACGACGGCATGCACGGCTCGGACGTCATCCAGACCGGATGGGCGCTGGCGCGTGCGCTGGGCACCATCGAGGGCACCGAGCTGGTGATCGCCGGTAACGAGTCCACCGACGGCGTCGGCGGCGCGGTGCCGGCCATCATCGCCGAGTACCTGGGCCTGCCGCAGCTGACCCATTTGCGGAAGCTGTCGGTCGACGGCGGCAAGATCACCGGCGAGCGGGAAACCGACGACGGCGTGTTCACCCTCGAAGCGTCGCTGCCTGCGGTGGTGAGCGTGACCGAGAAGATCAACGAGCCGCGCTTCCCGTCGTTCAAGGGCATCATGGCCGCCAAGAAGAAGGAAGTGACCAAGCTGACGCTGGCCGAGATCGGCGTCGAGGCCGACGAGGTCGGGCTGGAGAACGCCGGGTCGACAGTGCTGGGGGCCACCCCCAAGCCGCCCAAAACCGCCGGTGAAAAGGTCACCGACGAGGGCGAAGGCGGCAGCAAGATCGCCCAGTATCTTGTTTCGCAAAAGATCATCTAAGACGCCAATCCCAAACCGAGAGACACGGAATAACCCATGGCTGAAGTACTGGTGCTCACCGAGCACGCGGAAGGCGCTTTGAAGAAGGTCACCTCCGAATTGATCACCGCGGCGCGTGTTTTGGGCGAGCCGGCCGCCGTCGTGGTGGGTAAGCCGGGCACCGCCGAGCCGCTCGTCGACGGGTTGAAGTCGGCCGGCGCCGCCAAGATCTATGTGGCCGAATCCGACGCCGTGGCGAACTACCTGATCACCCCGGCCGTTGACGTGTTAGCCGGTCTGGCCGAATCGGCAAGTCCGGCAGCCGTTTTGCTGGCAGCCAACGCTGACGGGAAAGAAATCGCAGGCCGGCTGGCCGCCCGGATCGGTTCTGGTCTGCTGGTCGACGTCGTCGATGTGCAGGCCGGCCCCAAGGCAATCCACTCCATCTTCGGTGGTGCGTTCACCGTCGAGGCGCAGGCCAACGGCGACACCCCAGTGATCACCGTGCGGGCCGGCGCGATCGACGCCGAACCGGCCGACGGCGCGGGCGAGCAGGTCACCGTTGAGGTGCCGGCGCCCGCAGAGAACGCGGCCAAGGTCACCTCGCGCGAGCCGGCGGTCGCCGGCGACCGGCCGGAGCTCACCGAGGCGACCATCGTGGTTTCCGGTGGCCGCGGTGTGGGCAGTGCCGAAAACTTCAGCGTGGTCGAGGAATTGGCGGACTCGCTGGGCGCCGCGGTCGGCGCGTCCCGCGCCGCCGTGGACTCCGGCTACTACCCGGGCCAGTTCCAGGTCGGCCAGACCGGCAAGACGGTCTCGCCGCAGCTTTACATCGCGCTCGGGATCTCCGGGGCGATCCAGCACCGCGCCGGCATGCAGACATCGAAGACGATCATCGCAGTCAACAAGGACGAAGAGGCGCCGATCTTCGAGATCGCCGACTACGGCGTGGTCGGCGACCTGTTCAAGGTTGCGCCGCAGCTCACCGAGGCGGTCAAGGCCCGCAAGGGCTGACCCGGGCGAGCTGGGGGCACCTCCCGCTTGCGGGGGAACGGAAAAGCCCCCCACGCTTCGGCGTGTCGGGGGCTTTTACGTCTGCTCGGCCGCTAGGGCCGCGGCGTCTATCGCAAGTCCGTCGAGGCTGCCCGACGCCCGCCACGCCTCGAGGGTGTCGGCGTATTCGGTTGGGCTGCCGAAGAAAAAGCTGTCCTTGTTCAACCGGGCATCGGCGTGACCCTCGCGGTTGTAGTAGCCGGGGGTGCACGACTCGCGCCGGCCGGCGATCACGCTGGAGCGTTCCACGACGGTGTCGACCCAGGCTGCTTCGGCGTCGAGGGTGGCCTCCACCTCGGCGACACCGTGCTGCGACGCCCAGGCGATCACCCAGGCGATGTGGCGGGATTGGGTGTCGATGAGATAGGGGAAGTTCACGGTGAAGCCGGACTGAGCGATGCTTTCGATGAAGCAGTTCGGAAAGCCGTTGACGTGCAGGCCGTGCAGCGTGCGCACGCCGTCGGCCCATTTCTCGGTGAGGGTCAAGCCGTCGCGGCCGATGACTTCGAAGCCGGTGCGTTGGGAGTAACTGGTACCGACCTCGAAGCCGGTGGCGAAAATCAAACAGTCCAGCGGGTATTCGACGCCGTCCACGACGACGCCGTCATGGGTGATCTGCTCGACTCCGCGGCCGCGGGTGTCGACGAGGGTGACGTTGTCACGGTTGAACGCCTGCAAGTACTCGTCGTGGAAGCAGGGCCGCTTGCAGTAGTAGCCGTACCACGGCTTGAGCGCCTCCGCGGTGGCGACATCGGTGACGATCGCGTCGACGCGCGCCCGGATCTCTTCCATTTTGGCGAAGTCGGCCAGTTCGGCGGCGTTCGGCCCGGCGTCGTTCACGATCGGCATCTTCTTGGTGAGGCTGGTCCACGCATCGTCGACCAGGTCCTCGTCGGCTGTACCACCTGCGGTGAGGATTTGGAAGTTTTCCATGCGCCGCTGCTGCCACCCGGGCTGCAGCGATGCGGCCCACTCGGGTTCGGTCGGCCGGTTGGCCCGCACGTCGACCGTTGATGGGGTGCGCTGGAAGACGAACAGCCGATCGACGGATTCGGCCAGCCGCGGCACGCACTGAATCGCCGTCGCACCGGTTCCGATGATGCCGACGCGCTTGTCGGACAATCCGGCGAGGTCGGAACCGGTGTATTCGTAGTCCCATCGGCTGGTGTGGAACGCGTGACCGCCGAACGTTGTAATGCCTTTTATGCCAGGCAGTTTCGGCCTCTGTAGGTAGCCGTTTGCCATCGCCACAAACCGGGCGCGGATCTCGTCGCCGCGGTCAGTGGAGATCACCCAGCGGGAAGTATTTGCCTCCCAACGGATTTCTTTTACCTCAGTCTGCAGGCACGCGTCACGGTACAAGTCGTAGTGCTCGGCGATGCGACGGCAGTGGGCCAGGATTTCAGCGCCCTTGGCATACTTCTCGGTCGGGACATAGCCGAGCTCCTCGAGCAACGGCATATAGACGTAGGACTCGACGTCGCAGGCGATTCCGGGGTAGCGATTCCAATACCAGGTCCCGCCGACGTCGGCGGCCTTGTCGATCAACCGGACGTTGTCGACGCCGAGTTGCTTGCACCGGGCTCCGATCAGTAACCCGCCGAAGCCGGCACCGACGACCGCGACGTCGACCTCGTCGGTGATGGGGTCGCGGGAAAATTCGGGATCGGCCCACGGGTCGTGGGCGAAACGGCTGAATGCGCCGGCGACCTGGACGTACTGCGAGATCCCGTCGGCGCGCAGGCGCCGCTGGCGTTCCTGGGCGTATTTGGTGCGCAACACGCCGAGGTCGAACGTCGCGCCGTCGACCTCAGCCACCGTCGCAGTCTGGATGAAAATTGTGATCCAGGCAACGTCGATCGCCTCGACCTGCGCGGTTGTGCGATCTTCGCTGCGACATCGTCATCTTCCGTGCACGGACACGTCACGGCGCCGATGCCAATTAGCTGATCAACATCGCTAACTGTGAGGGCATGAGCATTGACTCGGTCCTCATACCCGCTGATAAGCCCGCCCCGGGGACGGGTTCATCCACCGAGCCGCGGTACTCGCTACTGCTGTCCACCGATCCCACACTGATCGAGTCCGCGCAGCGGCTCCGCTACGAGGTATTCAGCAACGAGCCAGGCTTCACGGTGACCGGGCAGGACGCCGGCCTCGACGTTGACCGTTTCGACGAGCACTG
>NZ_DASPSP010000325.1:0-18627 GCF_035623875.1 Mycobacterium sp. | reverse complement strand
CAGGCCGAGCAGGAAGCGATGTCGGCGCAGGCGTTTCACGCCGGGGAGTCTGCGGCGGCGTTTCAGGCTGCCCATGCCCGGTTCGTGGCGGCGGCGGCCAAGATCAACAGCTTGCTGGATGTGGCCCAGGCCAACATCGGGGATGCCGCGGGCACGTATGTAGCCGCCGATTCCGCCGCGGCCGGCAGCTACCCCGGCTTCTAAACCCGACCGGCCTAGACGAAAGGATTCGTGATGTCGCAGATCATGTACAACTATCCGGCGATGCTTGCCCATGCCGCCGACATGGCCGGCTATGCCGGCACGCTGCAAAGCCTGGGCGCCGATATCGCCAGTGAGCAGGCGGCGTTGCAGGCGGGCTGGCAGGGCGATACCGGGTTGAGCTATCAGGCGTGGCAGGCCCAGTGGAATCAGGCCATGGAGCAGTTGGTGTTGGCCTACCGGGCGTTGGCGGGCACGCATGAGAACAACACCACCTCGATGCTGGCCCGCGACCAAGCCGAAGGCGCCAAATGGGGCGGCTAATAGATGGCTGCTCAGCCTAACGCCGTCGAGCTCACCGTCGACCAGGCGTGGTTTATCGCCGAAACCGTTGGAGCGGGGACGTTTCCGTGGGTGCTGGCGATCACCATGCCGTACACGGACGCCGCTGAGCGGGGCGCCTTCATCGATCGGCAGGCCGCCGAGCTGACCCAGATGGGCATGATGTCCGAGAGCGGCGCTGTCAACCCGGCGGTAGCCGACTGGATCCGACAGGTGTGCTTCCCGGACCGTTGGCTGGATCTGCGGTACGTGGGATCCCGCCAGGCCTCCGGTGCCGACGATTTGCTGCGCGGGATCATCGCGCAGCGCGGCGACAAAACCCGAAAAACCATCGTGGCGCTGCGCAACGCGCAACTGGCGACGTTCACCGCGATGGATATCCACGATGCCCGTGCGTTGGTGCCGGTGCTGGGTGTTGGGTTGGCGCAGCGGCCGCCGGCGCGGTTCGGGGAGTTCAGCCTGCCAGCCCGGGTTGGCGCACGGGCCGACAAACGACTGCGGAGCGGTGGCTCGCTGACCGAAGTCCTTGACTACCTGGGCATCCCGCAATCAGCGCGTCCAGTCGTTGAGTCGGTGTTCACCGGGCCGCGCAGCTACGTCGAGGTCGTTGCCGGCTGCCGCCACGACGGACAGCAGGCCAGCACCGAGGTGGGGATGAGCATCGTCGACACCACTGCGGGCAGAGTGCTGGTCAGCCCGTCGCGCGCCTACGACGGCGAATGGATTTCGACGTTTCGGCCCGGAACGGCGTTCGCGATCGCCGTGGCCGTCGAACAGCTCACCGCGGAATTGCCGGATGGCGACTGGTTCCCGGGTAAGCGGCTGTCCCGAGATTTCAGTGTGCAAAACAAATAACGAGCCGTCCGAGCCTTCCGCGACGACCGCGGTTCGACAAGAGAAAGAGAACGAATGTCCCCCCAAAGCCTGAGGAGCCGGTGATGTCCAGCGCTGTGATGCCCATCGTGCGGGTCGCCATCCTGTCTGACAGCCGTCTGACCGAAGTAGCGCTGCCCGCGGAGCTGCCGCTGCGCGAAATCCTGCCGGCAGTAGAACGTTTGGTGGTTCCCGCCGCCCGAGACGGTGGGGCGGACGAGCCCGATACCGGCTCGTTTACCCCCGCTCGGCTCACCCTTGCTCCGATCGGCGGGGCGCCGTTCAGCCTCGACGCCAGTCTGGACACCGTCGGCGTAGTGGATGGTGATCTGCTGGCGTTGCAACAGGTCCCGGCCGGTCCGGCGGCGCCGGGCATCGTCGAGGACATCGCCGACGCGGCGGTGATCTTCTCCGCATCCCGATTGAAGCCTTGGGGGATCGCCCACATCCAGCGCGGCGCGTTGGCCGCGGTCATTGGATTAGTTTGGGCGGCAACCGGCTTGGCCGTTACCCACCGAGTTGCCACTGGTGCGCCGGCCGGGCTGTTCGCAGTCAGCGCGATTGCGGTGCTCGCCGCGCTGGCCGGCTTGGCCGTCCGTTCACCCCGCGTGGGCGCGCTGTTGTCGGCCGCCGCGCTGGTGCCCATCGCCGCGGCATTGGCCTTGGTGGTACCGGGCGGCTTCGGAGCGGCGTCGGTGACGCTGACCGCCGCCGGGGTCACCGCGTGGTCACTGATCAACCTCATCCTTCCTCATCGCGAAAGTGGAGGCGCTATAGCGATTTTCACCGCGACAACAGTGCTGGGCGTGGGCGTGCTGTTGGCTGCCGGCGCCGAATCGCTTTGGCAGCTGCCGTTGGTGACTGTTGGCTCCTTGCCGATTGTGGTGGCGCTGCTGGTCACCGTCGAGGCCGCCCAACTGTCCGCGTTGTGGGCGCGATTCCCACTACCGGTCATACCGGCACCCGGGGATCCCACCCCATCAGCGCCGTCGCTGCGGGTGCTGCAGGATCTGCCGCGACGGGTACGGATCAGCGACGCGCACCAAACCGGTTTCATCGCAGGCGCTGTGCTACTCAGCACTATCGGGTCGGTGGCAATTGCATTGCATCCGGAAACACTGTCCGCTTGGGGCTGGTATGTGGTCGCCGCAACCTCGGCGGCAGCTGCGCTGCGGGCCCGGGTATGGGACTCGGCCGCTTGCAAATCCTGGTTGCTGGCCCAGCCTTACTTGGTGAGTGTTGCGCTACTGGTGCTTTACACCGGGACCGCGCGCTATCTGGCCGCGCTTGTCGCCGGCATAGTGCTCGCAGCACTGGTGCTGGCGTGGGTGGTGGTCGCGCTGAACCCGTCGATTGCCTCCCCCGATAGCTATTCGCTGCCGGTGCGGCGACTGCTGGGTTTCGTCGCATCGGGAATCGACGCATCGCTGATCCCTGTCATCGCCTACCTGGTCGGCCTCTTCAGCTTGGTGCTCAATCGATGATCTCTGCTCGCGCCCGGCGCCGATACGGTTGCCTCGCAGCGGTTCTGGCCGCTGCGCTGTGGGTCAGCCCATCGGCGATGGCGATCACCCAGCCCAAGGTCGACCAGGGTGCTCGGCCGCCGAACGGCGCCCCAGGTCCGGTGCAGCCGATGGCGAAAAACGGCGACTGCAGTAGCCCCGGCGTCATCCCCGGTACCGATGCGGGCGCGGCGACGCCCAGCCAGCGGATGATGGATCCATCTGCGGCTTGGCGATTTTCGCGTGGCGACGGACAATTAGTTGCGGTTCTGGATACCGGGGTACGACCGGGCCCGAGGCTGCCCGGCGTGCAACCCGGTGGCGACTACGTGGAAGCGACCGACGGCCTCACCGACTGCGATGGGCACGGCACTCTGGTCGCCGGGCTGATCGCCGGTCGGCCCGGTGACGACGGCTTCGCTGGAATCGCGCCCGCGGCGCGGCTGCTGTCGTTGCGCGTGACATCGGCGAGGTTCTCCCCGCGAACTCCGGGCGGCGATCCGACGCTGGCGCGTGCGGCCGTCGACGTGGCCGCGCTGGGCCGGGCTATTGTGCATGCGGCCGACCTGGGCGCCCGGGTGATCGACATCTCGGCGATCACCTGCCTGCCCGCCGATCGCAACGTCGATCAAGCCGAACTCGGTGCGGCGATCCGCTACGCGGCGGTTGGCAAGGACGCGGTCATCGTGGCCGCTGCCGGCGACAGCGGTTCCGCCGGTTGGGGTTCCGGCGCAGCCTCGTGTGAATCCAACCCGTTGACCGACTTGGGCCGCCCCGAGGACCCCCGCAATTGGGCAAGTGTCACGTCGGTTTCGGTGCCGTCATGGTGGCAGCCATACGTGCTGTCGGTGGCTTCGCTGACGCCAGACGACCAGCCGTCGAAGTTCACGATGGCCGGGCCGTGGGTGGGTATTGCGGCGCCCGGCGAGAACATCGTTTCGGTGAGCAATCGCGATGACGGCGGACTGGCCAACGGTCTGCCCAACCAACGCCAACAGTTGGTCCCGCTCGACGGCACTGATTACGCGGCCGGTTACGTATCCGGTGTCGCGGCGTTGGTTCGCAGCAAGTATCCAGAGTTGAACGCCTCCCAGGTAATTCACCGCATCATCGCGACCGCGCATAATGGGCCGCGCGCGCCGTCGAACGTCGTCGGCGCCGGTACCGTGGACTCGGTTGCGGCCCTGACCTGGGAGCTGCCCACCGCCACCGACCAGGATGCAGTGCCGACGAAGCATGTTGCGGCACAACCGGAACCGGCACCGAAGAGCCCCGCGCCGCGGATCGTCGCGTTCGGCGGGAGCGCGGCTCTGTTTTTGGCAGTCGTGGCCGCCGCCGCGTTCGCCGCGCACAGACGAAAGGAGCCCACTCTGTGAGCCAGCATCAATCCATAACGCCGCCCACTGGCCGATTCACGCTGGTGGTATTGGCCATTGTGGCTGCGGCCCTGGGTTTCGCGTGGCACTCCCCCCGCGAGCATTGGGTGCTCGGAATCGCCATCTTCGTGGTGATCACGCTACTGGTTCGGTGGCGCGGGTATCCGGTGACGACGATCCTGCGCCGTCGGTTGGCGATGCGGCGTTCCGGCCGCAGTGCGCGACCGGCCGACAGGTCAGCCACCGACGTGCGGACTACCGCACTGCTGCGTGTCACGCCCCCGGAATCGCGTCCCGATGTGCTGCCACTGTCGCTGATTGCCAGCTACGCCGACCGCTACGGCCTACGCGCCGACGCCATCCGCGTGACCAGCCGCGACGCCGTGTCCGCAACCGGTGCAACCAGGCGGGACACCTGGATCGGTCTGACATTGTCGGCCGCCGACAATCTCGCTGCGCTGCAAGCTCGTTCGCCGCAGATTCCGCTGCACAAGACCGCCGAGGTCGCAGCGCGCCGACTCGCCGACCACCTCCGAGAGGGCGGGTGGACCGCGACCATCGCCGACTCCGACGACATCCCGGGGCTCTACGCACGGTCGGCCCGCGAAACCCGGGGCGGGATCATCCACGGGAGTGCGGGCTATGTTGCGGCGTATCAGGTTAAAACCGACACCGCGTTGCCGGACACCCTCGCCGCGATCTGGTCATACCCGGTCCGCGAAAAATGGACGGTATTGGAGGTCACGGGTGTCGGCGACGAGCAGACGCTGGCTGTCGCGTGCGCATTTCGTACTGATTCGCGTCCCGCTGCGCGCGGGACCCTGCCCGGGCTGATTTCGCAGTCCGGTAATCACCGACCGGCGCTGACGGCATTGCACCCGCTGTCGACTCAGCGGCTTGAGGGCCACGCCGCGCCACCAGAAGGCCTGCTGTTGGCCCGGTTGCGCTGGCCAAGCGCCGTCGCGCGAAAGCCGACTTCACGGCACGCCGCCGTCACGTGAACCCTGGTGCGCCGGTCGGAAAGAACAGGGCGGCGGCGTTTTCGTAGAACACCTTGCGCAGCCAGTCATCGTCGATGCCGGGCAGACGGGTGATCGAACGCATCGCGTCGACGTAGCCGTACGGGATGTTGGGGAAATCGCTGCCGAACAGGATGCGATCGCCCAATTGCCGCAGACGATCAAACTGTGGCGGCGGGAACGGCATTGTTTCCTCGACGAACGGGGTGAAAGCCATTGTGGTGTCTAGCCGAACGTCGGTTGACGTCTCACAGATGTTGAGAAACTCGGTGTACTCCGGCATCCCTAGGTGTGCGACGATCAGCCGCAGCCGCGGATAGCGGCGCAGCAGACGTCGGATCGGCTCAGGTCCGGTATGTTCGCCCGCGACCGGCCCAGAGCCACAGTGAATCACCACGGGTACCCGGGCGTCCTCGATGACTCCCCAAACGTGGTCGAGGAGTGGGTCGTTGGGCTGGTAGCGACCGACTTGGATATGTGCTTTGAAGATTTGGGTCCCGTCGCTGACGGCTGCCTCGACGTACTCTCCGGCACCTGCCTCGGGATAAAACGTCGCGGTAGCAAGGCAGTCCGGAGTCGACCGAGCGAACTGGGCTGCCCACTGGTTCAGCCACGCTGCCATCTGCGGTTTGTGCGGGTAGACCAGCGCCGTGAAACCACGTACGCCGAACTGCCGCAGCATCTGTACCCGCCGGGATTCAGCTGCCCGATAGGTAATCGGCCATTCACGGCCTAACAGCGGGCCAGCGGAATCGAAGTAGCGCCACACCTTGTCCATCACCGATTTCGGCATGAAATGGGTGTGCGCATCGATCAACCCGGGCAAGCCCAGCTCAGACCAGATCTGCCGGACCTGCGCGGCCTCGTCCGGGTCGGTCATTGCCCATCCTCGACTCGTCCGGCAATCAGCAGGTAATACGTTGTCTATATCAGGCGTTACGCGGGCCGCGGTCAGGAGGACCAATATGTGGGATCCAGACGTCTACCTGGCCTTCGCCGATCACCGCGGCCGCCCGTTCTACGACCTGCTGTCCCGCGTGGGCGCCCAGCAGCCACGCCGGGTGGTCGACCTGGGCTGCGGTCCGGGCAACCTGACCCTACAGCTGGCCCGGCGCTGGCCGGACGCGGTGGTCGAGGCGGTGGACAGCTCACCGGAGATGGTCGCCGCGGCCGTCGAGCGCGGCCTGGACGCCGCTGTCGGAGACCTGAGAACCTGGACGCCGCAAGGCGATACCGATGTGGTGCTGAGCAATGCCGCCCTACATTGGGTGCCCGAACACGACGAGCTGATGGTCCGGTGGGCTGAACAGCTAGACGCCGGAGCGTGGATCGCGGTTCAGATGCCCGGCAATTTCGAGACCCCATCGCATGCCGCGGTCCGCGCGGTAGCCCGTCGCGAGCCATACGCAAAGACACTGCTTGACACTCTGTTTCGGGTGGGCGCAGTGGTCGACACGCCGTCGCACTACGCCGAGCTGCTGATCGATGCCGGGTGCATTGTCGACGCCTGGGAAACCACCTACATTCACCAGCTGACCGGCGAGCATCCTGTTTTGGATTGGATCAGCGGCACCGCGCTGCTGCCGGTGGGCGAGCGACTCAATGAGCAGGAGTATCAACAGTTTTGTCAGGAGCTCATCCCACTGCTCGCCGACGCCTATCCACCCCGGCCTGACGGCACGACGTTCTTCCCGTTCCGGCGGGTGTTCGTCGTCGCCCTGGTAGGCGGGTGACGCAGGGCTACTGCGGCAGCCCCAATCGCTCGGCGTCGGCGCGGTAGCGATCCACCCACTCGTCGGAGCGCTGATTGGCCTGGCGTTCCAGCACCGGCGCGGGAGCCAGCCGCGGATCTTGGCCGACCGCCTCCAGCACCGTGGCGACTATAGAAGTCAGGTTGCGCCACAACACCGGATAGGACACATCAATCGGGTCGATCTGCTCTTCGGCGAACCAGTTACGCCAGCCCTCCTCCTGATCGCGCAGACCCCTGACGATGTGCGCGATGGCGCCGGCGTGATAGGCGGCCCGTGAGTCGCGCTGTGGGTCTGGGCGGCCCCGCCACACCTGAGTCTGCACAGCCCGCCAGAACGACACCGCCTGCGACACCACATCCGGTCGGTAGACGTGCACGTAAACCGGATCGCTTCCGATCACGTCTCGAATCGCTGCCCGCAAATTGTCACCGGAGCGATCGGGTAATCCGGCCGCCCGCTGCTGCAGCAGCGGCGTCTGGTTCCACATCAACTTGCCGCCCCAGATGCCGTTCGGCGTCCGGCCCGAGCTGCGGATGTGCTCACGCCAGGCGGCAGACGAGCCAGTGTCCGGTGTGCCCGGCTCCGACGGATCGAGCAGCCGCAGGATCGTCTCGTCGTCGACTCCGTCGAACCACTCCCGCGGCTGGGGCGCCATGCCGGTAGTCGGCAGGTACTGAAAGAACTCCTGCGGCTCGCCGGCGCTGCCGGTCGCGCGCAACGATTCGACCAGCAGTGTGCTGCCGGAGCGCTGGGAAGCAGCCACGAGATACGACGTCGGATGCGCGGGCATCAGCTGAGCTTAGCTGCACCTCATGGCGTGATATCCCCGCGTATTACGTTCACGCTGAACGCAACTATTGCTCGACGTGCTTGACTCCGTCCTCGATGCCGCGGTCGACCGCGATCGCCGACCGACCGGTCGGCGGCTTCTCGTGGATCTGCAAATACGTCTCGGTGTAGCGAGCCGCAATGCGGCTACCGGCGAAGTCCGATGGTATGACGTCGCCGGTCTGCTGGCGCCAATCATGGAGCCGGACAGCGAGATTGGTCGCGATCGCGTCCGCTGCGTCGAGGCCGTCCCCGACCAGCAAGTTGTTCGTCTCGGTGGGATCCGATCGGAGATCGTAGAGTTCGCGTTCCGGGCGCGGCGCAGTCACCAATGGCGCGACAGCATGGCCGGAGGGGCTTTCTTCGATGTCCCAGGGCAGGTCCAGTAGCGGCCGGCGCGCGTAATTCTCGATATAGCTGAAATCTTTCGTACGGATCGCGCGGATCGGATCAAACGAGTCGTGATAGGTCTTGGTGGTGTACACATGATCGCGCACCGGCGCGGCGCCGTCCGGTGCAAGGAGCGCACGCGCGTGCGAGATGCCCTCGATGTCGTCGGGCTCGGCTATCCCGAGCAGGCCCAGCAACGTTGGGAGTAAATCCACGCCGCTGAATAGATCGTCGTAAACCCTTGGGGCCATTGCCATCCCGGTGGGCGGACGGATGATCATCGCGATACCCGTTCCGGCCTCGTACAGCGTCGATTTCTGCCGCGGGAAGGGTGCACCATGGTCGGTGAAGAAGATCACCCACGTGCTGGCGTCGAGTCCGGTGTCGGCAAGAGTGTCCAAGATCCGGCCGACGGCTGCGTCGGCGGTCGCGATGGCGCCGTAGAAGTCAGCCAGATCTTGCCGCACCTCAACGGTATCGGGCAGATAGTCGGGCGTATCGACCGCAGCGGCGTCGACCGGTTGGTAGCGATCCCGGGGATAGGGCCGGTGTGTCTCGAAGAAGCCGGCCGTCAAGAGAAACGGTCGGCTGATGTCGTGGCCCCGCAGCCATTCCTCGGTTTGTTCCACCACGTATTCGCAATAGGAGTTCGATACGTCGAACTCGTCGAAACCTAGTCTCGACGGGTACGATGTCTCGTGCTGCATACCGAAAAGAGCTGAATACCAGCCATATTCGGATAAGATTTGGGGCAACGTACGAACCCCCGAGCGGTACTCCCAACCATGGTGAGCCAGGCCGACCAGTCCGTTGCTCTGCGGGTAGCGGCCGGTAAACAGTGATCCGCGCGACGGTGAGCACAGCGGCGCGGTGGCATGTGCTCTGGTGAACAAGATGCCCTCGCCAGCCAGCTGGTCCAGCCGGGGGCTCGAAACGTCGGTGTGACCGTAGACGCCGAGATACCGGCCCAGATCATGCCAATGCATGAGCAGCACATTGTCACGGCGCTGCTCTTTTGCCGCCTGGTCGCCGATTACCGTCACCTCCTCAGCTTGCCGGGCCCATCGACGTTATCGGCCCGGTGTTTTGGTAGTTGCGGCGCCCTCGACCAGCGACACGCCTGCCACTATCGACTCACCGATGGGGCGGCGGATACCCGCCCGGGCCGGGCGGGCCTTGTTGAGGCGGCTGCGGCTGGCCGTGTGGCCATTGCCCGCCGCCCGGGAATCCGTTGGGCGCAGGCCCGCCGGTCGGCTTCAGCGGCAGGCCCATGGTCATCCGGAATGCCGGGATCAACATGAGGCCACCGGCAGCGGTTATAACAAATCCCGCGACCAGGTCGTAGGTGATGCGACTGGTGGCGCCGTATCGAGCTTCGCAGGCGATCGACAGCACCAGCATCACGATGCCGCTGCCGAGGATGAGGAATCGCCCAATCTGTTTCTTGAGGAAGAGCATTACCGCGCCGGCGGTGGCCGCGAGGCCTGCCGCGATGATCAGGAACAGGCAGGTCACCAGGGCCGCCGGCACACTGGGAACCACATTGTGGATCTGCTGCCGGCACAGGGTGGAGTACTCGCCGGCGAGCCGTCTACACATGTCCGAAGCACGGTTGATCGCGCTGCTCAGGTTGATCCATAGCGTCAGCGTGAGGATGGAGCTGAGCAACCCGACGGCAAAGGTGATCCAGCTGATGGTCTGCTGGGAAGTCGGCCCGGTTGGCTCCGCACTCTGGCCGCCGCACGGGGGCGGGCCGTAACCGGGTTGATGAGCGTAACCGGCCGGCGGATAGTCAGGGCCAGGTGGCGGCGGTGAGCCGTAGCCGGCTTGACCGTAGCTCCCGGGGGCGGGCTGACCGCCGCGGCCGGGCTGGATGTGCTCCGGAGGATCGTTGGGCCAACTGCCCCACTGCGGGGGGAAACCTGTTGGAGGAGTTTGCACCCCGGCATCGTAACCGCTTCGGCTGCCTCCGATCACGAAGCGGTAGGTGGCTGCTGGGCGATGCGGCGGAGTTTGCGGATGGCAAGTGCTACGGGTCGTGGCATAGGGCCGAACTGAGCATGGACGAGGCGGCCAACGCCGCCGGCATCCCGGCCGCCGTCCTTCGCGACGCTGAGTCCGAGCGTCCCGTCCCTCCGGACGCCGCGGCGGTGATCGAGACGCTTATCGCGCAACTGGCGATGAGCTGACGCCCGGCTCTTTGCCCCAACCGTTCTCCGTTACGAACTCGGCGAGCGGCCTGCCCAACGCCCAGCCATCCAATTCCAGCGAGGGCCGATCCGGAAATTCGGGTACCGGGCCAAGGCACAGGATCGCCACCGCCTCGGCATCCGGGGGCATGGACAACAAGGCCCCTAGCCTCCGTGGATCGAACAGCGATACCCACCCCATGCCCAGACCTTCGGATCGTGCCGCCAGCCAAAGGTTTTGGATCGCACAGGACACCGATGCGAGATCCATCTGCGGCAGGGTGCGACGGCCGAAGACGTGACTGTCTCTGCCATCGCAGAGCGCCACCACCAGCAGTTCAGCGCAATCGAGGATGCCTTCGACCTTCAGCGCGAGAAACTCCTGCGCCCGTTGGCCCAACGCGTGAGCAGTCAGCAGCCGCTCCGCGTCGACCAGGGCGTGGATGCGTCGTCGTAGCGACTCATCGGTGATCCGGATGAAGCGCCACGGCTGCATCAGACCCACGTTCGGTGCGGCATGCGCGGCCTGTAGCACGCGCGCCATGACTTCCTCCGGCACCGTGCTGCCAGGCACGAACCGGCGCATGTCTCGTCGTTCCGAGATCACGCGATACACCGCTTGCCGCTCCTGCGGACTGAACGCGTGATCGCCCACATAGCCATCGTAGGAACCATCGTGTGCGAAGCGGCGAACCGATGCCCAACGTGTCTGCCAGACTGGCTTCGAGCGCTTCGGTTTGTCAGAACCGGCGAAAAGGATCGGTCCGATGAAGATTCCGGAATCACTCGACGAATTACCCACCAATGGCACTCGTGGACGCGTCTACGGCGAGCCCTATCGACTGGCGGACGGCGGCATGGTGATCACCGTTGCCAAGGTGCGCGGCGGCACGTCTACTCCGGTCGGTGTGTTCGTCGTCCACGACGGCACAGCGCGCTGGGTGCCGGCGATCGACGCCAACCGGATCGCGCTGATCGGGGTGATCACCGGCCTGATCTCGGCGGTGCTCGCCAGTATGGCCGTGCTGCGTCGCCCGCCGTGGCCGGACTTGTCGGCGAATTCGGCGGCCTGGCTGCGACGCTGACCCGTTACGGCCGGTACCTGACGCCGACCGCAACCCGGCGAGCACGTCGTTTGTTCCGAGTTCCACCCGAATGGGGTGGCTACCTAATATCTCTGGCCGTCGAACTCATGTCATCTCTGTCCCTGGCAAGAGTCCGTGCTCAGCAACGTTAGCAAGGCTTAGTTACTAGATAATAGTGCAGTATGAGCTGGTCCGAAATGTACTTCGAAAAGCGCCTTGAGCCAAGACATCACCGTGTCGTCGTCGGCATCCAGTCCGGGCGTCGGTAGTTCGTCACGTGCATTACTAAGCATGAGCATGAAGTGCCATTTCCTCGAGCGGTTCAACAAGCCAAATTCATTCGGTGCATCGAGCGGCGCGAGCATGAAGTCTATCCCGCCATCCCGAGCTGACCAGCAAACCTGAAGTTTGCAGTCCTGGCAGCAGTAATAGATCGCCCAAGCGGGACGGTCTCCGTAGATCGCCGCACCATCTACTTCGTCAAGCTTAAAACCGGCATGCGACAACGTGGGCTCCAGAAACCGAGCCAGATCGACTGATTTCATGGCTAACTGCCTCCCTCGAGCACCCACACATTGCCATGCTGCACGTACCCGTATGCCTCAGCGTTCTCTTTCAAGAAGTTGATCTCTAGGGCTGAGAATGATCGCCTCTGCACTGCGGCTAACTGTTCGACGCTATCGAATCCTTCAGGCAGAACGTATTCAATGCGGGGCACGCCGTCCTCCATCTGACCGCGGAGGAATTGTTCGTTAACTTGCCAAGCCAAACCTCGCTGTTGTGTGTCACTAAGCCCGTAGGTCATCGCGTCCCAGGTTGGGTCCCCGGTGTCGAAGTAGATTCCACCCTGGCCTCTGGCTTCGCCGATATAGCCGCCGTCCTGGCCATTCCATTTACCTAGGACTACTCGGTCCGGATTGTCACCAATGTAGTGAGTCGACATCTCGCCGACTTGCTGGCTGAACTCTGCGGTGGGTTCTCCATGCATGAACGCGCTATAGAGATCCTGCCCCGCCGAGGGAGCCAAGGCATGGAAATTGATGGGGTTATCGAGGCCGATTGGTGAATGCGGTAAGGGCGTGAGACCGTCGTAAGCTGCGGCGGGGGCAATGTCGGCCAGTTCGCCTACACCCGCTCCTTCGGGACCGAAGAGCAATCCGGGCAGGGCGAAGGCGCCGTCGGAGGCTTTTTCGCCCAAGTAGTAGGGCAGACTCGGTGAGTCGAGCGCGTTTTGGAATTCCCCGATCGCCGTGCCGATCGGGTTCTGGACAATCTCGGTGGTGCCTTTAAGCATCTGCTCCCAGGACTGAAGGACGCCGGGTGCGCCGGGTCCTCCTTGGCCGAGAAGGTTTTCAATCCCCTGTTCGGTGGCAAACCAGCGGTCACCGAATCCTTCGGCGAATCCCGGTGGCGGCGGACTCGGCGATTCGGGGGGAACATAGTGGGGCCCACCGTTGGCCAGCCACTGCTGCGCGTTCGCCACAATGCCATCCAGTTGCGCCTCGATCTGATCCGGCGGCACACCGGCGTCCACCATGGTTTGGCGGGCCATCGCCTTAAACCTCTCCACGTCTGCGGGATTCAGCCGAGGCGCCACCGCGCCAGGAGCAGCGGGCTGGGCAAGCCCGTTGAGCACGTCGGGTAGGTTGCGTGGCTGTTGGTCGCCCGGGCCCGACGGCTGACCCCTGCCCATCATCAGGTCTTCCAGCGACGGCGGCTGACCCCCGCGACCGCCGGTGCCGGCGGGCAGCAGCGTGTTTTCGAGCGACCGTGGCATGGCCGCTGGATCGCCGTCCCCTGCGCCGGTCGGCAACAGCATGTCTTGCAGCGACGGCGACTTGCCGCGGGGGTCGGCAGAATTCGGCGGGCCGTGCCGCGGTGGGCCGCCACCACCCGGCGGATTTCCGGCGGCATCCACTGAGACTTCGCCGACCGCGGCGCCGATGGCACTGGCAAGCTCGTGGTCGGCGTTGTGCGCATGCACCTTGCAGGCGTTCAGCGCATCCTGCATCGCCTGCTGCTCTGCGGCGAAACCGATTGGATCGCGCCCAATCCCGGTGTCGCCAACGTCGATTCGCCAGTCCGGCGTAATCGCCCAGCCGTTGGCATCGGCGGCCCGCTCGATGTCATCGAGTTCGGCCTTGCACGCCCGCACGTCGGTCTCGGCGCGCGACACCGCCGCCGCCACCCGCCGGGACTCCGCGCCGTCCGCCTCGATGTCGCGGCGAACCCTGCCCACGTCGACGCGAAACGCCGCGCCCGCTTCGCCTTGCCAATCGGCGAGAACATCGTGAACCTGCTGCAGGTTGTCCCCCAGACGCTGCAAAGTACCCGCACGCCCGCTGGCCGCCTCGAACACCGCGTGGATCGCGCCGACATCCCAGCGCTTAACGTCAAACGGAGTCAGCGCCCCCACCCGCGACCCCTACTCCCCCACCGACCTGATCGCCCGGGCCGACTCATCCTCGTTCGTCACGTAACCGACCATCGCATCGGCCACATGGGACCCCAACCCACCCACGCGAAGCTTGTGCTGGCTATGCCGAGCCTCCCACCGCGCCGCCAACTCGCCCAACGCCAGCTGCGAGGACCCGATCCACCCCGTCGCCGCCCCGGCCAACCCATCCTCATGGCCGATGAACTCCAAAGAAGCCTCACCGACCGCATTGAACATCTGATTGCTGCCAAGGTGCAGCGCGACCGGATCGACCTTCAACTCGTCGGCCACGACGACCCCCTCTCCGCACGGCGTTGCGCGGTGAAGCATAACGTCTCCAACAGGGCCGCGCCCCTCACCTTTTTGGCAGTCAAACGGCGAATTGTCTTGACGCCGTTAACGACGTCAAGCCCAGGATGTGGGCACCTGTACACCCGCGCACACGACGGCACATTGCCGAGGCAGAACAATCGTCTCATCAGGCGCTACGGCGAGCGCGCGACGAATTGTCTCGGCTCCGCTCAGGCGGTTCAATCCCTCAATTTGTAGGCGAATTCGGCGGCCTGGCTGCGACGCTGACCCGTTACGGCCGGTAGGTGACGCCGACCGCACGGAAAACGTATTCCGGGGGCATGTCGAAGCTCAGCGATTGGCGGGGCAACCCGGCGAGCACGTCGCCGGGAAGGGCGACTTTGTAGTGCAGCGACAGGTGGCCGGTGAACGAGTCGTCCACCCTGCCGACATCGATATCGACCTGCAGGCCCGTTGAGCCGATCTGTGTGGTCGCCGCGCCGGACTGTGCTGCGTCCCAACGTACGTCGACGGTGGGCCCGGCCAGTTTGGGCAGCGACGACAGGGTCGCCAGCACTCGTTCCGACGTAAGCGCCACCGACCCGACGTAGCTGGCGACGCTGTGCGCCGAACGCAGACCCGGGATGGCGCCGCTGAACCGTCGGGTCACCGCGACGTAATCGGCGAAGTAGATGAGCCCCTCGGCCTCAACCTCGGCGCGCACCTCGGCCGGCAGCTTGCCGATGCCGAAAAGCTTGCGGACGATGACTGCCATCAGCCCAGTATGACCACGGGCCCGAAAGTGGCTGCTAGACGGCCGCGGCCGCGCTCAATGTCTGGTGTCGTCTTGGTCGTCGTCGGGTTTCTGATCGGGCGCCAGAATCCGCCGGGACGCGACCGGCTTGCCCGCCACTCGCTTCACCACCTCCGGCGTAGTCGGGGGAGCGACGATCCGTCCCTGCACCGGGGCGCCGTTCTTCACCGACGGCGGCACGACGCGTTTGGTATCGGTCTTACTTTCGCCGCCCGCTCCGCCCGCGCCGGCCATCGCACCCGGAGGCATCATGGGCATGCCGCCCATTCCACCTCTGGGCCCGACTGCGGAGTCGGATGGGGCCGCTTGTACCGGCGGCGTGGTGGTCGACGATGCCGGCACGGTACTGGCTGAGGGCGTCGGCGGCGGCCCGAGTTGAGCGGCTGGAGCCGTGCCGGCTATGCCGCCGCCGGCACCGCCTGCGGCGCCGGCCAATCCAGCCGCGCCACCGCCGAGTCCGCCGGCCGCACCGGCCAGGTCGCCGGGTATTGCACCGGCGGCCGCCGCGGTGCCTCCCGCGCCCTTCTGCAGCGCGCCCAATCCAGCCTGCATGGCCTGCATGCCCACGTTCGGGATCTGGCTTCCGAGCTGGCTAACCGGTTGGACCATGCCGGTCAAAGCGCTAGTGATGCCCTGGCCGATTCCCGTTGCGGCCTGGGTAAGACTGCTGAGCTGGTCCAGCGGGTCTTTGCCGCCGACGCCGGCCATTTGTGCGGCCGAATTCTGTTCATTGGCTGGGAATTGCGTCGTGGCACCATCAAGTCCAGCTTCGCGCTTGGCATGCCCGCCCTGGGCTTGGGCGTTGTCCGCGGGATCACCGGCGTTGACGCTCGTGCCCAGCAGGCCCAGCAATTGCTCGACGCCCGAAGGGCCGGAGGCGACCATGTCGGACACGATTTGATGCGGCGGCAGATTCAACCCGTGCGTGCGCGCGTAATCTTCGATTATCGCTACCAGCTTTGGTTCCATGGTGTTCCTTGCGATGTCGTCTAGTACGGCGGGACGGTGGTGTCGAGTGTACGGGCGGATAAGAACTCGTAGACGGAATCGCCTGGGCGGTATTGGTCGATGAGGCGCTGAGTGAGCGCATTGATTTCGTCGACTGTGGCAGCCATCCGCTCGAGAATCTTGGTTCGACTAATGCCGGCTCGGCGCAACGTCGTTGGCGCCTCAGCAAGCTGAGTGAGGTCAGCGCGAAGCGGGTCCATCAGCTCGAAGATGCGCTCGTAGCCGGCTCGGGTGACCAGATTGACGGCCATGGCGTAGCCGGCGACGGCTTGATCGGCCGGCGAAGTCTCGGTTGGGATTTCGTCGGGCGCCGAGGCCGATGGTCGAGCATCGCTAGCCGCTGCGGCCTGTAAGCTGGCAAGATCGAAATCGCTCATTGCGCAACGCTTTCCGCTGCAGCGGTGTTGCAGGCAAGAAACCAGGCGAGGTGGTAATTAGCGGCGGCCTTGTCCCCGTTAACCAGGGCTTCGATGGCGGCCAGCAGCTGCCAGTTGCCCACGTCTGCTGCGTCGACATTGTCGGGGTAGCGGTCCAGCACACGGTCGGCGAGCTTGCTGAGTTCGTCATGCAGCTGCTCGGCTTCGGATTCGAGCACCCCGGTGCCCCTGGAGGCCGCTCTGGCCAGAGTGTGCGCCAGCCTTGGTAGCCCGTCGCGCCAGTGGGTGGCTTGATTCAGCTGCCAGTTCAGCTCCTCCACTTCGGGCGCGTGTCGTGGCCGCGGCGATGTTGGTACCGGTTCGTCGGCGTCAGATTCGGGACGGTAGTGCCCAGCTTCAGTGGCGGCGGCCAGCTCCACCTCGCCCAACAGCGCCCCGATGTCACCGCGTCGACGTGCTGGTTCGAGAAGTGTTACGGCGGCAGGGATTTCGATGCCGGGCGGAATCCAGCCGCTGGCCAAATCGGTCACCAGCACGGTGGTGTTGTCCGCGCGATCGCCGATCGCCCAGGCCAGCCTGGGTTCTTGGCTGGCCACGACCGCCACCAGTCGTTGCAATCGGGCGCGCGCTGTCGCATCGGCAGACAGTGCCCCGGCCAGCGCCCCGCCGGCGGAGGCTATGGCGCCTTCGGTTCCTACACCCGGTGGCGACTGCGCCGCAGTCGGCAGCCCAGATTGACGCGCCACGGTGGCGGGCTGGCCGACGCCGGGCGTGCCACCCGCCGAAGGATGTACCGACGCCGAACCCGACACGGCTCCCGGCGGTGGTTGGCTTATGGGCGCTGACGGGGTCGAGGGCGGCGAAGCAATCACCGGCGGAGGTGGGGACGATGCCGGCGTCGGCGGGCGCAGGTCGGCGCCGTAAGCGGGCAACGGACCCGCGGGCGCCGGTGGAACGGCGGCGACCGCGGCGGGCCCGGCCATCGTCGGCGAAGCCGGCTCTGAGGTGTAGGCCGCTGGCACTGGCGACGACGGGACGGGCGTAGCCGCCTGCTGCGTCGGAGGAGGCACATCTCCCACGGTGACCGGTGTGCTCGCCGCGTCGGCCGGGAAGGTCGGCGCGGTCGGCGGAGTTGGCGGCTGCATCGCTTGCACAGGACCGCCGAGGCCAGGGGGCCCGGGTGACGTGGGGGCAGTCATCGCCGCCCCGGGGTTCAAACCTGGCGCCCCAGGTGTTGGGTTGATTCCGCCCAAACCAGCTGACGTTGCCATCCCTCCCATCGGCGCCGACGGCATGCCGCCCATCGACGGCGGCCCCATCGGCGCCATCGAGCCAAAGCCCGGTGCGGCCCCCGGCGCACTACCCCCGGTTCCCAGTACTGCGGGCGCCACGGGCAACGGCCGTCCGAGGGCTGCAGCGCCTGTCGGTGGGTTGTTAGCGGCCGCCGGTGCGGCGGGCGCTGCGGGCAACGGCGCTCCGCCGACCGCGCCGCCTGTCTGTGGGTTGCCAGCCGCCCGCGGGGGAGCCGGTGCGTTGGGAATCCCACCGGCTGGACCTCCGTTAGGTGCCGCAGGCACCGCCCCTCCACCACTAGCTGCGCCGCCTGCCGATCCTGCTGGGGCTCCCGGCGGCGCGGCCTGGTTGAGCTTGCCTCGGACCTGGTCCTCGATGGCCTGCATGTTGGGCTGCTGGTTCGCGTCGATGCCTGCGTCGTGGGCCATCCCGAAAAACGACTGACCGGTACCTTGCGCATCCACGACTTTTTGGCCATCACCGATGATGCCGAAAGCGCAATCTGCAGCAGCTTGGTTGGCTTGTCGTTGGCAGTCGGCGATAATTTTGGCGATTTTACCGACTTTGATCTCGAAGTCGTCTTTCGATTGGAGTTCATCATTTATTTGCTTATCGCCATCGTTGGCAATGCCAGTCAGTTTGTCGCGGAGTTGTTGCACGCTGTCGAGGGCGTCTTGTAGCGCCTCTTTATAGGCTCCGTTTTTTTCCGCGACCTTGGCAGCTTGGTCGGCGCCTTGACGAAATGCGTCTCGGATAGCGTTGGCGGTCTCTCCCTCCTGCCCAGCTAGGGTTGTCGCGATGGCTTGCTGCAGTGTGTCGTGAAGTTGGAAGAAGTTCGTCTGAATTGT
>NZ_DASPSP010000323.1:0-22644 GCF_035623875.1 Mycobacterium sp. | reverse complement strand
CAGCTGGAGAACGATCAGCGGCCGATCACCGTGCCGGTACTCCTTGCGCTCACCGAGCGGTTCGATCTGCCCCCGCATTACTTCTCCGCCGATTCCGATGCCCGGTTGGTGGCCGACCTGTCCGATGTCTTCACCGCCACCGCCGCCGAAGAGGCGGTCAGCAGCATTCAGATCGAGGAGCTGGTCGCCCGGATGCCTGAGGTGGGCCGGAGCCTGGTTGCCGTGCACCGGCGGATGCGAGACGCCACCGAGGAACTGGAGGCGTATCGCTCGCACGCGACCACGGAAACGTCGCTACCGCCGGAGCACCCGATGCCGTTCGAGGAAGTCCGCGACTTCTTCTACGACCGCAACAACCACATTGGCGAACTCGACACCGCGGCCGAACAGATTTTCATTGAGAACGGAATGACCTTTGGCGGGCTGGACGTCCAGCTCTCAGCGCTGATGTGCGACCGGTTCGGCGTGAGCGTCGTGATCGACGGCGATCTCGCCGAGCATGCCAAGCGTTCCTACGATCCGGATGCCCGGGTGCTGCGCGTCGCGCAGTGGCTGTTACCGGGGCAGCGTGCCTTCCAGATCGCCACCCAGCTTGCCTTACTGAGCCAATCGGAGCTGCTAACGGCGACGGTGGCCACCGACGACCAGCTCAGCCCCGAATCTCGCGGCGTCGCCCGAATCGGTTTGGCCAACTATTTCGCCGGCGCATTCCTGTTGCCATACCGCGAGTTCCATCGGGCCGCAACCGAATTGCGTTACGACATTGACCTGCTCGCCCGCCGTTTCGAGGTCGGCTTTGAGACGGTGTGCCACCGGCTCTCGACTTTGCAGCGCCCGCAGCTGCGCGGGGTGCCGTTCATCTTCGTACGGACCGACAAGGCCGGCAATATCTCAAAGCGCCAGTCCGCGACCGCCTTTCACTTCAGCCGGGTCGGCGGCAGCTGCCCGCTATGGGTGGTGCACGACGCCTTCGCTCAGCCGGGCCGGATCGTCACTCAGGTCGCCCAGATGCCCGATGGCCGTTCGTATTTCTGGATCGCCAAGACCACCGCGCCCGAAGGGCAAGGTTATCTGGGTCAGCACAAAAGCTTCGCTATCGGTTTGGGCTGCGACCTGGTCCACGCCGACAAACTGGTCTACTCCACCGGAATCGCTCTGGACGACCCGAGCACCGCCGTCCCGATCGGGGCGGGCTGCAAAATCTGCAACCGGCCGTCGTGCCCGCAGCGCGCATTCCCCTACCTCGGCGGCCGCGTCGCCGTCGACGAGAACACCGGCAGCAGCCTGCCCTATTCGCCCGCTTGATCTACAGGTTCAACACCGCGTCTCTTGTGGGCGCGGTGAAGGGTCGATGCGCAGGTGGCGCAGTTTCGCGGCGGCGGCTACTAAGTCCAGCGAGGCTATCTTCCCGCCGACGACGGTGAATCCGAGCACCGAGATGGGTTCCTCGCGGGTGCCGAACAGCAGCCCAGCCGCACCGTTGACGAGAACCGGCGTGGCGAAAGAGATGAACCGAGGGGCGGTGGTCACTACGTGTTGGGCTACCGCTAGTGCGCCGGAGAGTGCAGGCCGCCCGCGCGGACCCAAATCGAAACGCAGGACTACATCGGGGGCAAGCACCGTCAACAGCGCGTCGAAGTCAGCCGAGCGTGCGGCGGCCAGGAAAGCGTCGACCAGCCGCTGCTGCAGCACCACGTCGGTATCGGGTTGGGGAGCGGACTGTACCCGGCGGCGGGCTCGAGTGGCCATTTGGCGGGCCGCCGCCGGAGTGCGATCCATGATTGCGGCGATCTCATCGAATGGCACCGCGAAGACGTCGTGCAAGACGAACGCGAGTCGCTCCGGTGGGCTGAGACTTTCGAGCACGATCAGCAGTGCCAGACCCAGGGTGTCGGTCAGTTCGGCCTGGTGATCGGGTCGCTGTTCGGCCGGCTCCTCGATGAGCGGTTCAGGCAGCCAGCTGCCCACATAGTCGGTGCGGCGGGCGCGGCGCGCGCGCAGCATGTCGATGCATATCCGGCCGAGCACCGCAGTAAGCCAGCCGCGCAGTTCGTTGATGGAATCGGAATCGCTGCGCGCCAGCCGCAGCCAGCACTCCTGCACCGCATCTTCGGCCTCGCTGACCGAACCCAACATGTCGTAAGCCACCGCCCGCAGATGAGAGCGGTGCTCGTCGAACTGGCTGGCTAGCCAGTTGGGGTCCGTCATCTGATTCTCCCATCGCGAGACCTCTTTAACTCAAGGACGAATCGTTTGGCTGGAATGTGACATCCATCCCCAATGGCGCTCGCCCTGTGTCACATCAAGAGTGCGCCGATCGTCCTAGGCGGTGTAGATCCACGGAGGTTGAAATGAAGTTCTTATGCCTGGCATATCTCGACCGCGGCCTTTCGCCGGGACCTGACGTTGCCAGCCGATACGGCGCACTGGCGGACGCGATGATCACCGCCGGCGTGATCGTCGACGCCGGCCAGCTCGCGCCGTCATCGGACTCAAAGATGATACGAATCGCCGACGGCAAGACCGACATCGCTGACGGCCCTGTCGTCGACGCGACCGGCCATCCGAGCGCCTATTTTCTCATCGACTGCGCAAGTCTGGATGATGCTCTGCAGTGGGCCGCGCGCATTCCTGCCGCCACGCGCGGAACTGTCGAGGTTCGGCCTCCCCGCGCTGCGCCGCGCGACACGCCAACTACGGCACGGTCACGTGAATTTCTGCGTCAATCGAACCGGAGATGAAAATGGAACGACTTACTCGCTTCGCACCGTGGATCAGCCGAACCGCGCTCGCTGGCGCCACCCTGATTTTTTCCGTGATCGGCCTGAGGTACATAACGGACCCCGTTCATTACTCCACGGAAATCGGAGTCAGCCTCGGTTCCGCGCTCGCGTCGACGACGACACGCGTTGGCTCAGGTGCAATTCCGCTGGGGCTCGCGATCTTCACTCTGATCTGCTTGTTTTCTACGCGCTGGCTATTTGCCGGTGTGGGTCTCGTGTCGATCGTCATCACAACAGCGATCATTGTGCGCGTTCTCGGCTTGGTCATCGACGGCCCTGCGCCGGAAAGCACCAGACTTTTCATTCCAGAGGGAGTAATGCTCGTCCTCTCGGTGACCGCAATAATGCTGGAGGCAAAGCGCAGGCGGACCATCGCAAGACATTAGCTCGCCATAGACCTGAAGCGATGAATTCGACTCACCGACTGTGGGTTACGTCTCGCCGGCGAATCGCGCGGCGCCTGGAGGATGCGTCGGCAAGCCACGGCTCGTGGATGAGGGCCCGCGGCGCGAGCGACGTCGGTGACCGACCATGGCTCTCGCAGGTTCTCCACAATCCAGTTATGGACCCTCTGCAATTCCAGGTCGTCATGCGTTTCAATGACTTTCGTGTCGGCTTACCCGCCGCTAGCAGTGCGTGCCCGGTCGCGCCCGGCTAATCCGCTGCCTGGCAGAGCCTTTGATCGAACGTCATGTCGGAATGTCACACGCGATGCGCGCCAATCGTCCTAGGAGGTGTAGATCGGCGGCGGTTGAACCCCGCCACAAGTCAGAGAGGACGGGACACCATGTCGGCACCCGCGCAACCACAAGAATCAGTCAACGCGATGTTGGCCCAAGTCAAAGCGGCCAGCGGCGGCCGGCTGTTAGCCCTGCATTCCGATTTGGCGCGCTCGCCCGCCGCGCTCGCCGCGTATCTGGGTCTGCGTCGCGCCGGTGCTGAGTACGGAACACTGGATCCGTTGGTTGGTGCGGCGATCATGCTGACCGTCGGGGCCGTTGACGGCGGCGAATACTCGCAGGCCATCGCCACCCAACTGGCAATCCGCACCGGAATGAGCCCCGAACAGACCGTCGCGATACGTGCCGGTCATGTCGACGAGGCTCGGACAGCGGCGCTGTTGGCGGTGATCCGCGAGGCGGCAGCCAATGCCGGGGTGGTCAGCCAACCTGTTTGGGCGACGGCCATCGCAGCCGGGTGGAGCGACGAGCAGCTCATCGATGCCTTTGTCTACATGGCACTGACGGTGTTCGTGGACTACTTCGTCAACTACGCCGGCACCCAACTTGACGTCCCGCCGGCGCCGCCCATCACCGGCGGGGCCGAAAAATGAGCGCGCTCACCGCGATTCAGCGGCCGACGTGGCTGCCGGCCGAACACTGGCCGTTCCCAACCGCGGCGCTGATGACCCCGGTCGGCCGGATCGCGGTCACCGACATCGGCTCGGGGCCGACATTGTTGTTCGTCCACGTGGGTTCGTGGAGTTTCGTCTGGCGCGACCTGTTGCTCCAACTGAGCCCGCACTATCGCTGCGTTGCCCTCGACGCCCCAGGAAGCGGCCTGAGCGCGCACCCGGATTCGCCGGTGAGCCTACGTGGCGCGGCCCACGCCGTGAGTAGTGTGATCGAAGCGCTCGACCTTCGCGCGATCACGATGATCTTGCACGATGTCGGCGGACCGGTCGGCTTGGCGGCCGCCGCCGAGCACCCCGACCGCATCGCGGGTCTCGTCGCGCTCAACGCAATCGGTTGGCGGCCCAGTGGGATCGCACTGCGAGGGATGCTCGGAGTGGTCGGTAGCCCTCCGGCTCGCGCCCTCGGCGGCCTGTCGGGTTGGTTGGCCAGACTTAGTGCTTCGTCGTTCGGCGCGGGACGGCATTGGACCCGCAGCGATCGACGAGTGTTTCTCGCCGGACTGGACCGACCGGCCCGCCGCAACACCCACCGCTACCTGAATGCACTCCGCCGCGAGAACGACATACTGCGACAGGTAGAAACCGCGCTGTCCGAGAATTTGGCCCCACTTCCGCTGCTCACCGTCTTCGGCTCGCGTAACGACCCCTTCGGGCTGGCAAAGCGATGGAAGCAATTCTTCCCCGCCGCCGAGCAACGCATCGTCCCCGGCGGGAATCACTACCCGATGGGCGATGACCCCGACGCCGTCGTCGAATGGATCCGCCGCTGGCACGCCGAGCACGTCGTGCCTGCCCATGACGTCGGGCCCATTCGCTAAACCGAGAGGAAATGTCATGTCCCACAACGTTGTAAACGGATCTGTCATCCGCGCCGGGCGAACCGCTCGGCGGGTCATCGTGATAGCCGGCGCCGCCGCCGCAAACGTCCTTGCTTGGCTAGCCGGTCGGCACGCCCACGTCGACTACATCGTGCAAACCCCACTGGGCGTACGTGAGATCACACTGTCTCTCGTCATCGCGGCCACGCTAGTCTCGGGGCTGGCCGGGTGGGCGGTCTTCAGCCTGCTAGAGCGGCGCACCAGAAGCACCGGCCGCGCGTGGATCGCATTGGCTGCATTGGTGCTCGCGTTGTCGATCCTGCCGATCTTCGTGCTGCGCGCGCACATAGACACGAAACTCGCGCTGACCGCACTGCACTGCATCGCCGCGGCCATCCTGATTGCCGGGCTGCCTCAAACACGTCGACGGACAACAGCTTGCCAATAGTTCGGTCGGCGCGGCGCCGATGCGGCCGACCAACAACGGCGCTTACCGCCGTAGCGAATTCGCCCTTATCGACATAGCAGGCTGCACGCGTTTTCCCGAGGACCGATGAGCCGGGTTTAGAGGCCGAGTCCGGTCAGCAAGACGTCGATCTGGTTCTCGAGCTGCGCGCGGTTGTTCAGGACGCGCGCCACCCTGAACAGGCCTTGTAGGAAGGTGATTACGATTTGGGCGGCGGTCTCGGCTTCGAAGTCGGTGGGCAACTCGCCGGCGTGCGCGGCTTCTTGCAAGCGTCCGGTGAGGGCCGTTTGGAGGGTTTGGACCTCGTTTAGGACGTAGCTGCGCAGATCCTCGACGGCCAGGACGTCGGTCGACAGGCTTGCGGCCATCAGGCAAATACTCGGAATAGCGGGATCATCCAGGTCATCGAGCACGGCGGTGAAGTAGGCTCGCACGCCTTCTGCTATCGACGATTCGGCGAGCAACGCCTCCCAGCGCCGACGAGTGATTGTGTCGTTGTAGTGCCGCAGGCATTGCAGATACAGGTTTTTCTTGCTCTTGACGCTGTTGTAAAAAGAGCCTTCGCCGATCTGCATCGCCTCAAGCAGATCGCGCAACGAGGTGTCGGTGTAGCCGGTGGCCCAGAACAGGCGGGTGGCCCTTTCGATGGCCTCGTCGTAGTCGAACGCGCGTCGTCGTCCCACGCTCCCAGCCTGGCACGTTGTATCGATCACTACAAAATATTGCGTTCTCAGCATCCGCTTGATAGTGTAGCGACTGCTACAAAATACCGCTCTAGAGAGGTGCCGCTGCCGTGTTCAAGCCCACCATTCTTGTCACTGCCGCATCGGGGAAAACCGGCACGGCCACCGCGCTGCAGCTGCTGGCTCGCGGATATCCGGTGCGCGCGATGGTGCACCGCGAGGACGCCCGCAGCGAACGCCTGCGAACGGCGGGAGCCCAGATCATCGTCGGTTCACTGGAAGACATCGAGGATCTGCGGGCCAGCCTGTCCGGTGCCCACCGCGCCTACTTCTGCCCGCCACTGCTGGCCGGCACGCTGCGCCGCGCGACCTTGTTCGCCGCGGCGGCACAAGAGGCCCGGCTGGAAGTGATTGTCGCACTGAGCCAGTGGGTGGCCGATCCGCTGCACCCCGCGTTGCACGCCCGCGAAAAGTGGCTGTCGAACCACGTCTTGCACACCGCTGGCGTCGATGTCGTCACCGTCGCGCCTGGCTGGTTTGCCGACAATTATATGGCGGTGTTGGAAGCCGTCGCCCAGTTCGGCCTCATGGCGATGCCGCTTGGCGACGGACTCAACGCCCCACCGTCAAACGAAGACATCGCCCGCGTAATCGTCGGCGCCCTAACTGATCCCGGTCCGCATATCGGCAACAGCTACCGGCCCACTGGCCCCCGGCTGCTGACACCCGACGACATCGCCGCGACCTTCGCCAGCGTCCTCGGACGCCGGGTCAGCTACAAGAACGTGTCGCTCACCACGTTTCTAAAGGCCGCCGCGGCGCTCCGATACCCGGACTACGTCATCACCCAGCTCTACTGGTTCCTGCAGGACTACCAGCGCAACGCCTTCGGCCGCGGAGCCCCTACCCAGGCGGTGCTGGAAGTGGGCGGATCCCCACCGGAGGACTTCGAGCAGACGGTCCGCCGGTACGTGAACCACTCCGCGGTCACCAAGAGGACGATCACTGCGAAACTCCGTGCGGCACAGCACTTGATGCGCGCCGCGGCCACCCGCGCTCCAGAAATCGACAACACGTCGACCATCACCCACGCCACCCTGGCCGTCGACTCACCAACCTGGCTGCAGTCCCATGACCCCTCTGACCGGCACATGGCACCTGATGAGCTGAGTCAGGCCCCGAACTGATTTGTCCCAACGAATAGTTCAGCGACACCGCTCAGCATGAGCCGAAAATCGGATGCCGGGACTGCACCGTGCCGGGGCCGCTATTGAAATAGGCGGTCTGGTCACACGGTCCGATCCGACGACCTGACCGTGCGCGCGACGGGTGATCGTGGCCGTTCCGCTCGCCATCGCCGGCCAGATCGACTACCAGCCGACGCTGCCGCTCGATCGGATGTTTCTCAACCAGCGGATGCCCAGCGGCGCGATCGTCAAGATCTCGGTCGTCTACGACGAGCCGTTCTGGCGGGCCGACGGCCTGTCCGGTCAGACCGCCTCGCCCGGATCGATGGCCAGCCTGACCATTGATGCCTGCACCGACACCGGCACCCCGGGCGGGATGATCAGCCACGCACCCACCGGCGTGCTGACCGAGTTCGGCTGCGCCCTGCGTGAGCCGTGCGGCCGCATCCATTGGGCTTGGACAGAAAGCTCGGCCGTCATGTGCAGATGGGTCGACGGCGCCATCCGCTCTGGGGAACGCGCCGCCGAAGAAATGCTGGCACGCGAAACGACAGCGGCTACTGAGCCTGTTTGACCGGCGGCCGGTAGAAGATCAGCAGCTGGCCGGCGGCGCCGCCCAGGCCCAGCAGCAGCGAGATCAGCAGGCCGTGCCAGCCGTTGCGCCAGTTGTGCCCGAAGATCAGCCAGTCCAGGCTGTACTGGCCGGGGCCAACTGTGGCCACCGCGACCGCGCTGAGGGCCAGCACCAGGTTGTATTCCCAGCCCTCCTTGACGATGAAGAAGCCGTTGGGCCGATGCACCGTCCACGCCGCCACGAACATCAGCGCGACGAAGCCTGCGGCCGGAATCGGCGTGAGCAGGCCAGCAGCCAACCCCAGACCTGCGCTCATCTCGGTGCTGGCCGCGACCACGGCCTGGAACGTCCCGTGCTTCATGCCGATGCTTTCGAACCAGCGCGCGGTCCCGGGTATCCGCCCGCCGCCGAAGAACTTGTTGTAGCCATGAGCTGCAAGGGTCAACCCCAGCACCAGCCGCAGGATCAGCAACCCGACATCATAGGCAGTCATAGACGCCAACCTAGATCATCGGGTCGGCACGGATGGGCCGAGGTATCCTGCCACCCGCAAATGACCACAAAGGAGCCGCACATCAAGATCGCGCTGGGCCTACCCGGATGGCGACGCGAGCTACTGGCGGCGGAGGGCACCGTCGGGTTCGCCCAATAACTTTCGTCAAAGCGCAGCGTCCAGCCTGGCGAGATAGTCGTCGATGTCAGCGAGCGCGGATTCGGCCGCGTGCACGCTGATCGCCACGGTGTCGCCGATACCGTGCACGCCGTGCGTGAGGCCCATTACCGGTGAGAGCGCCGGATAGCCGGCAGTCAGCAGCACCGGTGCAGCGCCGAAGCGCAGATCGCCGGGGCCCCGGTAAACGCTTGACACCACGGTGTTGCCGGACACCTGGGATGGCCGAGCGTCGGGATCGAAGTGGCTGACACCCCAGCGCAGCAGCGGCGCCGGCACCGCGGCGAACGCCCGGTCTGCCGCGCGCACCGCAGGGTGCTGCGAACGGCGGCGGGCGTCGGCCAAGTCCGTCGCGATCCGCTCCACTCGGGCCTGCCGACTCAGGCCCGGATACAGCCCGACGGTGACGTTGGAGAAATAGTTATAGGCTTGTGGCACACCGGATTTAGCCATCGGGACCTCGGCAGCCAGCGAAGCGGCCGCATCGCCCAAATGGCCGGACAGTGCGCTGGACACCGCGGCCAACGCCGCGACGGTGACGGTGGGGCCACCCAGCTGCGCGCGCTGCCGCACCAGTGTGCGCACGGCGCGCACGCCAACGGGCCGGGCGTTGGTGGACAGTGCAGGCCGCACTCCGGCCGGAGGACGCAGCAGCCCGGCACGGGTGTCACGCACCAGCTTGCGATGAGCGCGAACGGCATTGACGGCGCGCCAGGGCAAGAACCCCCGCGAAGCCACCACATCGGGCACCGGCGTCGCGCGGCCGAACAGCCAGGCGGCCAGCGCCGAGCCACGGGCACCATCGGCGAACGCGTGCGCGACCTGCATGACCGCGACAGTCCCCGGGGCGGCGCCGCCCGGTAGCTCGCGCACTGGCGCGAACAGGTGCAAGCGCCATGGCGCCTGGCGGATGTCCAGCTGGTCGTCGGCGAGCCGGACAACGGCATCCAGGCAGCCACGCCAGCTGTCGTCATCGAGTTGGTGGTGGATCACCCGTCCGGGCTCGAGGGTCGTCGGCACCCAGCTCGGATAGGTCCACGGCGAACCATCGTCGACACGGACTGTCAGGGCTCGGCAAGCTTGCGCCCGACTGCGGACATCGTCGACCGCGTGCTCGAAATCCGTTGGCTCGCCGTCGAATGCGTAGAGCAGAAAATCGTCGCTGGGGACCTTGGCCGACATCCAGTAGAACTGCGCGTCGACCGCTGTCATGCGGGCCGACATGACCATCACCTCCCCGCCGATTTACCTGCTACGTAAGACCACAGTTGTCCACAGTTGGACTTTTGGCCAGAGACCGGCTGGTGAGCTGCCGGGGCTAGCGCTCGGGAAAAGCCAGCTGACCGGGAGTTATCTCTGCAGCAGCGCTTTTAGGCGCATTTCCCTGCCGCACACGCGAACAATGACGCGTCGTCCACGAACCCGAGCTACCCCTCGATTATGCTCGGGGTCGCGGCCGAACTGGTCCGGCAGGTGGTGCCCCTGGCGTCGCGCGCGCCGCATTTCGCAGTTGTCAGACCGCGCCCCAGGGAGTCCGCCGTAGTAGTCCTAACGGCGAATTGTTCTGCAGGCGCTACAAACCCACACAGCGACGTCGAAGCACTATGCCCCTATCGTGTAGGTCCGTGCCATTCACTTCCGTTTTACTTAACACCTGAGAAATTACCTTGCCGGGCGCACCACAGCCAGCTGAGTCCGGAACTCCGGATGTACCATCTATCACGTTTTGAACTGCGCGGTCCCGCGGCCTCTCCCTCCGTCGGGACCGCGCAGAGTCTTCGTGCGCTCGCCGTCGCTACCGTGCCCACACTCCGGCGGCCCGGTGATCGGCAGCCGCGAGATCCTCGGTTCCGTCACGCACCGCGTTTCCGAGGGCGACCAGGATTTCGTTGAGCGCAGTGGCCGCCTGATGCCACTTAAGTTGCTCGAACCCGTAGGCGGCGGCGGCTTCCCGGATCCACAGTTCCCGCAGCGGCGCAACGTGCGACTGCAAATCCTGCAACGCGGCGTTGAAGCGGGCGGCAGTGGTGTGGATCTCCTGGCGAACCGAGCATTCGATCTCGTCGAAGTTGTACGACAACCGCGGGTCCATGGGTGATCGCCTCACAAATTCCCGCCAGCGGTGCCGATATGGTGCGCGTGTGTGTCGGCCGCCTCGCGCAGTGCGGCTTCGTTATAGCGAATGGTTTCCGCGATGCTGTGCAAGGCATGGTGGAGTTTCGTCGACTCCGCGTTCCACCGCTGCACCACGTCCTTGAAACGCGCTGCCGCGGCGCCACCCCATACCGACGGCGGCACACTGCTCATACGGCTAATGAATGCCTGCAGCGTCGTTCGGATCTCTTCATTGCGGGTTTCGATCGCCCCTGCAACCGAGCGCATCAGATCAAAATCGGTGCTGAGCGTATTGCCACCTGCGGGTGTGCTCACATGTTCCCCTTTGCCCGACGGCCGCGGACCTCACCGCGCCAACGACCTGTAGGACTCCCGGGGGTCTGTTCCGGTTCCCGCTGACTAACGTGGCTACCGGCGCCGCAATGGCAGGCAAGGAAGGCAGGGCAGGCGAATGTCGGTCACCATCGACCCGCGCCGCCACGATGCGGTGCTGTTCGACCTGGGTGACATGGCCACCGACGAATCGCTGGCAAAGCAACTGCACGACGCCGGCGTCATCACCGACGACCGCCGCCAACCCCTTCTCGAGACGGCGATCCGACTGTCGGTGCGGCCGGGCCGGTGCGCCGTCGTCACGGCGACCGGGAACGGTGTTGCCGCCGCCCGGGCCGACGGATTCGCGCTCGTCATCGGGATCGACGCGACCGGACGCGGCGATGAACTGATCAGCCGCGGGCCCGACGCGGTGATCTCAGATCTGCGTGACATCAGCGTGCGCACCGGGGACCGCCGGATGTCCGAGCTGCCCGACGGGCTGCAGGCGCTCGATGTCATCACCGGTCGGCATCCTGCGGTGTTCTTCGACTTCGACGGCACGCTCTCCGATATCGTCGAGAACCCCGACGCTGCTCAGCTGGTCGCGGGTGCGGCCGATGCGCTCAAAGCGCTGACCGCACAATGCCCCGTCGCGATACTGAGCGGCCGCGACCTCGCCGACGTGCGCCAGCGCATCGGCCTGCCCGGCATCTGGTATGCGGGCAGTCATGGTTTCGAGTTGACCGGACCCGACGGCGCACACCACGAAAACGCCGAGGCGGCGGCAAGTATCCCGGTGCTCGCGGCGGCGGCCGCTGAGCTGGCCGACCAGCTCGGTCACATCTCGGGTGTCTTGGTGGAGCACAAGCGATTTGGTGTTGCCGTGCACTACCGCAACGCCGCCCGTGACAGAGTCGGCGAGGTGGCAGCGGCGGTACGAAGCGCCGGGCAGCGCACTGCCCTTCGCGTCACCACGGGTCGCGAAGTCATCGAGCTACGTCCAGATGTCGACTGGGACAAGGGCAAGACACTGCGCTGGGTGCTTGACCATATCCGCGATGACGAGCATCCCGGCCCGTTATTACCGATCTACCTCGGCGACGACATCACCGACGAGGATGCGTTCGACGCAGTCCACGACGACGGTATCGCAATCGTGGTGCGGCACAACGACGACGGCGATCGTGCGACCTCCGCCAACTACGCGTTGAAAAATCCCTCTCAGGCACGTGAATTCACCGAGCGGCTGGCGCGTCAGCTCGCTCGCTGATTACAAGATCGCTTGGGTTTGAAGCACTTTGGCGGCCAGCTTCCCGTCGTCGCCGCGGACCTCCGTTTCGAGCACGATGACGCGCTTACCGACGTGCAGCGGGCGGCTCTGCGCCTTGACTGTGCCACCGCGAGTAGCAGCGATGAAATTGGTTTTCGATTCGATGGTCGCGGTTCCTCCCGCCCCCTCACGGAGATTGAGGAACGCACATACCCCGCCCGCCGAGTCCGCCAAGGCCATGACGATCCCGCCGTGCAGCACGTCGTTGCCGGTGCAAAGGTTCGGCGCCCAATCCAGACTTAGCACCACCTCGTCGGGCCGGAAGGTGTCCGCGGTGATGCCCAGGGTCGCGCACAGCGGGACCTGCGCGTGGATCAAAGTGGTCGCGGCGGTGTCGGTCATGAGCTCACCCTCCAATTGCGTGCAGCGCCTCAGCGGTTTCGGCATCGGCGGGGTAGAACGACTCGATCGCCACTTCGGCGACCGTGACATCCAGCGGCGCGCCGACGACGGCGGTCATGCTGAAGAATGCCAATTCGTGGTCGCCACGCCGCAGGCGCAGCGGCACCGCGACGTCGGTGAGCGCGGGGCGCTCGGTCACGCCGCCGGGGTAGGCCGCCAGCTCCGCGTGCAACTCCGCCAGCCGTGGGTCGCGGGTGGTGTGTGCCTGGCGGCGCAAGCGTTCAAGGATATGCGCCCGCCACTCAGGCAGATTCGCGATCCGAGGTGCCATGCCGTCCGGATGCAGCGACACCCGCAATGCGTTCACCGGCGGCATGAGCAGTGCGGGGTCGCATCCTTCAGTGAGCACCGCGACGGCGGCGTTGCCGTCGAGCATCTCCCACCACCGGTTGACCACCAGCGCGGGATACGGCTCGTGTCCGGTCAGGATCTGATGCAGCGCCGCCCGCAGCCGCGTCAGTTCCGGCTCGTCGAGCGAGTGTTCGGGATAGGCGGGCGCGTAACCGCCGGCCAGCAGCAGCGCGTTGCGCTCGCGCAGTGGCACGTCGAGTTGCTCGCTGAGCCGCAGGATCATTCCGGAAGTCGGGCGCGACCGGCCGGTCTCCACGAAGCTGAGGTGCCGAGCCGAGATCTCGGCCTGAATCGACAAGTCGAGCTGGCTGATTCGACGCCGCTCGCGCCACTCGCGCAGCAACTGGCCGACTGGCGGTGTTGCCGCGGCCCGCTGGGCCAGGGTCGTCACCGTCATGATGCTAGCCACGCCGGCTCACGAGCACGATTACCCGTGGGGTAATGGACAGCTGTTGCTGCAGCCGATGATCGAGGCGATCTGGGAACGGGCGGCATCCAAAGGCGAGAAGCGGTCCCGCCGGGTCATCGGTGTGGCCGACTCAAAGGAGACTGACGTCGCCGACGTCGCGGCGGCTAAACCTCAGCGCTAACCCTCCGTGTATTCGACCGCGCCGTCCTCGAGCACCAGCCGCGCGGCCCCATCTCCGGCGCCTTCGGCGCCCGAGGCCTCCGTGCGGAATACCGCCTTGCCGGGCTCGGTGCGCCAGATCAAGGTGGTCAGCGTCTCCCCGGGAAAGACCGGCTTGGTGAACCGCGCGTCGATCGAGGTGATGGCACTGGCATCGCCGTTGCCGAGCTCGGCGACCAAAGCTCGGCCGGAGAACCCGTAGGTGCACAGCCCGTGCATGATCGGCTTGGGGAAGCCGGCCAGTTCTTTGGCGAACCACGGGTCGCTGTGCAGCGGATTACGGTCGCCGGAGAGTCGGTAGATCAGCGGCTGATCCTCCCTGGTAGGCAAGGCGACTCGGGCGTCGGGCTCGCGGTCGGGGATTTCCGGCGCGACGGGCCGCTGGCCCGGCTCTCCCCCGAAGCCGCCCTCGCCGCGGATCACCAGGGTCGTGAGGGTCTCGGCGACCAGTGTTCCGGTGTCGGGATCGGTGCCGCGGCCGCGCAACATGATGATCGCGTTCTTGCCCTCGCCCTTGTCCTGGATGTCGGCCACCTCGGTGACCACCGACAGCTTGCCCGCGGCCGGCAGCGGCGCGTGCAGCCGGATGCCCTGCGAACCGTGTAAAAGCATGGCCCAGTTGAACGATCCGATCTTGCCCGCCGCAGCGAACGCCGGGCAGCAGATCACCGCGTAGGTCGGTAGCACCTGCTGGGTGATGCCGTGGCTGTTCTCCGTGGTGAAGGACAAATCCTCGGTTCCAGCACCGACACCGAGCGCGTACAGGATGGTGTCCCGGTCGGTCCATTCGAACAGCATCGGGTCGGTTGTTGCGCCGACCGCCTTCGGGTCGATCGCCATGCGGTTCTCCTCTCGATCAGATTCATACGGCCAACCATGGCGAACCTATGCAAACCCACCACACCGAAGCCGTCGACAAGGCAGGCTATCGCCATGCGCAACCGCACCGTGCTCTGGAAGGCTTTGGCCGCGCTTGTCGTGACGATGATGATCGGCGCCTGCTCGGGATCCCCGCACGTGCGCAGCATCACCCTGACCTTCATCCGGCATGCCGAGTCGCAGGCCAACGCCGACAATGTCATCAACACCGATATTCCCGGTCCGAGCCTTACCGAGGAAGGCAAGGCGCAAGCCGAGCAGCTGGCCCACCAGCTCTCCCACAACAACTTCGACGGCATCTACGTCTCCGACATGGCTCGTACCCAGCAGACCGCTGCGCCGCTGGCCCACGCGCTGGGCAAGCCGGTCGAAGTCCTGCCCGGTCTGCGGGAAATCGACGCCGGCTGGTACAACGACACCTCGACCAAGAGGGCCGACCTGACCTATCTGCTCGCACCGGCGGATTGGCTCAACGGCGACCGCAAGGACGCCATCCCAGGCTCGATCAGCGGCAATGAATTCAACGATCAGTTCACTGCCGCCGTCCAGAAGATCTACGACAGCGGTAACACCAAACCCGTTGCGTTCTCGCACGGCGGGGCCATCATGTACTGGACCTTGATGAACGTCAAAAATCCCAAGGACAGCCTGGCGACCAGCCATCAGCTGCCGAACCTGGGCCGCGTCGTCATCACCGGCAGCCCGTCAATGGGATGGACATTGGTGGACTGGGACGGCATCCGCGACTTCAGCTACTGACTCCCGAAGAACCCGCAACGGTACGGTACTGGACAGTACTGTCCTGCGGTTCTATCGTGAGCGCTGTGACCGAGATTGTCGATCGGGCCGCGGAGCCGTCACCGTGGTCGCCGCGGGAAACCGAGCTGCTAGCGGTGACGTTGCAGCTCCTGCAAGAACACGGGTATGACCGGTTGACGGTGGACGCGGTGGCGGCCACCGCCCGCGCCAGCAAGGCCACCGTGTACCGGCGCTGGCCGTCGAAAGCCGAGTTGGTGTTGGCCGCGTTCATCGAGGGCATCCGCCAGGTCGCCGTCCCACCCGACACCGGCACCCTGCGGAACGATTTGCTGCGCGTGGGAGAGCTGATCTGCCAGCAGGGTCAGCAGCACGCCGGCACCATTCGCGCCGTGCTCGTCGAAGTGTCGCGCAACCCCGCACTCAACGACGTGATGCAGCACCAGTTCATCGAGCAGCGGAAGGCCTTGATCAACCACATCCTCCGGCAGGCCGTCGACCGCGGTGAGATCGACCGAGCCGCCATCGATGACGAACTCTGGGATCTGCTGCCCCACTATCTGATCTTCCGGTCCATCTTTCCCGGCCGGCCGCCGACCCGGCAGACCGTGCAAGCTCTCGTCGACGAGGTCATCATCCCAAGCCTGACTCGACCCATCGGGTGAGGACTCACCGACCAGGCGCCTGGTGCGCCGGACCCGGAGCCTTGATAGTGTCCGGTCCCGTACCGTACTGTTACATCCATCGCGGAAACGGTCCCGTTACCGCTTATCGAGAGGCTAACGGGTGAAACGGTTTTCACTCATGCGCTTTGTCAGGCGCGGGTGGATGGTGCTGGTCGCGGTAGCAGTGGTCGCCATCGCCGGGTTCGGCGTCTACCGGCTGCACGGCATATTCGGCTCACACAACACCACGTCGCCCGGCAGTGGCATCTCGAACGACATCGTCCCGTTCAACCCCAAGCACGTGGTCTACGAGGTCTTCGGTAACCCCGGGGCAGTGGCAACCATCAACTACCAAGACATCCATTCTGCGCCGCAGCGAGTCGACAACGCCGCCCTGCCGTGGAAGTACGAGATCACGACGACAGATCCCGCGGTCATCGCCAACCTGACGGCGCAAGGCAACGGAAGCACCCTGGGCTGCCGCATCATCATCGACGGCGAGGTCAAAGACGAAAGGGTCGTCAATGCAGTAAGCGCCTACACCTTCTGCCTGGACAAGTCCGGATGAGCGACCGCCACGGCCGGCGGCCCTTCGTCGCGCACACTATCCGCCGGGTCGCGCTGCCGATCTTGTTGTTTTGGCTGGCGCTTGCTGCGATCCCGAATATTTTCGTGCCGCAATTAGAGGAGGTCGGAAAAGAACATAACGTGGGGCTGAGCTCCCCCGACGCGCCGTCGTATCAGGCGTTCAAACACATCGGCAAAGTTTTCCACGAGTTCGATACCGACAGTTCGGCCATGATCGTCCTGGAAGGCGATAAGCCGCTCGGCGCCGACGCCCACCGGTTTTACGACACGTTGATCCACAAACTCGAGCAGGACAAGAAGCACGTCCAGCACATTCAGGATTTCTGGGGGGATCCGCTGACGGCGGCGGGCTCGCAGAGCAACGATGGCAAGGCCGCGTATGTCCAGCTGTTTCTTGCCGGTAGTCAAGGCGAGGCAAAAGCCAACGAGTCGGTTGACGCGGTCCGCGACACCGTTGACCATATGCAGCCGCCAAAGGGCGTCAAGGCTTATCTCACCGGTGCGGCGCCGCTGATCGCCGATCAGTTCTCAGAGGGCAGCAAAGGCACCGCGAAAGTCACCACGATAACCATCCTGGTGATCGCGCTGATGTTGCTTTTCGTCTACCGCGCTGTACTCACGACGATCCTCGTGCTACTCACCGTTCTTGTTGAGATGGCCGCGGCGCGGGGATTTGTCGCCTTTCTTGCCTACAACAACATAATCGGGCTGTCGACGTATTCGACCAATCTGCTCACGCTGCTGGTCATCGCCGCCGGCACGGATTATGCGATATTTTTCGTCGGCCGTTACCAAGAAGCGCGCGCAGCCGAGGAAGACCGGGAAACGGCCTTCCATACCATGTACCGCGGCACCGCTCACGTCGTCCTGGGCTCGGGCCTAACCGTCGCCAGCGCGGTGTATTGCCTCAGTTTCACCCGGCTGCCGTATTTTCAGAGTTTGGGTCCGCCCGCTGCGATCGGGATCCTAGTTGCGCTGGTGGCCTCGCTCACCCTGGGTCCGGCCGTGCTCACCGTCGCGAGTTTCTTCGGTCTCCTCGACCCCAAGCGTGTGTTGCAGACTCGCGGCTGGCGTCGGATCGGCACCGCAATCGTCCGCTGGCCCGCGCCCATTCTTGCGGTGACGATCGCGGTCGCCCTCATCGGTCTGCTCGCCCTACCGGGATATAAGACGAGTTACGACACTCGCCCCTACCTGCCGGCGAGTGCCCCGGCCAATGTCGGCTACACGGCCGCGGAGCGGCACTTTTCGCGTGCCCGCCTGGAGCCCGAATTACTAATGATCGAAACCGATCATGATATGCGAAACCCGGCTGACATGCTCATCTTGGAACGGGTGGCCAAGGCGGTATTTCACGTACCGGGCATCGCGCAAGTGCAGGCCATTACCAGGCCCTTAGGCACCCCGCTGGACCACAGCTCGATACCGTTTCAGCTCAGCCAGCAAAGCGTCGGCCAGGTGATGAACCTGAAATATCAGAAAGACCGCGCGGCCGACTTGCTGCGGCAGGCCGGGGAGCTGAGGAAAACGATCAATATTTTGCAGCAGCAATATGCCCTGCAGCAGCAGAGTGCCGCCGCTACACACGAGCAAACGCAGAGCTTTCACGACACGATCGGCGTGATCAATGACCTGCGCGATAAGCTGGCGAATTTCCTGGACTTCTTTCGGCCGATTCAAAGTTATTTCTACTGGGAAAAGCACTGCTACGATATCCCAGCCTGTTTTGCGTTTAGGAGCGCCTTTGAATCGGCCGACAGTGTCGACAAGCTTAGCGACCAGTTTCAAAGCATCACCGCGAGTTTGGATAAATTGGATGCGCTGCAGCCGCAACTGGTGGCGCTGCTACCGCCCCAGATCGCCAGCCAGCTGACGAACCTGCAACTCACCCTGAACAATTACGCCACCAATTCCGGCATCAACAACCAGTCGGCGTTTGCCAACGACAACCCGGCCGCGATGGGACAAGCGTTCGACAAAGCCAAAAATGACGATTCCTTCTACTTGCCGCCGGAGGTGTTCAACAACGCGGAGTTCAAGCGCGGCCTGAAATTGTTCCTCTCACCCGACGGCAAGGCCGCGCAGATGATCATCTCCCACGAAGGTGATCCGGCGACCCCCCAGGGCATCTCGCATGTCGACCCGATCAAGCAGGCAGCGCACGAGGCTGTGAAGGGCACCCCCTTGGCGGACGCCCACTTCTACCTTGCCGGCACCGCGTCGACCTACAAAGACATCCAAGACGGCGCCAAGTACGACCTGATGATCGTCGCAATCGCCGCGCTGAGCCTGATATTGCTGATCATGATGATCATCACCCGAAGCTTGGTCGCCGCGATCGTCATTGTGGGCACGGTGGCGCTGTCGTTGGGCGCCTCCTTTGGGCTCTCGGTTCTGGTCTGGCAGGACATTCTGGGTATCCAGCTGTACTGGATCGTGCTGGCGCTGGCCGTCATCTTGCTGTTGGCGGTCGGATCCGACTACAACCTGCTGCTGATATCCCGCTTCAAAGAGGAAACCGGCGCCGGCTTGAAGACTGGCATCATCCGCGCGATGGCCGGCTCCGGCGCGGTGGTGACTGCGGCCGGTCTGGTGTTCGCGGCGACCATGGCCTCGTTCATCTTCAGCGCTTTGGTGATTCTCGGTCAGGTCGGGACAACCATCGCGCTGGGTCTGTTGTTCGACACGCTGATCGTGCGCTCGTTCATGACGCCGTCCATCGCCACCCTCCTGGGGCGCTGGTTCTGGTGGCCGCGACGAGTGCGCCCGCGCCCGGCCAGTCAAATGCTGCGCCCCTACGGACCACGTCCCGCGGTTCGCCAACTACTGCTATGGGAAGACGGCGACGAAGCGGTGACCTCCGAACTACCGGCACGCACTTAACCTCAACCATGACGTCGCGAACCGGATGCTGGTTGACAGCAGTCGCGGCGCCAATGGCCGCGCCTGCGCGTGCCGACGTCTATACCGATTTCGCTAATCAGCTTCACGGCTAAGGGATCTACGGGGCGCGTGACGACAACGCGTGGCTGGCCCAGATCGCCTGCGGACACCTCACTCAAGTCCTACCGATGTTGCTGCTGGCTCGAGAATCACTGGCCAGGACCGTGGGTGACCACACACCGGATGTCTTCGGCTAAGTCAAAGAAACTTTTTGCAGCCGCCCTTTCAACCGTGCGACCCTGAGTAGCTGAATGGCTAGGTTTGTGGCCCCCAACATAGGGAGCACCCCAATAAATGTTCGCACGGAGGGGGTGGCTCCATGTAACTGTTCGAGACACCCAACTATATAAAAGCATCCCATCGTGAAGATGGTAGCGGGTATCGAGTACGCGAGTAATGATCGAGAATCAGAAATAATTTGCGTCGCATAATCTACCTCACGCCGCGACATTGATTCGTGTTTGCGCAATTTATGCAAAACCGCTTTATGAGCCCCAACTACTTCCCCTAAAGAAGCCGGTGTTCGATCCTCAAGCCGTCTGACGAACACAAATGCACAACCGCCGAACACTAATCCCAGCACAGCAGCAAGTATCGTCAGATCACCATACAGACTGAAATCCACCATTCCGCTCCCTTGCTCCGCGGTCGAACGTTGCCTCACGCCTGAAATGCTAGAGAGTCGTCGCGGTCTGCTATCGCGAATCTCTCAAAACGGTACCTCAACGACGTTGGTTGGGTCTATCTGGATTCTCGGTTCGATATGCAACCGGTTATGCGTACCCCCGCTATCTGCCGTTCGATCTTGGCGTGTTCGCCCGATGATTCGCCGATCGCGTCACACTGCGTTGACGTGCGACCGCGCCAAGGGCCACCATGGCTTGCATGCGCTATGTCGTTACCGGCGGTACCGGGTTTATCGGACGCCGAGTTGTTTCACGTCTGCTGGGCGAACAGCCGGACGCCGAGGTCTGGGTGATGGTTCGTCGCCCGTCGCTGGGCCGGTTCGAACGCCTGGCCGAGCTGTGGGGTGAACGAGCAAAACCTCTGGTCTGTGACCTGGCCGAACCCGACCTCGGGTTGACCGACGAGGCGATCGCCGAGCTGGGCGACGTCGAGCACGTGGTGCACTGCGCGGCGATCTACGACATCACCGCCCCCGAAGCCGATCAGCGCATCGCCAACGTCGAGGGCACCCGCGCCGTTATCGAACTCGCCCGCCGGCTCGACGCGACGCTGCATCACGTGTCGTCGATCGCGGTGGCCGGAGAATTCCGCGGTGAGTACACCGAGTCTGACTTCGACGTCGGTCAGCAGCTGCCGACGCCGTATCACCAGACGAAGTTCGAGGCCGAGCTGCTGGTGCGCGAGGCGACCGGCCTGCGTCATCGGATCTACCGTCCGGCGGTGGTGGTCGGCGATTCGCGCACCGGTGAGATGGACAAGATCGACGGACCGTATTACTTCTTTGGCGTGCTGGCCAAGCTGGCGGTGTTGCCGCGGTTCACCCCGATCATGCTGCCCGACACCGGCCGCACCAACATCGTCCCGGTCGACTACGTCGTCGACGCACTGGTTGCCCTCATGCATGCGGACGGTCGCGACAGCCAGACGTTCCATCTGACAGCACCGAAAACCATTGGCCTGCACGGCATTTACCGCGGGATCGCCGACGCGGCCGGGCTGCCGCCGCTACGCGGATCGCTGCCCCGGTCGTTTGCTGCACCCGTGACGAAGGTGCGCGGGCGAGCCAAGGTGTGGCGCAACATGGCGGCCACCCAACTGGGCATTCCAGCTGAAGTTCTCGACGTCGTCGATCTGGCGCCCACCTTCATCTCCGACAACACGCGAAACGCGTTGCAAGGCACCGGCATCGACGTTCCCGAGTTCGCCAGCTACGCGCCCAAGCTGTGGCGATACTGGGCCGAGCATTTGGACCCAGACCGGGCCCGCCGCAACGATCCGGCCGGAGCGCTGGTGGGACGCCACGTCATCATCACCGGCGCGTCCAGCGGCATCGGACGGGCCGCGGCGATCGCCGTCGCCGAACGCGGCGCAACAGTGTTCGCGCTGGCACGTAACGGTGAGGCGCTCGACGACCTGGTCGCCGACATCCGCGCCAACGGCGGCCAGGCTTACGCCTTCACCTGCGATGTCACCGATTCCGCATCGGTGGAGCACACGGTCAAGGACATCCTGGGCCGCTTCGACCACGTCGATTACCTGGTGAACAACGCCGGCCGCTCGATCCGTCGGTCGGTGGTCAACCAGACCGACCGACTGCACGACTACGAGCGGGTGATGGCGGTCAACTACTTCGGCGCGGTGCGTATGGTGCTGGCGCTGCTGCCGCACTGGCGTGAGCGCCGGTTCGGACACGTCGTCAACGTCTCCAGCGCCGGCGTGCAGGCACACAGCCCCAAGTACAGTTCGTATCTGCCCACCAAAGCTGCACTCGACGCGTTCTCCGAAGTGGTGGCCACCGAAACGCTTTCGGACCACATCACGTTCACCAACATCCACATGCCGTTGGTGGCCACACCGATGATCAAGCCGTCCCGGCGGCTCAACCCGGTTCCGCCGATCAGCGCCGAGCACGCCGCGGCGATGGTGGTACGCGGGCTGATCGACAAGCCGGCCCGCATCGACACCCCGGTGGGCACCCTTGCGGAAGCCGGAAACTACTTCACCCCTAAGCTGTCGCGACGGATCTTGCACCAGCTCTACCTCGGGTATCCCGATTCGGCCGCGGCACGCGGGGAGTCTGCGAAACCCGTTGTGGAACAACAGTCGTCGCGTCGGCCGAAGCGCCCTGCCCGTGCCGCCGTTGCCCGCATGCCAGTTCCAAGACCGGTCAAGCGGGCCGTGCGGCTGTTGCCCGGAGTGCACTGGTAGTCCCTCCCGGTATCGTTGCCGCAGTGACCGCCACAACAGTTTTCGCCGACGTCGACACCGGTGTAGACGATGCTATTGCGCTGGTTTACCTGCTGGCCAGCCCGGAGGCCGAGCTGGTCGGCATCGCCTCGACCGGCGGAAACGTTGGGGTGGATCAAGTCTGCGAGAACAACCTCGGCCTG
>NZ_DASPSP010000317.1:0-5345 GCF_035623875.1 Mycobacterium sp. | reverse complement strand
AAATCAAAATCGGGATTCTGGCCCGGATCGGCGTTGCTTTGGTCATCAATTGCCGTTGGTGCGATGCGCGCCAACACACTGGTGCTCCAGGTACCTGCGGGACAGGCCACCCGCATGCGCCCTTTGGGCGCGGGAGCCCAGGCAATCGCAGCTCCTCGCATCGTGTGCGGACCGCATGCTTTGGCCGGCGGAAGATAGCGGGTCTCTTGCATGCCAAGCGGCGCAAACACATTCTGCTGAACGTAAACGTCTTCTGCCTCGCCGGTGAGTTTCTCGATCAGCGCGCCAAGCAGAATGTAGTTGATGTCGGAGTAGCGGAAAACCGCACCGGGACCCGACTGCAGCGGCGTGGTAAGCGCACGACGAATGCCCGCTGCTTTATCGGCTGCGTCCAGTCCCCACGGATCGTGCAGATTGACGTCGTCCGCTTCGCCTGACGTGTGCGTCAGCAACATCCGAACCGTCACCCGTGCGCGCAGTGGATCGTTCGCCGCGTTGAAGTCGGGCAAATACTTCTGCACCGGATCGTCGAACGCAACCATGCCGTGTTCATAAAGCTGCATGACAGCAGTGGCCGTCGCGAGACACTTCGTCAACGACGCCACGTCGAAGATGGTGTCCTCGGTCATCGGCTCCGCAGGTGCGGGCGATCCATCCAGCCCCGGCGCGCCGGCAAGCTTGCGCGAACCAAAAGCCCGATGGAAGACGATCCTGCCACCATGCCCAATCACAACCACAGCACCTGGCAGCCGCCGTGCCGCAATCGCATCGTTTACCAGCTTGGAAACCGTTGCGAAGTCAGCTATGGGGGCCGCATCCGGTGCCTGCGTTGCCTGCGCGCGTGTGGGAGCCGCATCCGGCGCCTGCGTTGCCCGCGCGCTGTCGCTTACTGCTGTGTGCGCTGCATAGCCACGTGAGCAAGCCGCAGCGAGTGTAAGCAAGACAGTTCCAGCAGCAATGGCCTTTCGCGCAGATGGCTTACCGAACATTGGACCGCTCCGGGTTTGACGCCAGCTTCATGTTTGAGACATCTACGGCCCAGGCTATATGTGACCGTCGCGATCCGCGGTCACGACCTGCTGGAAAACGGCGACTTCTAACGGTAACCGGACCGTGCGGCGGGAGAGCGCAGTTGGAGGCGTTGGTCTATCACCGCGGTTGGTCGAGGTAGCGGCGCGCGCCCCAGTAGTCTTCGTCCAGTCGAACCGGGGTGATGCGCACTGGTATCCCCTTGTCGAATGCCTCGATCATCTCGCCGTTCCCGGAATACATGGCCACGTGGTAGATCGCGTCGGGATTGTCGGGGTCCCTGCTGCCGTGCGAGTAGAAGAGCAGATCGCCGGGCTGGAACCCGGATTTGTCGACGGGGCGGCCCTGGCTGTCGGCGGCTTGCGGGCCGGCATCGCGCGGGAGGGTGATGCCGTACACCTGGTAAATGGTGGAGGTGAAACCGGAGCAGTCGAACCCGAACCCGGCACGGCCGCCCCACAGGTAGGGGACGTCCACGAACACGGCGGCGTACCGGGCCAGATCGGCTCCGGTGGGATGCGGTATGTCCGTGGGCTTTTCATAGACCGCCACCGTTCGGGCATCCAGCCACTTCGGGCCGCGAGCGGGGGTGGCCACCGAAACCGCCTTGTCGGTGCGGCTCAGGACGGGAAGCCTGGTGTTGGTACTGATCTCGAGGTCGTGATCGGAGAGTCCGGAATCGCGATACAGCCAGGTGGTGATGCCGCGATCGGCGAGCGCGAAGGGCGCGGATTTCTTCAGTTCGCCGTAGACCGGGTTGGTCGTCAACTGGGCTTTGGGAATCCAGCCGGGATAGCCCAGGGCATTGTTCGGTGCGGGCTGGCCGGGGACCACTACCTCGTCCCAGTCGCCCTGCTCGCCCACCACAGAGACGCGGTCGCCGAAGAGGGCCTGCGTCTGGGTGAGATTGTCCGAGCTGAGCGCTTCCTGCTGGTCCGGCGTCATATCCGACAGCCAGCCGCGAATATCGACCGGATTTGTCAGGGCGGGATGATCGACCGGACGCGGGCTCTGCGGCGTGGTCCACACCGTGGCCACCGAAACAGCGACATAGGCGCTAGATGTCCCCGACGGCGGGGAGACGTCGACATGCGGGGAATGGTCGACATGCGCAGCGGTTACGCATGCTGCCACCAGCCCGGTGGACAAGACACCGGCAAGCACTGTTCGGGTGAAGCACCCGGTCGCTGGTCTGGTCATAACCACGGCGAGTATCCCACCATGGAAACGGTCCGTCGAAGCTCTGCGCACGCGCGGCCGCTAAGCGACGTCCGTAGTGTGTCTTCGGGGTCTGACAGGGTTTTGTGCCTCGACCCCGCCACCCAAGCGGACGACGCGGCCCAGCCTGGTCATCCGTCGTGGTAACCGTCGACCTCATCGGCTGCGACTAGCAGCACCGCTGCCGGCTGCCGCGTCTGAGCGGCCGTCAGGCAGTCGTCGCCGCCGGTGTTGACGTGCACGCTCGGGGCTTCGATCTGGCCGTTGTCGACCGTGCCGTCGGCGAATTGGAGGGTGCGTTTACAGCGAGAGCGCGAGAGCCAGTGCCGGTGCCATCGCTGGTGGCGATGCGACGGGTACCGGCGGAGCCTCAGCTGGCGGTGGCGGTGCGGCGGGTGTGGCAGGACCGCCGGGCTCGGGGGTGGTCTGCCACGGCGTTAGTAGGACCTATCGATTAGCGTCGTGCTCCAGCATGTTTCGTTGGCCATAGTGCCAGCTCAGCCTGCATCGTCGCCAAAATCATCCGATGGACCCACAAAACGATGGTCGTACTGGCACTACGCGAGGCGACCAGCCTGAAGTAGGCCCTCAACCCAGTATTGGTGTCCGAGTACCACATACCGATTCTGATCCTCCAACCGGTTACGAGTAGTTTTCCTGCGCGCGAATACCTGAAAACTGTCCTCCCGACGGCATTTTCGCGCCGTGAGCAATTCTGACAGCCCTGCAAGCCCCTCAGCGGTTGCCCAATCGGCGTGTCGGTTGAGCGGTCCGAAGTGACATATTTTTCGTTTCGCTCGCAGAACAGGGAGCCACGATGATGGACTGCTCTGTGTTGAGTACTTCGGTCGCTCCCATGCCGGTCGCTGTTCGCGCGTTGTCGGCGATGTTCGCGTTCCTACTGCTGGGGATCGCCGGTGCTGCTGCCGCAGCCGCCGCACCGGCCGAGCCGGTTTCTAGAGCGGTCGGCGAGAAGACCGTGGGCTGGGACACTTACCGCCGATTGGATCGCTTGCCGTATCTGAACGCCGACACACAAGCCCTTCAGCTGTCGAGCTTCGATCGAAGCGGCGGCAATTTCGACATCTCCACCGGGAACAAGAACGGCAGCGGTGGCTGCCTGGCGTCCGGTGGTGCCGGCTGCGTCGTCGCCGAAGATCGCGGCGCCGGCGAGATCGATTCGATCTGGTTCACCCGCGACGGCGGCAACGTGACCGCCCTCGGAAAGATTCGCATCGACCTGGATGGCCGGACGGTGATCGACGCGCCGTTGCAATCGCTGGTCGACGGCGCGCTGGGCGCGCCGTTCGTGTGGCCTCTGGTGGCCAATGCCACGCAGTCGCCGGGAGGCGTCTACATCAAGGTGCCGATGCCCTACCGGCAGTCGATGCGGATCAGCGTCGCATCGCATTTGGAGTACTACCACGTTGACTATCGCCGGTTTTCGACAGCCGACGGCGTGACGACGTTCTCGCGCTCCGACCCCGCCCTGGACGTGCTCGCCACGTTCCGCGCCGCCGGCACCGTCGACCCCAAACCGGCAGCACCCGCAGCACGGCATATCCGTCGCGTCAACCAGATCCCCGCCGGCAGCGGGCTGCAGATTGCGGAATCGGCCGGCTCGGGCAGCATCTCGGCACTCCGCCTGCAGCTAGCACAACGGGCCGGTCAACTCCTTGCCGGGTTGCGGCTGCAGATCGAGTTCGACGGCCGAATGCTGGTTGACTCGCCACTTGGGGAATTCTTCGGCGCCGGACTGGGCGCCGACAACGTGCGGTCGCTGATGTTCGCCACCATCCCACGACCCGACGGATCATTGTCGTTAGCAGCTTGGTGGCCAATGCCTTTCGCCCGTGCCGCCCACGTCACCCTCGTCAACACCACCGACAGTCCCGTAACCGGGCTCGACAGCGACGTGGTGTTCACACCCGACCCGCAGTGGGCACCCGCGCTGGCCAGCGGGCGGGCGGGCTACTTCACCGCACGTTCGCACGCCGGACCAACGACGATCGGTCAGGACTGGCTGTTCGCCGACGAACAAGGCCACGGAAAGTTCGTCGGCGTCAGCCACACCATCCGCGGTTCTCGGATCAAAACGTCGTTTGGTGATGACTCTCCCTACTTCCTTGAAGGAGCCGAACGGGTTTACACCGACGGTTCGGCGTCGCCGCAGTGGTACGGCACCGGCACCGAGGACTTCTACGAGGGCGGCTGGTACTTCCACAACGGCACCACTTACAGTGACCCCCTTACCGGCCAACCCGATCAACGCACGGCCCGCGGTGGCTGCGCAGACTACTGTGTGGCGGTCTATCGGCTCATGCTCGCCGACGCCATCGACTACCACTCCGCAATCCGATTCGGCATTGAGCACGGTAAACGCAATATGGTGCAACCCGCCTACAGCTCAACCGCGTTCCTCTACACACAGCCAGACGACACCGCCACCCCCAGCGACGACGTCAACCCCACCGATCCGGTCAGTCGACTGCTGCACGGGTACAGCGACGGCGACGTCACCGATCAGCTGCCGGTCAGCGAATACGAGGGCAGCGACGACACTCGCCCGATCGCCGGTGTAGTCAGCGCGACCCATGCTGCAATCACATTCCACGTCCTCATCGGCCCGGACAACCACGGCATCCTGCTGCGCCGCACGTCGGACCAACTCGTCGGCTTTCAATCGGCAGACGTTGCTATCGACGGCACGCCTGCCGGGATCTGGTTAGAGCCCCGCAGCAACAACTCACACCGCTGGCTCGACGACACCTATCTCGTGCCTGAGCGTCTCACCGCAGGCAAAAACCTGGTCACCGTCACGCTCACACCCATCCCCGACACCGTGCCCTGGACAGCCAGCCGCTACCACGTCGACGCCGTGCTGACTCGCCCGGGGCCGTGACGGGCGGGGGTGTTGGATTACCGGGAGCTGGGGTAGACCTTGTTCGACCCAGAACGGAGCAGCATGAGCGAAGGCGTGCAGACCGGAACCATCACCACGCATGTGCCGGCACGGCTGGACCGACTGCCCTGGGCGCGGTTTCACTGGCGCGTCGTTGTCGGTCTCGGTGGGGTGTGGATCCTCGACGGACTCGAGG
>NZ_DASPSP010000314.1:0-9717 GCF_035623875.1 Mycobacterium sp. | reverse complement strand
CTACACCAGCGGCCGGCCGGCCTTGATCCGCCGGTCCAGATCCCACAGCAGCACGTTGAACGGGAAGCGCCGGACAAACCGGGGCAGCATGTTGTTCACCGTCCTCAACACGGCGATCAGTCGGTCGAAGCGCCGCTGCTTGGCGGCATCCCACGAAAAGTGCATCTCGTCGCGGAATCGTTGCGGAAGAAAGCCAGTGGTGATCAACAGCGCGAGGCGTTCTGGCAGCCGGCGCACCGGCTCCGGCAGCGTCACGGCGCGCACCCGACCCACCGCGATCGGATACAGGTAGTCGCGAACTGTGTCGTCGATGTGGACCTCGTCCAGCTGCTCCTGCCAGTAGCGGTCGAACGCGGCCCGATCCGGCGGCCACATCTCCGGCGGCACCTGCAACGTCGTGCCGAGCACCATGCCGTCGCGGTAGTGGCGGTCGGCGTCCTGCTCGTTCAGCTCGCCGACGAACGTCCGATAGAAGTCGATCCCGCCCTTGTAGAGGCACGCTGCCACCCACAGCTGCAGATCCGGGTCGAACGCGTTGTACTCGACCGGGCTGTCGGGTGTCGAATACACCTCGGCATGCGCACGGTTCACCGCGCGGCGGAATGCCGCCTTCTGTGCGTCGGTACCGGCCATTGACACTGCAAGGTAAGTGAAAGTGGTGCGGGCCCGCTTGATCGGATGCAGGTCAGACCGGCCGCTTTCGACGCGGCTCTCCATGACGCCGTAGCCCACGCCTGGCCGCGCCAGCTGCATGATCACGTTGGCCGGGCCGAGCAGCAACGCCATTCCCATCAGCCCGTCGTCGAGACGGACTACTCGCTTCTGACGGCGGGTCAACCGGGCTCTCGGTGGATCACTCATCGTGCGCTCGACATGGCTGATTGGCTCGCTGACCGTCATCGGACACCTACCCCGCTAATTGTGAGAACGCGTGTTTCCTGATATTGCAGCCCGACGCGAACCGATGTCAAGATGGCATCCATGGGCTCAGCCCCGACGACGAGCGCACGGCCATACCGCGGTGTCGAGGCGGCCGACCGCCTGGCAACCCGCCGGGCCAGACTGCTCGCGGCCGGCCTCGATCTGCTGGGCGCCGACCGGCAGGACGCCGCCGAATTGACTGTTCGCGGCATTTGTCGCCGGGCCGGCCTGGCCGCCCGCTACTTCTACGAAAGCTTCGCCGACAAGGATGAGTTCGTTGCGGCGGTCTTCGACTGGGTGATTGCCGACCTGGCCACCACGACACAGGCCGCGGTCGCGGCCGCACCGCCGGAGGAGCAGACCCGCGCCGGTATGGCCAACGTCGTGCGGACCATCGGCGGCGACCCCCGGGTGGGTCGTCTGCTGTTCAGCGCGCAACTTGCCAACGCCGTGCTGGTGCGCAAACGTGTCGAGTCCAGCGCGCTGTTCGCGATGCTCTCCGGCCGTCATGTCGAGAACGCGCTGCGGGTTCCGGAGAACGACCGGATCAAGGCCGCCGCTCATTTCGTCGTCGGTGGGGTGGCACAGACGATCAGCGCCTGGCTGGCCGGTGCAGTGCGGCTCGACCCCGATCAGCTGATCGACCAGCTCGCGTCGCTGCTCGGCGAGCTCGCTGACCCGAGCCTGTATCGCGACTGAATCCGGCGCGGTGGGTTAGTGGGCGGCCGGGACGCGGCGGTCGGCCGCGGTGCGCGGCACGGTCTGCGTATCCGTTGTCGTAAATTCCTTTGTCCAACAGGCAAACTCAAGCGTGATCCCGTCGGGGTCCTGAAAATAGAATGACCGCACATACACGCCGGGATGCAGCGTGGGCGAGACCTGCATCTGGCTCTCGTCGTGGTTGAGCACCGGGCCGACCCGGACGCCCTTGGCCTTGAGGCGCTGACGATAATCGTCGAACTTCTCGGCCGGGACATGAAACGCCAAGTGGTTCATGGTGCTGACGGCACTGGTGATCTCGCCGATGCCGGGGATGGCAGCCGGCGACGAGAGCCCGGGTACCCGGTCAGGTGCATCAGCGAACCAGAAGAACGCGACGCAGTCACCGTTGCCGGCGTCGAAGAAGAAATGCTGTCCGGCCCCCCCGGGCAGGTCGAGCGATTTGATCAGCGGCATGCCCAGGATGTTGCTGTAGAAGTCCACGGTGCGAGCCATGTCCGAGCACACCAGCGCGACGTGGTTGATTCCGCCGAGTTCGAACTCGGAATTGGTGTTGTGCGGCTTGATCATCTCCGGGCTCCCGTCCGTCGGCATTGCGCGTCGCTGGTTTCGTGGCGGAGATCCGAATCTGAACCTAACATCACATTCAGTTCTCAAGAAGAGGGGACGTACTCGTGTCCACCGTGTCCGAGCAGTCGACCCGGCGTGCCCAGTTACCGACCGACCGCGGCCGCCGGACGCAGGCCGCCATCGACGCCGCCGCTCGTACAGTGATTGCCCGCAAAGGCATCCTGGCCGCGACCATCGCCGATATCGCCGCGGAAGCGGGCCGATCGACGGCGTCGTTCTACAACTATTACGACTCCAAAGAGGCGATGGTCCGCGAATGGGCGCTGCGGTTTCGTGACAAGCCAACCAGCGGGCGCTGACCTTTATCCGCCATGGCCTACCCAACCGGGAGCGAGCGCAGCAGGCTGCGGCAGTGGATTGGCACACCTATCGAAACCGGCTGGCGGAGATGATCAGCGTATCGCAACTGGCGATGATCAACGACGACTTCGCCCGGTACTGGGCCGAGATTTGTGCCATCCCAACCTCTTTCATCACCGAGATGGTGCGGCGCGCCCAAGCGCAAGGCTACCAACTCGCCGGTTCCGGGTCGAGCCCGGCGGGCGCCCCCGATGATCAGGCCTGCATCGACACGTTGGCGAACATCCTCTACCGTGCCTTCTATTACAAGGAGGTCCGCTGAGGTGAGTCGCACCACCGGCACGCCCGGGGTCATCCGCGAATTCATCGGGCTGCCGTCGCCGACCGGCCGGCGCGCCGGTGCGGGCGGACACCCCTGCCAGGGGCTGTATCACCGCGGCGTCGGACGCAAGCCAAAGGTCGCGATGATCGCCGCTCATTACCAAATCGACTTCTCCGAGCACTATCTCGCCGATTACATGGCTACCCGCGGCATCGGTTTCCTGGGCTGGAACACCCGGTTCCGTGGTTTTGAGAGCGCCTTTCTGCTCGACCATGCGCTCGTCGACATCGGTGTCGGTATTCGCTGGCTGCGCGAAACGCAGGCGGTCGAAACCATTGTTTTGCTGGGTAATTCCGGCGGCGGTTCGTTGATGGCCGCCTACCAGGCGCAGGCGGTCGAACCCAACGTCACTCCACTTCCGGGAATGCGGCCCGCGGCCGGGCTGACCGACCTGCTGCCTGCAGACGGCTATGTCGCCAGCGCCGCCCATCCCGGCCGTCCCGACGTGTTGACTAAATGGATGGACGGCGCCGTCGTCGACGAGAACGACCCGGTTGCCACCGACCCCGACCTCGACCTGTTCAACGAACGCAACGGACCGCCGTACTCGTCGGAGTTCCTGACCCGCTATGGGTCAGCGCAGGTGGCGCGCAACAACGCGATTACTGACTGGGCCGAAAAGGAGCTGAAACGTGTTCGTGCAGCAGGGTTTTCCGATCGCCCCTTCACGGTGATGCGGACCTGGGCCGATCCGCGGATGGTCGATCCGACTATCGAACCGACCAAACGCCCGCCGAATATGTGTTACGCGGGCGTGCCGGCCAAGGCCAACCGTTCCGCGCATGGGATCGCAGCCGCCTGCACACTGCGGAACTGGTTGGCGATGTGGAGTCTGCGGACCGCCCCGACCCGGGCCGAGCCGCATCTGGCACGGATCACCTGCCCTGCCCTGGTGATCAACGCCGAGGCCGACACCGGGGTGTTCCCAACGGATGCCCAACGCATCTATGACGCGCTGGCCGGCAGCGACAAAACCCTGTGCGCGATCAACACCGACCACTATTTCACCACGCCGGGGGCGCGCAGCGAGCAGGCTGACACGATTGCCAAATGGATTGCCAAGCGGTGGCGTTAAGGGTCCTCGCCCATTTCGTTCCCGGTCCCAGGGTGCTGGAATTTCTTGCGCCCGAGGCTGATTGGCTTGACATCCGGTGGTGCGCCGACGATGACTCTGCGGATTCGCAAGCCGCGTTCTACCGGGAGTTACCCAATGCTGACGTGATTTGGCATGTGCTGCGGCCACTTTCCGGCGCCGACCTGCTGCGGGCGAACCGGCTGCGGCTGGTCCACAAGTTCGGCGCCGGGGTCAACACCATCGACGTCCACACCGCCACGAAGCTTGGTATCGCAGTCGCCAATATGCCCGGTGCCAACGCGCCGTCGGTGGCCGAGGGCGCGGTGCTGCTGATGCTGGCCGCGCTGCGTCGACTGCCGGCGCTGGACCGTGCCACCCGCGAGGGTCGCGGTTGGCCACCCGACCCACAGCTGGGCGAAACCGTGCGCGACGTCGGCGCCTGCACCGTCGGCCTGGTCGGCTACGGCGATATCGCCAAACACGTCGCGGGCATCGTCGCCGCGATGGGCGCCACGGTGCTGCATACCAGCACCCGCGACGACGGGTTGCCGGGCTGGCGGCCGCTGCCGGAGCTGCTGGCCGCCAGCGACATCGTCTCGCTGCATCTGCCGCTCACCGATGACACCCATGGTCTGCTGGGCCGCGGCGCACTGGCCCGCATGAAACCCGGTGCGGTGCTGGTCAACACGTCGCGCGGGCCGATTCTCGACGAAGGCGCCCTGGTCGAGGCTCTGCGCGACGGGCGGTTGGCGGCGGCCGGCCTGGACGTCTTCGAAGTCGAACCGGTCTCGCCGGACAACCCGCTGCTGAGCTTGGACAACGTCGTGCTCACGCCGCACGTCACCTGGTACACCGTCGACACCATGCGGCGCTATCTGGTCGAGGCCGTCGCCAACTGCCGTCGGCTGCGGGACGGGAAGCAGCTAGCCCATGTCGTCAACCAACCGACCGGTTATTAGATTGAGGGATGAAGGCCCAACGGAAGGCGACCAATGCCGATCGCGATAACTGCTGAGCATCAAGACCTGGCCGATTCAGTGCGATCCCTGGTGGCGCGGGTGGCGCCGTCGGAGGTCTTGCACGCCGCACTGGAAACACCGATCAACAACCCACCGCCGTACTGGCAGGCCGCGGCAGAACAGGGCCTGCAGGGTGTGCACTTGGCCGAATCGGTCGGCGGGCAAGGTTTCGGCATCCTCGAGCTTGCGGTGGTGCTCGCCGAGTTCGGCTACGGCGCAGTGCCCGGCCCGTTCGTGCCGTCGGCGATCGCCAGTGCACTGATCGCAGCACACGACCCAGACGCCAAGGTGCTGGTGGACCTGGCTGCTGGGGCGGCGATCGCAGCGTACGCGCTGGACTCCGGGCTCACCGCGACGCGGCATGGCGACACCCTGGTGATCCGCGGAGAGGTCCGCGCCGTGCCCGCGGCCGGCGAGGCATCGGTGCTGGTGTTGCCGGTGGCGATCGACAGCGGCGAAAAGTGGGTGGTGCTGCGCGCCGATCAACTCGAGATCGAGCCGGTCCGCAGCGTCGACCCGCTGCGACCCATCGCGCACGTGCGTGCCAACGCCGTCGAGGTCGGTGACGATGCCGTATTGAGCAATCTCAGCGTCGTCGCCGCGCATGCGCTGATGTCGACGCTGCTGTCGGCCGAGGCCGTCGGGGTCGCGCGGTGGGCCACCGACACCGCGGCGGAATATGCGAAGATCCGTGAGCAGTTCGGCAGGCCGATCGGTCAGTTCCAGGCTGTCAAGCACAAGTGCGCCGAGATGATCGCCGACACCGAGCGGGCCACTGCAGCGGTGTGGGATGCGGCCCGCGCTGTCGACGAGGCGAGCCAAAATAATTGGGACACAGGGGGTTCAGCGGTCGAGTTCGCCGCGGCGGTCGCGGCGACATTGGCGCCGGCGGCTGCGCAGCGGTGCACTCAAGATTGCATCCAGGTGCACGGCGGTATCGGGTACACCTGGGAACACGACACGAACGTCTACTACCGTCGCGCGCTGATCCTGGCCGCCTGCTTCGGCCGCAGGTCCGAGTACCCGCAGCGGGTGGTCGATACCGCGACGAGCACGGGGACGCGCAAACTCGACATCGACCTGGATCCCGACACCGAGAAATTGCGGGCGGACATTCGTGCCGAGGTCGCCGCGCTCAAGGCGATGCCCCGCGACGACCGCACGACCGCCATCACCGAAGGCGGTTGGGTGCTGCCGTATCTGCCCAAGCCCTGGGGACGGGCGGCCGACCCCGTCGAGCAGATCATCATCGCCCAGGAGTTCACCACTGGGCGGGTGAGGCGGCCGCCGATCGGCATCGCGGCTTGGATCGTGCCCTCAATCGTGGCCTTCGGTAACGACGAGCAGAAACAACGTTTCCTGCCGCCGACGTTCCGCGGCGAGATGATCTGGTGCCAGTTGTTCTCCGAGCCGGGTGCCGGATCCGACCTGGCCGGGCTGAGCACCAAGGCGACCAAGGTCGACGGCGGCTGGCGCATCAGCGGACAGAAGATCTGGACCACCGCGGCCCAGTTCTCGCAGTGGGGCGCGCTGCTGGCCAGGACCGACCTCAGCGCGCCAAAACATAATGGCATCACCTACTTCCTGCTGGATATGAGCAGCGAGGGCATAGACGTGAAGCCGCTGCGTGAGCTCACCGGTGGCGCGATGTTCAACACCGTGTTCATTGACGACGTGTTCGTGCCCGACGAGTTGGTGCTCGGTGAAGTGAATCGGGGCTGGGAGGTCAGCCGCAACACGCTGACCGCCGAGCGGGTGTCGATCGGCAGCAGCGAAGCACCGTTTTTGGCCAACCTGGACCAGTTCGTCGAGTTCATTCGCGACGGACATTTCGACCAGATTGCCCAGAACCGCGCCGGCCGGTTGATCGCCGAGGGCCATGCCGCCAAGGTGCTCAACATGCGTTCAACGCTTTTGACGTTGGCCGGCGGAGACGCGATGCCGTCGGCGGCGATCTCTAAGCTGCTGTCGATGCGCACCGGGCAGGGCTACGCGGAGTTCGGGGTGTCTTCGTTCGGCACCGACGCCGCGATCGGCGACCCCGACACGCCGCCGGGCAAGTGGGACGAGTACCTGCTGGCCAGCCGTGCCACCACAATTTATGGCGGCACCTCCGAGGTACAGCTCAACATCATCGCCGAGCGTCTGCTCGGGCTGCCGCGCGACCCGTAGTCCTGCACACAAAAATCCACGCCGACCTGACTGTTGTCAGATCGGCGTGGATTTTCCTTCGGCGGGAGCGGCGACCCTATTTCCGGTTGGGAGAGGCTAGTCGCCATTCACCGGCCGGATCCGGCTCGCCGCGCCTACCGCTCCTCCCCAGGCCTAGGCGATGTGTATGCCGCCGTGGCGGTGGGTGTGGTGGTGGTGACCCCAGCCCCACCAAACGGGGGCGACGTGATACGGGCCACCCACGGTGGGCGCTGGTACTGCGGAGGCGGCGTTGGCCGCGGGGGTCGCGCCGAACAGCATTGCGCCGGCCACGGCGCCTGCGCCGATCGCACCAACTGCTAGGCGACGGGCCGAGGACATCGAAGTGGATAGTGAGATCGACATTTTGGTTGCTCCTTTGTCATCTTGGTCATCTGGGGGACTGACACCAAGAACGCTAAATCCCAATCCTTAGCAAACGCTAAATTAGCACCTTAATAATGCTGAGAATATGGCGCATCGCTCCGACCAGCTATTTCTAGCTTCTATGCCTGCGCTGCAAATAGCGTTCTATTCATGGATTACTGTATTCATGACCTCATGAGGTACGTCCGTACTGGTTTCAGTAACTACGGATGTGTCCATATGACCTGTTCAAATGGTATTTACTGGTCTACTGATCTCCGGATCTCCGTGCTTCATTAGCTAAGGGTAATTGTCAGTAATGTGCACAAATTACTTTGGAAATCCTGCTCCATTCGCTACGAGGTAGCGAACTATTTTAGCTGCCGTTAACGACGCTGACTGGCGCGCTGTCTTCTATATGTAGCAATCACAATCTGACGTGTCGATATAAATTGATGCAATCGTCCCGACGATCGGCCCAACCCGAATGAGCTGGGCCGCCGGCGCTGACCACGGCATCCGTGGCGCAGACACGCACACCCGGCCACGGATGCACGACTCCGCTTTGACGGACATACTTATGTCCTGATCTACTGAAAACTCACGCCGACGGAAGGTCACCCATCCGCATGGAACCCAGCTCCCCATCGTTCCGGGCCACGCCACACCGGCGCGCGGACGCCGCGGCACCGACCGAACGCCTCACCAACGTGCGACAGAAACTCGACCACCCTTCCCGCGGCCAACGAACGAGACGGACCGTCGATCTGACCCCCGCGACGCACCGAGCCCTGGACATCTGGCAGCGAGACGCCGCCGACCGCCTCGGATACGCCCGCGTCACCGGACAAGAGGTCCTTTGCGCACTCATCGAGCTGCTGTTGTCCGATGCCAAGCTCTCTGCTGAAGTGACCCGGAGTATCCGGGAACGACGCTGACCCTGCTAGCTTCGCCGTCATGGCAGAAGCGCAGCGTCCCGATCGCCGCGAGCAAGCAGAGCTCGACGAGCGCAGCACCCTCGAGTCATTCCTCGACGACTATCGAGACATCGTGGTGCGCAAGGTTTCGAATTTGTCCGATGCCGATGCTCGCCGCCGACTCGTCGCCTCGCCGACAACCGTGGGCGGGCTGATCAAGCACCTGCGATGGGCGGAATACGGCTGGTTCGAACAGCTTTTGCAGGAACGAAGCGATGACAACCGTCGCCGGCACGAACGCTCCTGGGAGTTCGAGTTTCTCGCAGGAGAGTCACTGCCGACGCTGATCACCGAATATCAGGCCCAGTGTGCGGAGTCCCGGCGTATCGCTGCACGGTATCCACTCGATCACGTGGTGCCGCATCGTCGCATCGGGCAGGTATCGGTGCGCTGGATCTACGTGCACATGCTCGAGGAGACCGCCCGCCACACCGGACAACTCGACATCCTGCGCGAACAGCTCGACGGCGCAACCGGATTCGACGGCTGAGCTAGTCGGCTAGTCGACTTCGAGGTCGCGCAGCTCGCGTTTGAGGATTTTGCCGGTCGGGTTGCGCGGCAATTCGTCGAGGAAGATCACCTCGCGCGGCACCTTGTAGCGGGCCAGGTGGTCGCGCACGTAGTGCTTGATGGCGTCCTCGTCGACGCCGGCGCCATCCTTCTTGACCACGAACACGCGCAGCCGGTGGCCCCACTCGTTGTCTTCGACACCGATCGCGGTGGCCTCCACGACGTCGGGATGCCCGCTGATCAGGTCCTCGACCTCGGCCGGGAAGACGTTCTCGCCGCCGGAGACGATCATCTCGTCGTCACGGCCGCTGACGTACAGCAGACCGTGCTCGTCGAAGTAGCCGACGTCGCCCGACGACATCAAGCCGTCGATGATCTGCTTGTGACCGCCGCCGGTGTAACCCTCGAACGGGAAGGCGTTGCCGACGAAGATCCGCCCGACGTCACCCTGCGGCAACTCCTTGCCGTTGTCGTCGAGGATCTTGACCTTCACGCCCTTGACGACCGGTCCGACCGTTGCGGCGTTGTGCTCCAGATCCTTGGGCCCGGCGATGGTGGCGAAGGCGACCTCGGTCGAGCCGTACATGTTGTAGACGACAGGGCCGATGTCTTTGAGTGCGCGGTTGG
>NZ_DASPSP010000086.1:0-12868 GCF_035623875.1 Mycobacterium sp. | reverse complement strand
GGACTGGCAAACAGCATCGGGACGCTGGTGAAGCTTTGGCCGACGAGGACGACGAGCACCAGCACGGCGATGCCCATGAGCCCGACGCGACCGCGGTTGAATTCCGTCAGTGTTCTCATTGCGGCGTGCACCTACCCGTGGGCTGCTGCCAGATCCTGACCGTGCGGACGGGGCCGCCGGCCTGTAGGCCGTTCCACTTGATCGTGAGGTCGCACAAGTAGAAGTTCACCCAGTCTCCGTAGAGGCCGATGCTGCGTCCGATCAGGTTGAGCGCGGTTGGCAACTTGTGGATCAGATCGCCCAGCTGATCACTTTGGTCGACGAGCGGCTGCTGAAGACCCTGCAGGTAGTTGATCTCCTTGTGCAGCAGAGCGCGGTTGTCGGCCAGCAGGTCGGCTACTGTTCCCGCGGCGTTGCTGATGTTTGCGGTGCCGGCGGCCAGCGGGTCGGCGTTGTTCTTCAGCCCGGTGATCAGTTTCTCGAAGTTGTCGACGGTCTCGTCGAACTCCTTCCGGTGTTTGACAGTGGTGTCAAGCACGATGTTGAGGTTCTTGACCACCTCGCCGATCGCTTGGTCACGCTCGGCCAGATGCGAGGTGACTTCCGCGGTCTGGTCGAGGATGTCGTTGATGGTGCCGCCCTGACCCTGAAACACGGTGATGATGGCCGACACGATGGTGTTGACCTTTTCCGGATCGAGCGCCCGGAACAGCGGCTTGAAACCACCGATCAGCGCGTCGAGGTCCAGCGCCGGTGAAGTTCGCGACATCGGGATGAGTCCGCCCGGCGGCAGCACCCGGTCTGCGCCCTCACCCTCGCCGCGGTTGAGCTCCACGTACCGGTCACCGATTATGTCGAGATAGCGGATCTGCGCGGTCGTCGACTGATAAAGCGGTAGCGAGCGGTCGACATCGAAGTCCACCCGTACCCGCTTGCCGCCGTCGACCAGCCGTACCTTCTTGACCTTGCCGATCTCCACTCCGGAGGCGCGGACGAACTGACCGTCGCGCAACCCGGTGGCATTGCTGAACTCCGCGGAATAGCTGTTGGTGCGGTTGAAGCGCATCTGACCGAACACCACGATGATGGACACGGTGATCAGCAGCAGCACCAACGAGATGATGCCGAGTCTGATAGCGGTGCCAGTGATTTTCATGGGTTGATCGTGTTGTCCCCGACTTGACGGCCCCAGACGTACTCGATTGCGTACGGTGAGCCGGTATCTACGTGGTTATACGGCGCGAGACTGGCGCCGGTATCCATCACCAACTCGGGCGCGGGCCACAGATCACGGGTGATGGTCTGCCAGCAACCGGGCGCACCGCCCGGCCCACCGCGAGCGTTCACCCGCGGCAGATTGTCCGGATAGACGTAGGGATTCGGCGCCCCGCCCACCAGTCCGGCCAGCCCCAGGAGTCCCATTGTGCCTACCGCGCCGACCAACCCCGGGAGCGTCAAGATGCCTCCCAACCCTGACATCAGCTCGGTCATGGTTCTTAGCGCGTAGCCGTTGCCGCTGCCGACCGTCGCACCGGCCAGCGGTTCTTCGTCGTGGTAGCCGCGGATGGTGCAGAAGATCTCGGGACTGTAGGTGTCGAGCAGCTGGGCGGTGGGCACCAGATCGGCGACCCCCCGCTGCAGGTAGGGCCCGCCCCGGCGGAAGATGTCTGCGCCGGTGTTGCCCAACCCGGTCGCGGCCAACAACGCGGCATCCAGATCGGCTTCCTGCCGGTGCAGCGTGCGCGCCGTGATCACCGCATTGCTGAGGGAGTCGAACAGATCCGGTGCGGCGTTGGCGTAGGTGTCGCCGAGCGCGGCCAGTTGCTGAATGTCATGGCGGATCTGTGGCATTCGCGGATTGATCTCGTCGAGGATGGCGTTGCCGTTGACGATCGACTGTCCGAACTTGTCACCCAACCCGTTCAACGCCTCCGCGGCCGCGGCCAACGTCAGGTTCAGCTTGACCGGATCCACCTTCTCCGCGATCAAGGTAATCGTCTCGAACAGCGTGTTGAACTCCGTCGTCACCGACCTAATATCGATCACGTGCTGCGGGTTGATGCGCTGCGGCGCAGGATGTTTCGGCGAGGTCAACGACACATACTTGCCGCCGAATACCGTGGTCCCCCTGATGTTGGCGTCCACATTGGCCGGAATCAGGCTGATGTACTTCGGATTCACATCCATGACGATCTTGGCCGCCGGCTTGCCGTCACGCTGGATCTCCGAAATGTGGGCCACCCGGCCGATTTCCACCCCGTTGTAGGTGACCTTTGACCCCGGATCCATCACCAGACCCGCCCGGGCAGCCACCATCGTCAAGGGTGTCTTCGGCGTGAGCTGCCCCCGAAACTGCAGCCACACGAACGCCAACACCAACGCGGCGACAAACAAGAACACCACAGCCGCCGTCTTATAGGGCGGGATACGTGGCGGGTTCTCCTTCGCCGGGGTCGTCATGACGGTTACACCGTGAGGTTGAAGTTCGGGTTTTTGCCGTAGACCGCCATCGCGGTCAGAACGACCACGACGACGATCGTGATCAACGACAGCCGCATCGACCGGCCGACCGCTTCACCGACGCCGACCGGCCCGCCGCTGGCGTTGTAGCCGTAGTAGCAGTGGGTGGTCATCACGACCACCGCAACGAGGATCACCTCCGCGAACGACCAGCCCACGTCGTTAAGGCGCACGAATGTCTGGAAGTAGTGGTTGTAGGTACCGATGGACTGTCCGTACAGGAAAACCGTGGTGACCTGCGCGGACAGGAAGGTCATGGTGATTCCCAACGCGTAGAGCGGGATGATGACGACGAAACCCGCCAGGATCCGGGTGGACGCCAGGTAAGCGATTGACTTGATGCCCATCACCTCCAGCGCGTCGATCTCTTCGCTGATGCGCATGGCGCCCAGTTCGGCGGTGGCACCGGCGCCGACGGTGGCGGCCAGCGCCTGACCGGAGGCCACCGGCGCCACAAACCGCACATTGATCATCGCGGCCAAAAATGCGGTGAATGCCTCGACACCGATGTTGCCCAGCGAGGCGAAGCCCTGGATGGCGACCAGTGAGCCCGTGGACAGGGTGATGAAGCTGACGATGGCGACGGTGCCACCGACCACGGCCATCGCGCCGGTACCCATCCCCATCTGGGCAACCAGCTTCAGCAGCTCTTTGCGGTAGCGGTGCACAGCGAACGGGATCAGCCCGGCTGCGCTTAGTGCGAACCAGATCATCTGCCCGACCTCGGTCAGTTGCCGGGCCGGGGCGTGGCGGTATCGACTGAGGGTGGCGGCTGCCCGCGGGAAGTGGGCACGCGGTGCGGTGGCCGCGGTAGCCGTAGCCATGTCAGCGCCCCGTTCCGAACCGGACACCGATGGTGGTCAGCGCCGCGTTCACCGCGAACAGCGCGATGAAACACAGCACCACCGTCTCGTTGACGGCAGTGCCCAGACCTTTGGACCCGCCGCGGACGATCAGCCCGCGGTAACAGCCGACCAGGCCGGCGATCAGCCCGAACGTCGCGGCCTTGATAATCGCGATCACCACCTCGGGCAGGCCGGTGAGCGCTGTCAACGTGGAGAGGTAGGCACCGCTCGACACGTTCTGCAGGTACACGCTGAAGAGGTAGCCGCCCGCCAGGCCGACGGCGACCACGAGGCCGTTGAGCAGCACCGCGACGGCTGTCGAGGCGACGACGCGGGGCACCACCAGCCGGTGGATCGGGTCGATGCCGAGCACCTCGAGCGCGTCGATCTCCTCGCGGATGGTGCGGGCGCCGAGGTCGGCGCAGATGGCCGTCGACCCGGCACCGGCGACCACCAGCACCGTCACAATCGGGCCGAGCTGGGTGACCGCGCCGATCGCGGCAGTAGCACCGGAGACGTCGGCGGCGCCGAATTCCGCTATCAGGATGTTGATCGTGAAGATGAGCAGCACGGTTTCCGGGATGGCCACCGCGATGGTGGGCAGCAGCGACACCCGCATCAGGAACCAGCCATTCAAGATGAACTCGCGCCATTCGAACGGCTTCGTCAGGGCTTTGGCGGTCAGCACGCTCATCCGGAAGAACCCGCCGACCACCTCCGTCCCTGGCCGGATCCGGTCGGTTATTTTGCCGGTAATCAGGTGTGAAGTAGTCATTGGCGCAGCTTCGGGTCAGTGTGGAAATCGACTGGGGCGCCTAATCGCAACGTTTCGAGCTGCTTGCTCACAGGGCGGCGATGCTGCGAAAAGCGCTTCGCGAGAATACTTCTCGAGCTACGCGTGAACGACGCAAATTCCTGACTTCGTCGCTCCACGTTGCGGCGCAAGGGTTCTTGGTGGGACCCGCGGGCTCGGCCACCGCCTGATTCCCGGTGCCAATCGACCACATCATCCTCGCGGCCGACAGTCTCGGTCCCCGGACTCTGGCTCGGTGTCGCGCTCGTTTGCGTCACGCAGTAACTATTGCATTAGACCGTCCGTACAGTCAATAAAGGAAAAAATCGCCACGGGTTTCCTATGGGACCACCCCGATATCCACCGCTGCGGTACCAGCTTTCTCGCCACTACCAGGGGTTTTAGCGCCCTCGGCCATTGCCGGCGCGCGTTGATCGGTTGCCCCAGCGTACTTGAGAGAGCGCGCACTTTTAGCAAATTCCCGACTATACGTACAGTCACTTGCCCGCCGTTACGACTAAGTGCTGGCATGCGTGCTGCTGGCGTGCGTGACGGATTGTGCGGCTATGCGGTCAACCTGTCGCGCTCGTTACCGCGGCAAGGCATTCGCGCACCACCGAGACGATGTCGGTGGAAGGGTTCGCCCACTTGCTCAGCCCCAAGCGGTCGAGCAGCAGCCCGCCGAGGAACACGTCGACGAAAGCAGCCCCGACTTGTTCGGGTGTCCGGGAACCGACGGGGTCGAACCACACCCACATCCACTGCAGCGATCCCCACAGCTGCAGTGCCGCCAATTCGGCGTCCACACTTCGGAATACACCGCTTTCTATCCCATTGCGGATCTCGTCAATCGTGAGCGTTTGCAGTTGATGGCGCAGCTTACGCACTTGCTGCATCGCCGGGTCATCGGACAGCTGAACTACCTCGCGCTGGCTCGCTACCGTCGCGTTGCGAGCGATGACCTGTAGTAGTGCGGAGGCATAAATCATCGCGGCAATGCGTTCATGCGGCGAGGTCAGGCGGTCCCACACCATCCGTAGTGCATCGAGCTGGCAGGCCAGGTGGGTTTCTTCAAGCTCCCGCAACATCTGCGCTTTGGTTCCAAAGTGATGAACGATGGTGCCTTTAGACATGCCGAGTTCGTCGGCGATGTCGCCGAGATTCGTTCTGTCGTAGCCACGTTCGGCGACATATCGGACAAACGCGTCGAGAATCTCGCTGCGCCTGCCGGGCGATCGGGGCATCGCAACCCTCCGAAGTAACTAACCGTACGGACGGTCTATTATACTTCGAGAAAGGAGTATCCCCTAACCTGGCTTGCGCCGGCTAGACCCACAGGCCTGGCACTGGACCCGTCAAGGTTGGTGGTTGCCTGATGCCCGGTCGGTCATAGGGCCTGCAACGCCCTTGAGCCACGGAACCCATCGGGTGCAGTGACGACGTACATGTTCGCACCCGGTGCCGACTTAATTTCACCGGCGGTGAACATGGTCATGAGTTCTCTGCCATCACTGTCGGCAACGCACACATAGGTATCGGTCTCAGCGTCATAGTCGAAGCTGTCCCAAGCCAATACGAACGCTAAGCAGTTGCCTTCGCGGTCAGTGATGATGAGCTTGTGCACACCCGACTTTTTCAATAGCTCGGCATCCTGCACGCGTTGTTGAGAAAGCGCGTTGTTGTGGACCGTCCTGCTGTTTAACACCAAGTACCTCCTTAGCGAGGTCGTCCCGGTCTTCGTGGAATTTGAGGTGGCGGTCCCCACCTGGGGCCTACCGAACGGTAGGTCTTCGGACGAACCACCACGAACACCCAAGGAAGGGGACCGCTATGAAGACCGTACCGACTGTTCGCGCTGGATATGGCCGATATCGCCATAGTCCCGCGAGGATCTGCCGACCTCATCCAATTGCATTTCGCGAAATTTTCAGGGTCTGCTGAATTGGCGAGTTACTGTCTCCGGTAGGCATTGCAAACGACGCTGCGGAGGGCAAATGACGACCTATCAGACTGTGCTGGTCGGCACTGATGGCTCGGAGTCGTCACTGCGCGCGGTCGAACGTGCGGCGAAAATTGCCGCCGACTCGAACGCGAAGCTGATCATTGGGACCGGCTACTTCACCCACGAGGACGATAAGCGAGCGGCCGACGTCCTCGGGGAAGAGGGCTACAAGGTGCGGGGCAACGCGCCGATCTATGCGATGTTGCATGATGCTCGCGACCGAGCAAGGGCGGCTGGGGCGAAGAACATCGAGGACCGGCCGATCAAAGACGCTCCGGTGCATGCGCTCGTTGAGCTCGCCGAGGAGGTCGGTGCCGATCTGCTGGTGGTCGGCAATGTGGGACTGGACGCGCGATCCGCGATCGTCGGGCGGGTGTTCTCGATCCCCGGGGCTGTCGCCAACAGGGCGAAGATCGACGTATTGATCGTTCATACCACCGGCTGATCGGTTACCAGCTCTGAAGCACCTGAGCTACGCAGTCAGCACTGCAGAGTCGGAGGACAGGTCCTCCTCGATAATGTCAAATGCTTTCTGCAGCTCGATCTTTCCCTGACTGATGAAGCCTGCGCCCTTCCCGATGTCGATGGGGTCCTGGTTTTGCGTCCCCGAGATGCAGTAGCCGATCCCAGCCCGGTAGTCATCGAATGCCTGCTGCAGGGCGGTATTCAGCGCTGAGTCCGGACTCGGCAGGTGCTGCTGGGCATTCGCCAGCGCGTCACGGGCCGTTTGGCAGGCTGCCCGCGTCCCGGCGATGTCGCCTCGACTCGCAGCGGCGACGACGTTGTCTCCTGCGATGCCCAGAGAATCGATCGACGGCTCGGCTTCGTCGAGCCATGCGCGCAACAGCTCGCCGAGCGAGCGGGAATCCAGCGGCAGAGCAGGCGCTGCGCTCGCGGGCAGAGCTGTCCCGGTGTTCGATGGAGCCAGCCGCGCGGTGGGCAAACTGTGATGCGCCCAGGTCGACAGCACGGCGATGACCACCAACAACACCGCCGCGCCAACCGCCGCGATCAGTTCATGGCGTTGATACCGGCCCCCGGTGCGGTGACGGCCGGACGAGGCCATAACGAACTCCCTGATCAGCGAAGTGAAAGCTGACTAACCGTCTGCGATGTTTCGCGTCCGGCACTGTCGCCGACGAGGGTCGTTTGCCTCGGATGCCTGCGCCGTAGGGCCCTTGATCAGTAGTCCAAAGTCCCATCGGGAAGTAGTGGTTGAGTGGATGTCATGAAGATCATTGCTTTCGAGGAGCACTACGTGCTTCCGGCAATCGCCGAAGCGAATCCGAACAACCCGCGCAAATTGTTCGGCGAGGTGCGCAACGGCCACTTCGAGGACAGCGACGCCGACGGCGGGTGGCCGACCGGCATTCTCGATATTGGCGAAGGTCGGATTGCCGCGATGGACGCGGCCGGCATCGACGTGCAGATTCTGTCCAATGTTCCCGGCGCAGAGGCCGTCGAGGTGCCGCTGGCGGTGGAACTGGCCAGCAAGGCCAACGACGCCGTGGCAGCCGCGGTAACCCAACATCGCGCCCGGTTCCTCGGCTTTGCGACCCTGCCGATGGGCGACCCGAAGGCCGCCGCTGCCGAACTGGAGCGTGCCGTGCGCGATCACGGGTTTGTGGGTGCGCTGATCAATGGGCACGTCAACGGCCGCTACCTCGACGACAAGTTCTTCTGGCCGGTGTTCGAATCCGCCGAAACGCTCGGCGTGCCGATCTATCTGCATCCCACCGTGCCGCCGCAACCGGTGATCGACGCCTGCTACAAAGGCTTCTCCCCGGGGGTGTCGGCGATGTTGTCGATCGCGGGGGCCGGCTGGCACATCGACACCGGGATCCACTGCCTCCGGCTGATCCTCGGCGGGGTGTTCGACCGGTTTCCCCGACTACAGCTCATCGTCGGCCACCAGTTCGAGGCGCTGAGTTGGATGGCGTGGCGAGCGGACTACGCGTTTCCGGTAGCCGAGAGTGGCCTCAAACGCACCGTCAAGGAGTACCTGCGGGAGAACTTCTACGGCGGCATCCTCGCCGGCGACTTTGCGAACCAAGAGCCGGGCGCAACGGATCCGAGTTGGAGCCTGTCGTTCAACGCCTATCAGGCCATGGTCAACGTGATCGGCATTGACCGGGTTGTGTTCACCGCCGACTATCCGTTCGGCAGCATGAAATCCGGTCGGCAATTCCTCGAGCAGTTGCCCATCAACCCGGCCGACAAAGAAAAGATCGCCCACCTCAACGCCGAGCGCCTGCTCGGACTTTCGAATAAGGTCCAGCCGCAGTAGGTTCGAATCGGCTCGCCGAATTGCCACCGGCTGTGGCTGTTCCAGCCGTATCGTTTGGTCCACGCCTGTCCGAAAGAAGTTGCACGACAAGGAAGTGTGGTCGTCATGATTGAGCAATCCGCCGCAATTACGATGGAAAGCGCCCCCCGCGGGCACCCTGTCGCGCAGTCAAACCGTGTTCATGGTCGCCACTCGTTCCGGCGGCTTCCGGGCTGAGCCACTGATTGCAAGCGGCCCGACGGCCGGTGTTCGTGTCGATGTAACGAGTGGTTACTCCCTTGTAGCGGATGCTGGCAGCCATGGGCATCGCGACAGTTGCGCCCGGTGCGATCGAGGTTACGTTCGCTGGCCGGTTTGGGTTTGGCATCTACCGATGGGCTTACCTGCCGTTCGAGGTGCCGTTCGGTGTGCAGCGTATTCGAGTTAGCAGGTCGCACTCGAACTTCGGCGCCGGCGGAGTGGCCCGAAATGTACTGGATCTAGGTATCTTTGGTCCGGCCGGCTACGACTTGGGTAATGCAGCGGGATTTCGAGGCTGGTCGGGCGACGCGCGTGACAGCTTCACCATCGCAAGCAATTCCGCCACCCCGGGCTACCTGGCCGGCCCGATCGAGCCCGGTGAGTGGGCCGTGGCGCTTGGTCCGGTGGTGCTAAGCCCTTGGGGCATGGCGTGGGAAGTGCACGTCGCTATGGAACGCGGGGAACCCGGGGCGGAGTGCGAGCCCGTGGCCGCGTTTCCGTCGCCGCCGTCGGTCTGCGGCGCGCGCTGGTATCGCGGGGACCTGCATCTGCACACCGTGCACTCCGACGGCGTCCTTGATCTGGGCGAACTGGCGACGGCGGCGCAGGCCAATGGGCTGGATTTCATTGTCTCGACCGACCACAATACGAACTCCGCCAACCGGGCATGGCCGGCGTGCAGCACCGGCGGCCTGCTGGTGATTCCCGGCGAGGAGGTCACCACTCGCCACGGGCACTGGCTCGCGGTCGGCCTGTCACCGCACGGCTGGGTCGACTGGCGATATGGCCCAAGCGACGGGGTGTTTCCGCGTTTCGCCGCCGAGGTTCGCGAAGCCGGCGGCTTGGTGGTCGCTGCCCACCCGTCCGTGCCGCTGCCGGGGTCAGCGTGGGAGTTCGGCTTCGACCACGTGGACGCGCTGGAGGTATGGAACGGCCGGTGGAATCTCGATGATGAACTGTCGCTTCGTATTTGGCAGCGGCTGCTGCGGCAGCGCCGGCGCGTCGTGGCCGTCGGCGGCAGTGACTCGCACGGCGAACACCAGCAGGTCGGCTCGCCGCAGACGGTCGTGCACGCGGGTGAGTTGTCAGCACCCGCAATTGTCGGCGGGCTGCGCAGCGGCCGTTCGTACCTCGCTCGATCATGCGATGTCGCCCTGCAGCTGACTGCGAGCAGCGACGGCTGCGTGGCCGGTCCCGGGCAGACACTTCCGGTAGCGCCTGGCGCATCGGTGACGGTGACCGCCGTGATCAGCGGAGCCCCGGGCACGAACGTCGCCCTGATCACTGCTGCGGGCCGGGTGCGACAGGCGACGGTTGGTCCGTCCGCCCGGCTGCAATGGGAACTCGACGCCGCGTCGGCCTGCTTCGCGCGACTGGAGGTGCGAGAGGCGCAGCGGCGCCCGCTCGGTGCAATGGTCGCGTTGACAAATCCGGTGTGGTTCGGCTGAGTGCGACGCGAGTCCCACCCGTATCAACGGCTGGGGCATGGGCTGGGTGCGATATCGCATCGAGGAGGCCCCTAATGGTTGAGAAATCTGGCCGCCTTCGCCCGATGCTGCGGCGCTCCACGGTGCGGCTAAGCCGAGCTTGTGGTGGCAGGCGGTAACGTCCATGCCGGGAAGAGATAGCGATGTGGTCACGAAGGCGCCTCGCCGCCCTCTTGGGGGCGGTTCTGCTGGTCAGCGTGATGCTGGCCAGCGCGGTGCCCACGTCCTACGATGCGCCGGCCATCGTCGCGAATCCCGTCGACCACGTCGACACGCTGATCGGTACCGGGACGGGTGGCCAGCGGGTGGGAGAGATCAACAACTTCCCCGGCGCCTCTGTGCCGTTCGGGATGGTGCAGTACTCGCCGGACACCGCCGGCAACTACGCGGGCTACGACCACGGCAATCGACACGCCACCGGATTCAGCATGACGCACGCGTCGGTGGGGTGTGCAGCGTTCGGTGACATCTCGATGCTGCCGACCACCACCCCGATCGGCTCCGAGCCCTGGGACATCACCGAGGAGATCGCCCACGACGACACCGAGGTCGGTGTGCCCGGCTACTACACAGTGCGGTTTCCCGCAACGGGAGTGACCGCAGAGCTCACCGCGACCACCCACACCGGCGTGGGTCGGTTCACCTACCCCGGCAACGGTCGGCCCGCGCTGTTCTATATGAATTCCGGAGCTTCGCTTGGCGGTACCTCCGCCGCGAACATTCAGATTGGCGACGACAACACGACGATCACGGGATCGGCGACCAGCGGCGGCTTCTGCGGCAAGGACAACGTCTACACGGTGTACTTCGCGATGAAGTTCAGCCGGCCGTTCACGTCCTACGGCACCTGGGATGGTGACTCCGTCTTTGCCGATGGCCGCAGCGCGTATTCGAGTTACACCGGGTCCAGCGGGGGATACGTGGGATTCCCGGCGGGCTCGCGAATCGAGGTTCGGACTGCGCTGTCCTATGTCAGTCTCGACGGAGCGCGAGCCAACCTCGCCGCCGAGGGCAAAGCCAACTTCGACGACGTCCGCGGCGCCGCATCGCGCGAGTGGAACGGCAAGCTGTCCCGCATCTCGATCGCCAGCGCCGATAACGCCGACGTCGAGACGTTCTACACCGCGCTTTACCATTCGCTGTTGAATCCCAACACCTTTAACGACGTCGACGGTCGTTATATCGGATTCGATCGCGACGTTCACACGGTGGCCCCGGGGCACGCCCAGTACACCAACTTCTCCGACTGGGACACCTACCGGGGACTTGGCGCGCTACACGGATTGCTGTTCCCGGAGCAAGCCAGCGACATGGCCCAATCGCTGGTGAACGACGCGGAGCAGAGCGGGTCGTTTCCGCGCTGGGCACTGGCGAATACCGCGACCGCCGAGATGACCGGCGACAGCGTCGTCCCGTTGATGGTGAACTTCTACGCCTTTGGCGCCAAGGATTTTGACGTCCACGCCGCGTTGCGCTACATGGTCAACGCCGCCACCAAAGGCGGCGTCGGGCTCAACGGTTACGTGGAGCGACCGGGAATCGCCACCTATCTACAAAGCGGCTACCTTCCCGAGACGGCGGACTCCTGCAGCGGTGGCGCGATCCCCGGTGCCTCGATCACCTTGGAGTGGTCGGTCGACGACTTCGCCATCTCCCGATTCGCTGACGCACTAGGCGATTCCGCGATCGCCGCCAAATTCGAGAACCGGGCACAGTACTGGCAGAACCTGTTCAACCCCACCACCCGCTACATCTCGCCGCGTGATGCCATGGGCTTGTTTCCTGAGGGCCCCGGGGTCGTGGAGCCCGCCCCGGGCTGCTTCAGCCAGCTCGGATTCGACGAGGGTAACGCGGAGCAATACGTCTGGTATGTGCCGCAGAACATCACAGGCCTGGTGACTGCCCTCGGTGGCCGAAAAGCGGTGGGAGACCGGCTCGACCGCTTCACCGAGCAGCTCAATGCGGGTCCCGAGGAGCCGTACCTGTGGGCTGGTAACGAGCCGGGTTTCGACGTGCCGTGGCTGTACAACTACATCGGTCAACCGTGGAAGACCCAGGTCTTGGTCGACCGGGTGCGTAGCGAATTGTTCACTCCCACACCCGATGGCGAGCCAGGCAACGACGACCTCGGCGCGATGTCCAGCTGGTACGTGTGGGCTGCCCTCGGCTTGTACCCGAGCACACCGGGAACGTCGATCCTCACCGTGAACACACCGCTTTTCGATCGCATCGTAATCGCGCTGCCCGCAGGCAAATTCATTCAGATATCCGCGCCGGGCGCATCCGGGCCCAACCGCATGAAGTACATCAAGAGCGTTCACATCGACGGGCGTCCCACCGATCAGACCTATCTTCCGGAGTCGATCATCCAGACCGGCGGCGAGGTGGCGTTCTACCTTTCTCCTCGGCCCAACAAGGCCTGGGGCACCAGCGACTCCTCCGCGCCGCCATCATTCGGCGCGGGCAGTTCGGCGGTGACCGTGAATGTTTCGCCGGCCGTCGTCGACATCGCGCACGGAGCCTCGGGCAACGTGACTGTTTATGTGCAACGGATGATCGACGGTCCCGGCGGCTACACCATCACCGGCACTTCGGACAACGGGGGAATCAAGGCGGCCAAGACATCCGGAGAGTTCGCCGCCGACGGATCGGCTCGCGCGACCGTCGCCATCACGGTGGCTCGGTCGGTGCCCA
>NZ_DASPSP010000292.1:0-37036 GCF_035623875.1 Mycobacterium sp. | reverse complement strand
CCAACCTCATCCCGGAGGTCGTCGCCAAGCCGTTAAGCCATTGCGGCGTCGTATGGATCATCACCCAAGCCGACAATTCAATGCCCGCCCACGAGCAGGGCCCGGCGCTGCCGCCCGGCCCGCTCTACGGCGCAACCCCCGCCTTCTCCGTTCCCCACGACTTGGGGTTTCGGCTGGTCGAGCGCTGGCAGTTCAATCTGGTTCAGGTAATCAAAGCCGAGCGATAACACTCACCAGATGTGGATCCAGTCGACGAGCATGTCCGCCGGGTAGGTAGCCGCGGCGGGATCGCCGGCGCCGACTCCACCGACCGCAAGCGTGAACATGGGCGTCAAAAAATAGCCGGGCTTGTTGAACGGCCACCGGAAGTCGTCAGGAGCGCCGCCGTGGACGTGGATGGGCTTCGGCGGAACACTGAAGTATGGTGCCCCGTCCCGCGAGAAGGCGAAACCGTTCTGACTCCATCGCATTTGCCACGTGTGCCACCCGCCGTCGACCAAGCCGGGAATCGATTTCCCTTCCCAGGTTTTCCCGTTGGATGCCGCGTGCACCGTGGTTCCCGGGGGCCACGAGCCGTTGCCGTACCACTCGAAAACGTCGACCTCGCCGTCCGGCACAGGATTCTCGTTGACACCCCAGAACGCGGACCAAAGGCCGGGGAACAAACAGTCCAGCTTTATCCGCGCTTCCCAGGTTTGGTTGATCATGCTTCGAAAATTGCCTCGCAGTTTGGCGCCGTAGTAGTCGCCGCTTTCTTGGGTGGCGCAGAGGACGAGATTGGAATTGCCGTCGAGGAACACGTTTCGGCGATCGTCGCGGTATATCCCCACGACCGGCGGGAACACGTCGTCCTGCCAGCTTTGTACCGTCCACTTACCCGGATCGGGACCTGAGCCCGCCGGGCCGTCGAACTCGTCCTGGAAGATGTAGGGCCCGCCCGCGGCGGCAGGTGCGTCCGGCGGTGACGGGTACGCTCGGGCCTCCGGGACGCGGACTGCAGCAGCCGCGGCGGCCGCCAGCATGCCAATCCCCGTCGTCAACATGAGGCTGCGTCGATTCATCTCAGGCACAGTCAGACAATATAAGAGAAGCTACGGCGGCCCGCAGGCTATTCGTCGCAGGGAACTTTCTCAGCCGGTGCTCATGATCCGTGGCAACAGGTGGTGCTGCCCAGCCTTGACGAACGGCGCTGGTCCGGCCATCTGTCCAGACCGGCACTGCGGCGGCCAGCCAACAAGTGCTTATCCTCGTGTCGTCGCTGAGCTGGGGGAGGGCCGCGCCTGCTAAACAGGACAACCCGGCCCCGACCCAACGCTGCCCTCCCGGCCTTGGCAGACTGTGCGCATGGCACAGATAACTATGCGTGGAAACCCGATCAACACTGTTGGCGATCTGCCTGCCGTCGGATCTCCGGCCCCCGCCTTCACCCTGACCGGATCCGATCTCAGCCCGGTCAGCAGCGAGCAGTTCCACGATAAGCCCATGTTGCTGAACATCTTTCCGTCGGTGGACACGCCGGTTTGCGCGACCAGCGTGCGCACCTTCAACGAGCGCGCTGCCGCGGGCGGTGTCTCCGTACTGTGCGTGTCCAAGGACCTCCCATTCGCGCAAGCGCGATTCTGCGGCGCAGAGGGCATCGAGAACGTGAAGGCCGCCTCGGCGTTCCGTGACAGCTTCGGGCAGGACTACGGCGTAACCATTGCCGATGGCCCGTTCGCTGGGCTGCTCGCCCGGGCCGTCGTGGTGATCGGCGCCGACGGTAACGTCGCCTACTCGGAGCTGGTGCCAGAGATCGCAAACGAGCCGAATTACGACGCGGCGCTGGCCGCGCTGAGCACATCGGGCTAATAGCGTCGCGGCAGCGCGGCGACCATAGCTCCGACTTGAGCCTTGGTCAGCGTGCTGATGCTGCCGTCGGGTAGCCCGAGGATGCGGTCGACGGCTAACCCGTGCAGCCTGAATCTGGTTGTCAGAGTGTCAATTGCGCGATCACGGGCGGACTCACTGGCGGCATCGAGTACAGCCACGATGTTCGAGTTGGTGCGGGCAGCGAGGCCGTAGATCATGTCGGCGACACCTTCGGGGTCGAACGTGTCGAAGATGCCGTCTGCGACCCCCTCCGATACCAGCCGGGTCAGCAACGGCGTGTACAGGTCTTGCTCGACGACGAGGATTCGTCCGTAAAGATGCGCATTGTCCGGGCGCAGCAACGACACCATCGCCGCCAGATGCTCCGGTCCGCTGATTTTCATGTTGGCGTCGAAGCCGGCCCGCAACACCGCGTTGAGCCGGTCCAGCGGGTCGCCATCGCATGCGGCCAGAGCATCCTCGACACTAGCGAAAGCGTCGCGAGCGCTACGCTCGGCCAGGGCCGCCACCAGCGTATCTTTCGATGAAAACCAATGGTAGAAAGCACCTTTGGAGACGCCGGCGTCGGCGATCAGATCGTTGAGACTGACATTCTCGTAGCCGTGCTGCAAAAACAACCCCGCTGCCCGATCCAGCAACTCCGCCCTGCGGATGTCGGGATGTTTGACGACCCGCGGCACTAGGGCGATCCCGGCTGGGGCTTCCAGCCGACGTAGGTCAGATACAGCCCGGACAGGGCGAGGCAGAGGAAGACCACCCATATCGCCGCGGTTGCGCCTGAGCTGTAGACCGCGTTGCCCGCCGCGTTGTAGGCCCGAGGAACGGTCAGCAGCAGCACCCCACGTATCGCCAGAAACCAGCCCACAACGGAGACGATGATCGCCGCGGGGCTGCGCCAGTACTGGTGGAACGCGATGATCAGCAGGCCGAACATCAGCAGGATGGCGCCAAACAGCCACGGCCACATCGGGTTTGCCTTGAATTCGGTAAACAGTGTCTTCATGTAGGAGCCTCGTACCGCGACGGTGGTCGGCACGATGGTGAAGAACGGCCCCAACGCGCGGGCGAACATGCGTGTGCGGATCTGCGACTGCTCCGATGTGCTCATTGCTACCTCCATTTCCGCCACGCAATGTATACCGACCAGTGGTCGGTATACAAGACCAGTGGTCGGTAGTGCGCCCGCTGAGCTGCTAATCGGAAAGCGGTTGCGCGCCGACCTTTGCGGGACGAAGCGCCACCAGCAGCACGCCGGCTGCGAAGATCAGCCCGGTCAGCCATGGAAAGTGTCCGTCCGGAGCGAAGCCTTCAGCAGCGACGAACGCCAGGCCATAGGCCGCCATCGCGGCACCGGCCAGCATGATCGGTTCGGCCCAGCGATCTGTGAGCGGCGTCCCGAGCATGGCCAGCGGCCCCGCGAAAAATCCTCTGCCCCAATACAACAGCGTCATCTCGACCCCTGTCACCAAGCTAAGGATGACCACCCATTCCAGCCGGGCGAGCCACCATGCGACCGTGCCCTCGACCGGTTGAGGCAACAGGCCGGCGGGGTAGCCGACGATCGCCACGATCACGACAGGAATCATGTGCCACAAGTAAAGAGCCATCACGTTGCTATTAGCTGTTGTCAGTGCCCGCCGGACCACACTGGCGCGCAGCGCGCGGTTGAGCGCGGGTGCGAGCGTTATCGCCAGCCCTGCTTGCGCGCAAGCGAACGCCAGCATCGCCACAGAGGGCGGGTCGGAGTTCTGCAGGGTTTGACCGGGCACACCGATCATGCTGACCGGATAGGGGCCCAGCAGGATCAGCATCGCCAGCGCGACCGCCGAGCAGCCAGCGAGCAGCGCAGGTTTGCGACCGGCCAATAGCCCATCGTGCCAAGCGATTCCTAGCTGGTAGAGCGCACCCCAGCACAACAGGTAATTCAGCAAGCGCAGGTGGGGCACATGCCATCCGAGTGAGACAGCTTCTACCGCAACGACTCCCACGGCAAGCACCGCGGGGGCCAAAAGCCCCCAACGCCGTTGCGCGGCAACCGCAACCGGCGTCAGCGAGACCACCACCAGATAGACGGCGAGGAACCACAGGTGCATCGCCACTGCCCAACCGGCGTATTCCAGCGTGGAACCGGCAACGTGGCGTAAGTCCAGCGCGACCACAATTGCCGAGACCAGCCCGACGTAGACCGTTGTGGGTCCGAGCACCCGGGCGAGTCGGTGCCGCAACCACGTTTGGCGCGAGACACCGTCATTGTCGCACCGGTGCTTCCAGGACACCGCGCCGGCGTAACCCGCGACCAGGAAGAACGTCGGCACAGCCTGGAACGGCCACGTGAGCCATTGAGTCCAGGGCTGGTCGACGAGCGGGTTCTGCCGACCGAAATATCCGTTGTGATAGGTCACCGATCCGGCCAGCCAATGGCCCAGCACGATCAGGACCACCCCCGAAACGCGGTAGAAGTCCACCGCCAGATTGCGGGACGCGCGCATCACGGTCGCGTGTTGCCGTCAGGCAGACGGCTTGCTCGGGTGGTCCATGACCAGACAATATCCCCGCGCAGCACCCGAATTGTGCCGCTCCGATACGACCGCGCCGAGTCTTCGAGCGAGCTGTGCCAGGACCACTTCCGGTACGCTGGTGTTCTCTGCGTCGAAGTTCGGCGGTACATAGCTTGGAAGGTGTCCCTATGGTCACACGGTCGTTCATCAGATTGGCTGTCGCAGGTGGCGGTCTGGCGTTGTCGTTGCTTGCTGGCGCCGGGATCGCGTCCGCAGACCCCGCTATAGACGCGGCAATTAACACCACTTGCAGTTACCCGCAGGTGGTGGGGGCACTGAATGCGCAATCGCCGGCTGCCGCCGCCAAGTTCAGTTCGTCACCGACGGCACAGGGCTGGCTGCGTTCATTCCTCGCCTCGCCGCCGCCGCAGCGCGCGCAGATGGCGCAACAGGCGGAGGGTATGCCGGGGGCCGCGCAATACATCGGGCTGGTCGGGCAAATCGCCACCACCTGCAACAACTACTGAGCGCGCCTTACCAGACACGTATCCAGTCGATGAGCATGTCCGCGGGATAGCTGCCCGATCCGGGATCGCCGCCCCCGGAACCGGCAACCGCGAGGTTGAAGACCGGAAAAACGGTGTAGCCCGGCCGGTTGAACGGCCAATCCGGTAGCGAGCTGGCCGGCACGTCCAAGTATGGTTGCGCGCCGTCGACGTAGTCCTTCCAAAAGCGGATACCGGCTTCATCCCATCGGCATCGCCAGGAGTGCCAGGCGCTGTCTACGGCGATGTTTTGGGTCTTCCATTCGCCGCCGTTGGCTTTTGCGTGGACGGTGGTGGCTGAGGGCCAGTTGCCGTTGCCGTACCACTCGACCACGTCGATTTCGCCTTGATCCTCATTGCCCAGCCAGTAGGCGGGCCAGGCGCCGGCGGTGAGGCAATTGAGCTTGATCCGGGCTTCCCAGGTGTGGCCGACGCCACCGCGCCAGAGGCCTTGCACCTTGCCGCTGAAGTACGTCGGGCCGTCTTTCGCCGCACGCAGAACGAGGTTGGAGTTGCCGTCGACGAACACGTTGCGACCATCGTTGCGGTACTGCCCGATGTTCTCGGGTCGCTCCCAAAAGGTCGGATCCTTGATCTGCTCGCGGGCCGTCGCCACCGCCCACTTCGACGGATCCGGAGCCGAGCCGGCCGAGCCGTCGAACTCGTCGTGGAAAAGGTAGGAACCTGCTGGTGCGTCTGGGTGGCGCGGGTAAGCCTTGGCCTTCGGCGTGGGGACCACGGCTGCCAACACGCCGACCCCGGTCATCAACATCATGGTGCGACGATCCATCTCGGGCATAGGCACAGCACGATAGCAGCCGGCTGACCATCCCCCCGCATCCGCGAGGGACAGATCACAAGTACGCGAGGAGCCGCTCAGCGAACGTGTCGGGGTGCTCCCGATGCATGAAATGCCCGCCCGGGACCTGCTCAACGATGTAATCGCTTTCGAACATTCGGGCGGCGCCCCGGTAAACGGAGGGCTCGACGATTGGATCACCGAGCCCCGCAAATACCACTGTCGGCACAGTGATCCGCGCTCTCAGTGATGCGCTGGGTATTGGCGAGAACTTCCTGTAGTACCCGAACGCGGCGTTCAAGCTCGCGGGGTTGGAGAAGCTTGCGCGGACCGCGTCGAACTCCTCTGGATCGGGATTCCAGTCCGGCGACCATCGCCGATAGATCGCGGGGAGCGCCGCGAAGTCATTGCGAGCGAAGCGTTTCGGCGCTCCCGGCAACTTGTAGGCCGCGAAGTGGCGGACACCCCAAAGCTTCTTCGGCGACGGTTTCAACGCCGCCGGGTGTGGAATGGCGATGACGAAAAGCTTTTTCACGCGATCGGGGCCGAGCGCTGCGGCGCCGTAAGCGGCCGAAGCTCCCCAATCGTGGCCGATGACGACGGCGTCAGGGGCGCCGAGTGCTTCGATGAACGCGAGCGGATCGCGCGCCAAGGTCTCTTGGTCCGCATCGCGATCCGGGATCGCGGTGGGGTGGTAGCCACGCATGAATGGGCTCACGGCCCGGTATCCCTTCGCGGCGATTCGCGGCCGCAGATCGTCCCAACTGTGCGCCGTGTCGGGAAACCCGTGCAACATGAGCACAAGAGGACCGGAGCCGTCCTCCAGGTAGGCGAAGTTCAGTCCGTTCGCGTCGACGAAGTGGATCGCATCGGTCATGGCTAAGTGAGAGCTTAGGGGGAGGGAGCCTTCCGGTAAACGAGCCAGTGCAACTCAATCGGGGAATCCTCCCGCTCGACGTCGAACAGATCAAGCCCGCTGGCCCAATTCGGATACCAGGCGGTGGGCGGCCAAGCGCCTTCGGGCAAGTGCGCCTTCTCGTAGTCGTAAGCGGAGTCGTCGGCAACGAGCCCGAGAGGTAGCAGGTCGGTCGCACTCGTCATCTCGTCCCAGGTGAAGATCATGGTGTTGCATTGCTGCCCGAGTTCCCGGGCGGCGTCATCGGGGGTATAACCCTCGCGCGGCAAAAAGGTGTTAAACAGCAACCGTCCACCGGGAGCCAGGGAACGGGCCGCGAGTTCGAACATGGCTCGCAGCTGCTGCGTCGTCCGGAAGTCGGGCACCAGTTCGGAGGCCACAATGAGCTGATAGTCGCTGCGGACATCATCCATGCTTGCGAAGACATCGCGCTCGATGACGCGTACGACAAGTGATTCACGTTCGGCCTCCGAGCGAATGATGTGCGCGAGCTTCGGTGCAATCTCGACCGCGTCCACCGGGTGGCCGCGTCGCGCCAGGGCCAGGGCATTGCGCCCGGTTCCGGCGCCGATGTCGAGCACCCGACAGGTGCTGGGATCCGCCGTCTCGGCGGCCAGCGCCGAAACTCGGGCATCCGGTTCGATGCCGAACAGCGACCCCTCGCGGGTGCCGATCCAGCCGTCGTAAGCGCTCGCGATCGTCGCCGACTCGCTATTGACGCGGTAATTCAGGGCCGTGCCGAAAGGAGCGTGGAAAGAGATGACGATGTTCGAACGTGAGGAGGTGCGGTAGGCCTCGGCCAACTGGGCCTGCAGCACCGTCTTCAGCTGAGCGAATTCTTCGGGGGAGTACTGGACGCCGACGCTGGCAAATAGGTTGTCGCACATTCGGACGTACTCGTCGATCAGGCTCGGAACGGCCGGCACCGTGATTTGTCCCATCGCCACCGACCGGCGATACAACCGGCGGGCCATCGCTTCGCGAAGCGTTGACGGACTGAAAGACCTGACGGCCGGATCGTCCACCAGACCCTTCTACACGACCCCCACCCGTTTGCACCAGCGGTCGATGCTATAACGCAACGTATGTCAGACACCAGGCACTCCATCACCCACGTTTCCGATACGGCTCGGTGGACGGCGTTACATCGGGCAACCGAATCGCCACGTGCCCGTTGCATGGTTGACTCAAACGAACCGCAGGCCGTTTCACGGCGCGATGTCCTCAAATTCGCGCTGTCGCCGGTTCTGCTGAGCTTCGGACCGCTGGCGACCACGCTCGGCGAGCGGCAGGCATCGGCCGCCAACATAAGACTGATCGATTTTGCCGAGCGGAGGATCCCGCCGGACGAGATCAAATCGGCAGGCTATGCCGGGGTGGTGAACTACGTGTCCGAGGAGCGGCCGGGCGCTCACTTCGAGGCAAAGCCCATCACCCGCGAGTATGCGGACGCGCTGCGGGCGGTGGGTCTGCACATCGTCAGCAACTTTCAGTACGGCAAGCCCGGTTGGTCCGCGCCGTCGGATTTCACCCGCGGGTCCGACGGCGGCGTGGCGGACGCGCAGACAGCACTGCGCCTGCACGCCGCAGCTGGAGGAGGTAGTTCCGCCCCGATCTTCTTCAGTGTCGATGACGACATCGATGAGAACACCTGGAATAGCCTTGCGGTCAACTGGTTTCGAGGAATCAACTCGGTACTGGGCGTACAGCGCAGCGGGATTTACGGGCATTTTCAGGCGTGTGGTTGGGCGATTAGAGACGGCGTGATCGGGCACTCCACCACTGCGGGGTACCGATGGGCATGGCAGACGAAGACATGGTCACACGGTCAGCGCGAGCCCGCGGCGGTGCTCTACCAAGAAGTCGTCAACAGCCCCTCGAGCCCGGGACCGCTCCTTGGCGGCATCAACGTGGATGTGGACGAGGTCCTCGCGACCGATTTCGGACAGTGGGATCTTGATCGATGACCTGCCCGGCGCGCGGCGTCTTGCACGAGATCGGCTGCACGGGCAACGCTTTCAGCGGATTTGGTCATCTGGGTGGCGATCTCACGGCTCGACCTAACCGCGGCGTCTCACCGGCGACGAGTCTAGCGTGATGGGCAGTGGCATCCTGGTCATGTGGGTTTGCTGTTCCGGTTGATGGAGTTTCTCATCGTGGTCGTGCCGGTGGCGGGCATGGTCATCGCTGCAGTACGAGCCTTTTCTGCCAACAAGCGCCCAGCTGAGAGCGCACGCGATCCCGATCAGACAGGGACCGCCGGGAATCAAGCCGCCCAGTGGCGGTCGCTCACCCGCGTCCTGCGCGAGCACGACCGAACGGACACCCGCTGGCTCGAATATGAACTCGACTTCGCCAGGCTTCTCGACTTCCCGCTGATGACCGACATGCGCGATCCGCTGACGATCGGCTTTCACAAGGCCAAGCTCCGCGCAGACTTCCTGCGCCCGGCCAAAGCCGAAGACCTCCTCGATAACGGCGACGCGGCGGCGCGGTACCTGGCCGCTGTCGAGGACTATGTCACGGCGTTCAACATCGCTGAGGCCGAGGCGAAACGGAGGCGCCGAAACGACTTCTCACAAGATGGACAGCAGCGGATTGCGCGCGCTCAGAGTCTATTGCGCGTGGCGTCCGACACCGCTGCAGCTCCGCAAGAACGCCAGAACGCTTATGAGCGTGCACGCAGAGAACTCGATGGGCTCATCGTGTTGCCGGCAACGACCCAGGCCAGCATCGAACGTGGGATCTCCGGCGAGTTAGGCGGATAGCGGCGCGACCGTGGCGGAATCGCCCGGCAGCACCTGCTGTGGGATCTGGGAAAACACGTAGGCCGCGGATGAAGCTCCGACCTCAAGGCTGAACGACCAGATCAGATCGAACCGATCACCCGGCCAGGCGGCAGGAATCTGCGTGCCCGAGACGGTGGGCAGAGCAGCAGCGGGCGGCTGTCCACGCCGCCAAACGCGACGTGATGTAGTCGTGGTAGTCCTGCTCGGTGCTCAGGGCGGGCATCCCGGAGTGGGTTTGGCCCTGCGTGTCGTTTACCGGCAGCGCGGCGACCAGTTGAGCGGCCCGCATTAGCCGATCAATTAACAGGGCCCCAGCGGACGGCGTCTTCGAGGAGATCGGCGGCGCTGGCAACGCTTTCGGCGGATTTGGTCATCGCAGCGGCAATGTCACGGGCCCGAGTGATGCATTGCGGACCAAGGATGGAGCGCAGGTCCGCGACCAGCGTCCCCTGATTTGTCGCCGAAAAGTACCGCGCAGCACCGACTTTCATGCGTTCGATGACGCCTGCCCAGATCGGCTGATCAAGGCCGTTGCAAAGGACCAGCGTGGGGACGCCGGCCCGCAGGCCCGCGGCTGTGGTACCGGCGCCCCCATGGTGGACGACCGCGCGGCAGGCGGGAAAGACGGCCGCGTGATTCACCGCTTCGACAACCTTGACGTGGTCGGCATGCGGGATCTCAGTGTGATCATTCGGGCCGGTGCAGATCAGCGCTCGCTCACCGAGCAGGGTGCATGCCGCGCTGATCAGGGCAACCGTGTCAGTGGAGGATGCGAGCGGTATGCTGCCAAAGCCGAAGTAGATCGGCGGCGTTCCAGCCGCAATCCACGACAAGACGTCGTCGTCGGCATCGGTCGGCAATTCCAGCGTCAGCGCCCCGACGAAGGGCCTTCGGTCGCCCTTGTCCCCCCATTCGGCGGCTAGCCCAGGGAAGCAGAGCTCATCGTAAGCCTGGATCTCCAGGGGCTGGGGCGACGGCCCAGCTACCTCCGGTAAGCCGAGTGCCCGGCGCTGGGCAAGTTCAGGCCCCCTCGTCGCGAGCCCACGCGGCCCGGTGGACTCCAAAATCTCCGCCGGGAAGAAGTGCAGCGCAGCCAGCGGAATGCGGTAGTACTCTGCGACATTCGCGGCCAGCCCCTGCTCGCTTATGCCCGCCAGGAGCAGGTCGGCCCCCTCAGCCACCGACGTCAACGTCGTGCTCTTGTCCTCAAAGACCTGGGCAACATATTCGGCAGTTTGGGACGGCGCTTTCATCGGATTCTGCATCGTGCGCTCGATCACCTCGGACAGCTCGCGCAGGAGCGCCTGCCAGTCCCGGCCGTAGGGGACCGCACTAAGCCCCGTCGACTCAACGAAGGCAAGCATGCCGGGCGGGACTGTCACAGCCATGCGCACGTCGTGACCTCGGCGCAGCAACTCCCGAGCGATGGCGATACAGGGCTCGACGTCGCCGCGACTGCCGTAGCCTGCCACCACAAATTTCATCGGCGAAACCTCACTCGCGGTGCTGCCTACACGTCCAACCAGGAATTGGCCGCGTCGGTACCGTACCGCGATGAAAAGCTGACACCGAATCACCGACGAGGACGTCGCGGCCGTCCGCGCAGCAGGTCTCAGCGAGGACGAAATCTTCGAAACCGTGATATGCGGCGCCGTCGGGCAGGGAAGCCGCCAACAGGCCGGGGCACTCGCCGCCCTGGCGATCGCAACCGATGGAAAGCTTCAACCATGAGGCTGGAGATCCTCGACCGCGGTCATCGCTTGCACCACCAAAGCGATAACGGCGCTCATTCGGGTGTTTTCCGGCCACCCTGTCGTCGACGCCGTGAAGTTGGCGTTCTTGGTAGCGTTAGGCCGCAACCTAGTTGGTGCCGTCCGCGCGTGTCGGGCTCAGCGCCACTTGATGCCGCACCCGATCGACGGTCGCTGGTCACCGTCGACCGGCCGCCCGGCGAGAACGGCGTCGACCGCCGACCGAACGTCAGCAGCCGTCACCGGTAAGTCGTTCCCCGGGCGGGAGTCGTCGAGCTGGCCGCGGTACACGAGCCGACGCCGGCCGTCGAACACGAACGTGTCGGGCGTACAGGCCGCCGAGTACGCGCGCGCGACACCCTGGGTCTCGTCGTAGAGGTAGGGAAACGTCCAACCGTGGCCCCGGGCCTCGGCGACCATCTGCTCGGGCCCGTCTTGCGGGTAGGTGACCACGTCATTGCTGGAGATGCCAACCATCGCGACGCCCTTGTCGGCGAGGTCCCGGCCCAGTGCGGCGAGCCCAGCGGCGACGTGCTTGACGTACGGGCAGTGGTTACAGATGAAGGTGACGACAAGCGCGGGACCCGTGAGGTCGTCGAGGCTGACCGTGGCGCCGGTGGCCGGCTCGGGCAGCGAGAACGACGGCGCGGGGGTGCCGAGGGCAAGCATGGTGGATTCAATGGCCATACTCGCCAGGGTAGCTTTCCTGAAGCTAGAGGCCAGTATTCGATACCAGCGTTCATCACTCGGTCGAACGCCTGATGTCACGCGTTGGTCTCAATCCCGGCCACCTTTCCGGGGAAGCCGATAGATTAAGAATTCTCTAAGATGCGGCAGGCCGACGACGACCGGCGCACCGACGAGATCGCCATCCGCGAGCTGATTGATCGCCAGGTTATGGGCTGGGCCGCAGGCCCGGAACACCAACGACACTGCGGCATGGCTGCAAAATACACGGCGCCCCGCGAGCTGGTGGCTCGCGGGCGCCTACCGAACGACCTGACGCTGGTGTTACGTCAGGTCGAACCGATCGTTATTCATGACCTTGACCCACGCCGCGATGAAGTCCTCCACGAACTTCCCCTTGGCGTCATCTTGTGCGTACACCTCGGCCAATGCACGCAGCACCGAGTTCGATCCGAACACAAGGTCATTCACGGTCGCGGTCCACTTGAGAGCGCCCGAGGCCCGATCGTGGCCCTCGTAGACGTTCTCTGCGGTCTCCGACGCCTTCCACTGGGTGCCCATGTCGACCAGGTTCACGAAGAAGTCGTTGGTCAACACGCCGGGCTTGTCGGTGAGCACCCCGTGCTTGCTGCCGCCGTGATTGGCACCGAGGGCACGCAGACCGCCGATGAGCACCGTCAGCTCTGGACCGGTCACGCCCAGTAGGTACGCGCGCTCGAGCAGCAGCTGCTCGAGCGGCGCCTTCTCGCCAGCCCGCGCATAGTTGCGGAACCCGTCGGCCCGCGGTTCGAGCACCGCGAACGAATCGACATCGGTGTTCTCCTGCGAGGCGTCGGTACGCCCGGGCGCGAACGGCACCGTGACGGTGTGCCCTGCGTCTTTGGCCGCCTTCTCCACCGCCGCAGAGCCCGCCAACACGATCAGGTCGGCCAGCGAGATCTTCTTGCCGCCGGACGCCGAGGCGTTGAAGTCCTGCTGGATTTTCTCGAGAACCGGCAGCACCTTGTTCAGCTCGGACGGCTCGTTGACCTCCCAGTTCTTTTGCGGCTCAAGGCGAAGTCGTGCTCCGTTCGCGCCACCGCGCTTGTCGGTGTTGCGGTAGCTCGCCGCCGCCGACCAGGCCGTCTTGACCAGCTGGGGAACGGACAGGCCGGACTCGAGCACCTTTTTCTTCAGGGCCGCAACGTCCTGCTCATCGACCAGCTCATGGTCTACCGCCGGAACCGGGTCCTGCCACAGCTGCGGCTCGGCAACCCATGGCCCCAGGTAGCGGCTGATCGGGCCCATGTCGCGGTGCAGCAGCTTGTACCACGCCTTGGCGAACGCCTCGTACAGCTCCTCGGGGTGGTCCAGCCAGCGCTTGGTGATCTCGCGATAGATCGGGTCTTCCCGCAGCGAGATATCGGTGACCAGCATGGTCGGGGCGCGACCCGGCCCGCCGAACGGATCGGGGATCGTGCCCGCACCGGCGCCATCCTTTGCCGTGAACTGCCAAGCTCCAGCCGGGCTCTTGGTCAGCTCCCACTCGTAGCCGTACAGGGTCTCTAGGAAGGTGTTGTCCCACTTGGTCGGGGTAGGTGTCCAGACGACCTCAAGGCCACTGGTGATGGCGTCCTTGCCCTTGCCGGTGCCATAGGCGCTCTTCCAGCCCAGCAGCTGCTGTTCGATCGGGGCCGCCTCCGGCTCCGGACCGACCAGATCCCCGTCGCCGGCCCCGTGGGTCTTGCCGAAGCTGTGGCCACCGGCGATGAGTGCGGCGGTCTCCTCGTCGTTCATCGCCATGCGGCCGAACGTCTCACGGATGTCCACCGCCGCGGCGATCGGATCCGGCTTGCCTTCGGGCCCTTCGGGATTGACGTAGATCAGACCCATGGTGGTCGCGCCATAGGGCTGCGCAAGATCCCGCTTGCCGGAGTAGCGCTTGTCGGTGCCCAGCCAGACGTCCTCTTCCCCCCAGAGGATCTCTTCGGGCTCCCAGACGTCTTCGCGGCCGAACGCGAAGCCAAAGGTCTTGAACCCCATCGATTCCAGAGCGACGTTCCCGGCGAAGATAATCAGGTCGGCCCAGGAGATCTTGTTGCCGTACTTCTTCTTGACCGGCCACAGCAGCCGCCGCGCCTTGTCCAGGCTGACGTTGTCCGGCCAGCTGTTGATCGGGGCGAAGCGCTGCATGCCCTGGCCGCCGCCGCCACGGCCGTCGTGAATGCGGTAGGTGCCTGCGGCGTGCCAGCTCATCCGGATGAACAGGCCGCCGTAGTGGCCGTAGTCGGCGGGCCACCAGTCCTGCGAGGTGGTCATCAGGGAGATCATGTCTGCCTTGAGCGCCTCGACATCGAGCTTGGCGAACTCTTTCCCGTAGTCGAAGTCCTCGCCGAGCGGATTGGCCTGGGGCGAGTGCGGGTGCAGCTTCGAGACGTCGATCTGGTCGGGCCACCAGTCCTGGTTCGTCAGCGGCGCATCCGATTTCGGCTCTGGCGCGGAGATCACCGGGTTTTCACTTTCGCTGCCTTTGTGGCTTGTATCTGATGACACAGCATTCCTTTCAGAGATAGTTGACTCGGGCTGTGATCACGACTGTGATCCGGAATTTGCGGTCGAGCAGTCGGGGCACAGCCCCCAGTAGATGACTTCGGCCTCGTCGAGAACAAAGCCATCCAGCGCGTTGTCGTCGTCCCCAGGGGTCAAGCACGGCGCGTCACCCACCGCGCAGTCGACGTCGGCGATGACCCCACAGGATCGGCATACGACGTGGTGGTGGTTGTCGCCGACCCGGGACTCGTAGCGGGCAACCATGCCCAATGGCTGGATCCTTCGAACCAGTCCCACAGCGGTCAGCGCGTTGAGGACGTCGTACACGGCTTGGCGGGAGACGTCGGGAAGGCCGCTGCGGACCGCCGACAAGATCGTCTCGGTATCGGCATGCGGATGGGTGTGCACCGCCTCCAATACGGCGACCCTAGGTCGGGTCACTCGCAAATCGGCCGTCCGCAGCTGCGCAGCGTAATCCGTCGACGTTGACGACACCACATCAATATGCCGCTGGTGTTTGGAATGAGTCAAGACCTTATCTGGAATCGGTCAAGAATTAATTAACGCGTTGATTGCAGTTTCGGCTGCCCGCTCCGTCGCGGCCTTGGCCCCGCTGGCGAGGCGGACCAGACGGGGGACCGCACCGGGGTGCCTAAGCAGGTAGCGGGCGACGGCCGAGAGGTTCGGCCTGCCGTCCGGGTGGGTGAGGCCGAGGATCTCGGCGTCTACGCTACCGTCGCCGGCCCGGTCGCTGATTGCACGCACCACCGACCAGGGAACGCCGCGGCCTTCGCACACCTTCGCGACGGCGGCCGTTTCCATGTCAAGCGCCACCACGCCATGCGCCCGCAGGTCGGCATGTCGCGCCGGATCGAGGAGCAGCTCATCGGTGGTCCACAATTTCCCTTGGGTCATGTTCCCCAAGTCGACGCGAAGCGGCGTGGGCCGGTGCCCTGAGTTATCCGCGCCGCTGATGACCAGCTGGGGGAGCACCAGGGTCCCGATCGGGGTTTGGTTCTCGGTGGCACCCGCGATGCCCACGACGATCACCCACTCGACGTCTACCGCGTCCAGCAAGCGGACCGTCGCGGCGTGCGCCAAGGCCGTGCCAATCCCGGTGACCACCGCGATCACTCGATGGTCGTCGATGCGGCCGGCGTAGCCCAACCCCGTCTTCCGAAGCCCAAGCCGCCGTCGCAGCGGCCGGAGCTCCATGGGCATGGCGCACACGAAAGCGATCACAGCAGTAATCGTATGCACAGGCCTGCAATCCGAGGCCGCGCTACGAGACGCACCAGTCGCCCGTCCGGCTCAGACGAAAAAGGAACGGAGAGAAAGTACTCCGTCCCACTCTCAATATATAGCGCACCCAGGGGCTTGCGGCAAGACCCAGGTCCTGCGGCAAAATCACTGGCCGGAGCCAACACTCAGCGAAACGGGGGTTGTGAGATGAGTGCCGAACCGATGTCCGACCATGCGGTGATCGTTACCGGGGGAGGCCCGACCGGGCTGATGCTGGCGGGCGAGCTGGCCTTGGCAGGAGTCGACGTTGCCATCGTCGAGCGGCGTGCCAGCCAGGATCTGGTTGGCTCGCGCGCGGGTGGTCTGCATTCACGAACCATCGAGATCCTCGATCAGCGCGGGATCGCCGGCAGCTTCCTATCGCAGGGGGAGGTGGCGCAGGTCGCGGGTTTTTCCCAGATTCGTCTGGACATCAGCGACTTTCCCACCCGGCATCCTTACGGCCTCGCACTGTGGCAGAACCAGATCGAGCGGATATTGACCGACTGGGTCGGTGAGCTGGCGGTGCCGATCTATCGCGGTTGCGAGGTAACGAGTTTCGCCCAAGACCGCACCGGCGTCGACGTCAAGCTGGCAGGTGGCGAGTTCGTTCGGGCCGAGTACCTCGTCGGGTGCGACGGGGGACGCAGTGCGATCCGTAAAGCAGCCGGCATCGAATTTCCGGGTTGGGATCCGACGATGAGCTACCTGATCGCCGAAGTCCAAATGGCCCCAGAGCCTGGCCAGTTGCCCGAATGGGGTATTCGGCACGACGCCCTCGGCGTTCATTCGCTCAGCAGGCTAAAGGATCGGGGACTGGTGCGGGTCATGGTGACCGAGAAGCAACTCGGACCCGACAGCGAAGCCACTTTGCGCGATCTGAGCCAAGCGCTGATCACCGTATACGGGACGGATTACGGGATCCACAGTCCCACATGGATTTCCAGGTCTACTGATATGGCGCGACAGGCCGCGAGCTATCGCGACAGGCGGGTGTTGCTGGCGGGCGACGCCGCCCACGTGCATCATCCGGTCGGAGGGCAGGGCCTCAACACCGGTGTCCAGGATGCGGTGAATCTGGGATGGAAGCTGGCCCAGGTGGTCAACCAGACATCACCGGACAGCCTCCTCGATACCTACCATGCCGAACGGCACCCGATCGCTGCGCGCGTGCTGCGCAATACGTTGGCGCAGATTGCGCTTCTTCGCCGCCCGACTGACGAGCGCACCAAAGCCTTGCGCGACACCATGTCTGAACTTCTCAGCATGGACGAGCCTCGCAGACGATTCGCCGCGATGATGTCCGGCCTGGATATCCACTACGACCTCGACGCGCGACACCCGCTGCTCGGGCGCCGCATGCCCGATCTCGACCTGGTCACCGCGGACGGCCCGCTACGGGTATTCACCCTGCTGCACGCTGCCCGGCCAGTGCTGCTCAACCTCGGGGAGCCCGGCGGATTCGACATCGCACCGTGGGCCGATCGGGTTAAAACGATCGACGCGAAATATCCTGGTGAATACGAGCTTCCGGTACTTGGTACGGTCACCACACCCGCAGCCGTATTGATCCGACCCGACGGATATGTGGCCTGGGTAGGAGACATAACCGGCCTCGGGCTCACGGACGCGCTCACCACCTGGTTCGGGCCGGCAAACGCGACCCGCGGTCCGATCTCACGGGCTATTCGGCGCTCTTCTTGACCTCGAGCACGCGCTCGCGCAAGCCCTCGGTGGCCGTTTTCATCAGACCCTTGGCCCCCTTCTTGATCAGGAACCCCGGGACGGGAACGATCGGATCGACGGTCAGCTCGAAGTTGACGCGGGTGGCATCACCCTCGGGAGTCAGTGTGTAGCGACCGTCCTGCCCACGTTGCTGTTTGGCGCTGACCAGTGTCCAGCTCACCCCGTCGTCGTGAACGGAGTAGTCCAGCACCTGCTCATCGGTGATACCGACAATTTTGATTACCTGGCGAGACTTGGTCGGGCGCCCGTGGTCGTCCCGCTCGAGAACTTCGACTTTCTTATGAGCAGGGGACCACTCGATCAATGACTCCAAGTCGAATAGCACGTCCATGATTTCGTCGGGCGTTGCCTCAATGACGACTTGACGAGACTCGGTGACAGCCACGCGGGAAATATTGCCAGCTCTCGAGAGCATCTTGCAGCTCGCGGACGTGGTCCACGGGGCGAGGTTTCACCCAAGGTTGCCGGCTGAAACACGGCTCGACGATCTTGACTTCCTAGTTCAAAGCCGGAGGACAACCACGCCGATCTGTACGAGGATGAAGCAATGCGACTGCTTGTAGTGCTTGGGGGCCTCGCTGCGGTGATCGGCCTAGCCGCGCCCGCGCAGGCCGACCCGGACGGGGACTTCCTGGCCGCGCTTAACGGCGCCGGCATCACTTATCAAAGCGGACCTGATGCCATCGGAATCGGCCAGCGGGCGTGCCAGCTGATGGACCAGGGTCACTCGGAAGCCGACGTCATCAAAAGCATGACGGAGCAGAATCCGGGATTCACAAACGACGCCGCTACCCAGTTCACAAAGATTGCGGAGAACGTTTACTGCCCCCAACACATAGGGGGAGCGGTAGCGCCACCACCGACGTCGGAGCCGGCGGTCCCGCCGTTCTTCCCATGGCCCGCGCCACCGGCCGCGTTGTAGGCAGAGGCGGAAAGCGGCGTTGGGCCTCTAGTCGCCTACCGGATCGAGATCTTCTGTGAGAGCCTCGTCAGCTAGGTTCTGGAGCTCTTTGCCTTTCGTCTCGGGTCCGAGCAGGTAGCCGACTAGCGTCAGCACCCACAGCCCGCCCAGCGCGAGGTACGGTGTCTCCAGCCCGTATTGGGTGGGTAATGTCCCAGCCGATCACTGTCGGAGCCGCGATCGACACGATGCGGCCGCCGCCAACTGCGATTCCGAAGTCGGTGCCACGCAGGACCGTTGGGAAAAGCTCGGAGATGTGGGTATCGCCGACACCCCACAGCCAACCGAGGGTGGCAATGGCGATCGCGCCGAATGGGGATTCTTTTCCTTCCGTTAGACCCTTGGCAGCGATTGTTTCTCGGTATCAGCTTGCTGTTTCTCGTATCGAGCGGGTTCAGCTTGGCAAAGGTCGTTCGCGATCAGCAGGAAGCCGCAACCGTACGCGTACGCCTCGACGAAGCACGAATCGAGAAGCTGCTCGCAGAACACATTCCGTTGATGGGCGTTAGCTGACAACGTTCTGTTCTGCCCGGGCTTCAGGCCGTGTGGGTCAGAGATCCCAATTCAGCTCGAGCCGCTAAGGATTTTGATAGCGAAGATCAGCGTGTCCCCCTTCTGGATCCCAGCGTTGGGCTGGCCGTCGGGGTAGCCATCCGCAGAGGTCATTGCGACACCGACGGTGGACCCTACTCTTTGTCCGGCGATCGCCTTCTGAAAACCCGGCACGACTCCGTCGAGCGGGAATTGAGCTGGGCTGCCGCGTTCGAAGGCGCTGTCGAACACACGGCCATCACGTCCGTTCACACCCAGGTAGCAGACCGACACCGTGGCCGTGGGTGCGACGACCGGCCCGTCTCCGGCATGCAGCGTGTGCACCTCGGTCTGAGTCACGCTGAACGGGGCTGTCACGTCGACGCGCGGTGCGGTCGTATCCGTGGGACCCGTGACCGCGACGCTGCCGGTTGTCCCCGTCAGGGTCCACTCGGGTGTACCGCCATCGCCTGGTGCTGCCCTAGGGCAGGTGCTTTCTGCGGTCGCCGGTTCTGTCGATGGTGGCGTCACCGCTTCGGTGGCCGCCGACATGCTCGCCGATCCGGAGGACGTGCTTGCCGATGGACTTGTCTTGTCGGGGCTGCACCCAGCGAGCGTCATGACGGCCGACGCGGCACAGACCACCGACGCGACCGGGTAATACACACGCAAGAAGTTCACGGTCGTCACGCTACATCCGCGTCACGCAATCCTTGCCACCTGCCCGCGAATCGGATCATCCGTCCAGGAGTAGGATCCCGAGGGGATCCCAACACCGCTGCGCGACAGTGCAATACGGCCACCCTAGTTGACATAATGTCGCTTATCGGCACTATGCCTTGGGCGACATCGCTATACGGACACGCGCGCCGAGCCGTCGTCTCACCCCTGCAACTCGAAGTCGTCGTCGATGAAAACGACGAGTCGGTAACGGCCACTGGCGTTCACCGGCGGCAGACCGGCTCATCCGATAACAGCACGAACAAAGCTTCCCCCGGCCGAGAACGCCAGACTGTTCTCAAGCGTCACTGTGACGAAATCGCCGTCGCGCTGAGAACCGGCCACCGCCGACGCGCTACGGACCGCCAGCCTCGGCGATGTGCTGGGTATACGCCGCTTCTCGCACCGCCTCGTCGGATTCCAGCGCCGCGCCCAAGGCTCCGCCAATCATCGCCAAGGACGAGATCAGCCAGGCCAATTCGAAGTAATCGCGAAGAGAAGCCGAATGGCCGACCTGGTCGTGCCAGATCTGCGGCACCACGAACCAGAGCGCAGCGAGCAGGGCCAATGCATACAGCGCGGCATACAGCACGGTCACGCCGATCATGACGGTGACCACGGTCGCGATGTTGAACAGAATCACCTGCTTCCGCACTGCGCGACTGACGATCGGCTCCCAAAGCTCGGCCCCGATAATCAGGGTCGCGATGGTCGCACCGATCGAGACCAGCGCCGTACCGGCGAGACGCGGCCATCCATAAGCGTCGGAGAGCCGCCAGATATCCGCTGTCACCAACCCAAATACTCCGGCGGCCACCGCACCGGTCAGCGCGCGAGAGAGTCGCAGTGACAACCGCCACGGCCGGTTGGCCGCCACCATCCCGGTGATCAATGTCAAATTGCCCGTCAGCACCCGGGCGGTATAGAAAAAGGCTTCATCGGCCGGGTCACTGCCCAGTTCACGCACCCGCTGCACGGTCACCCGTCGTGACGGTCGGCCACCGCGCTGAGCATCGGCACCGCGCTCCTCAGCAGATCCGATCAACCGCACCAGCAGGCGCCCGATCACCTCGCGAATCCGGTGGCGCGCCCCCATTGCACCCAGCGCGGGCACCGACACAATCGCCACGTTGCGTACCGGATTAGCGTGGGCTACGACTGGGCGTTGTTCAACATGCAATGGAAGATCCGTCAGACAAACCACCACGTCCCACCCTTTATCGAGCAACGTTTTTCGCGCGGCCTGCACGATCTCGGCGTCGGTGGCCGGCGGCTGCACCAGCCGACCCTCCATAACCTCGATGCACCAGCGGGCTCCGGGTAACCGCTGGTCGAGCTCGGACTGCAACTCGGTATCGGCGAGCTCGCGGGCCAGTGAAAAAGCCGCGCCCGGATCGCCGACGAGACCGAGCACAATATGTGGGTCCGGTTCGTCGTGGGCAGGATCGGCTGGAGGCAGCACGCATAGATCTTCACATTCCCACCGTCGTGGCGCTCATCCCCGAGGGCGTGGTGGAAGGACCGCGAGCCACGAATCCGAGAGCAGTTCCAGCAATTGCCCATCCGGGTCACGGATCATCGCCGACTGGTCGGAGACGGTGCCCTCAACCACCGATCCCCCGAAGCTCTCCACTGTGGCCACAACGTCGGCCAGATCGGAAACAGATAGCGACAGATGGGTTAACCCTAGTTGGTCCATGACACGAGTCGGCCCGGCGCGGAGGGCCCGCTGCGAGTAGGCGAGAAGCTCAAGTACCAAGCCGTCACGGACGAGGTATGTCGCACGCAATCCGATCGGCTTGTTCAGCTGCAGTAGTTGGTCGGTGCCCTCGTCCGGCGGTTCGAGTTCCCACCAGAACTCGAATCCGAGCAGGACCTGGTAAAACCGGCGCGACCGCGCGGTATCGGTGACACACAATCCCACGTGGTTGAAAATGATTCGGTGACTGACCATTACAGCCTCCAGCACAAATGCAGAATGTCGACACGGCTAAACTTGCAAAGATAGCGCAATAAGCTGCTAGCTTAGCGACGTTGGAGGTTTTCAATGGGTATGCGTCCCGACGTCGACGCCGACGCGGTTGTGGATTTCGATCATCATTCTGACGAGTTCAACCTGAATGAACTGGCGATCAACGCCGAGCTGCGCCGAAAGTGTCCGGTGGCATGGAACGAGAATTACGGCGGATTCTGGTTCCTCACGAGTTACGACGCGGTGAGCCATACCGCTCGAGACGGCGACACGTTCGCGCACAAATACGAGCCGGATGCCGCCGACGGCGTTGACTACCAGGGCGAGATGGGCGTGCCACGTCCCGAAGGCCAGCCGGCGCTGGGCATCGGCGAAGTCGACGGCCCTTACCACCAAGCCTTAAGGCATGCCCTGGCTCCCTTCTTCTCTCCTGGTGCTGTGCAGAAGATGCGGCCCTTCATGGAGCAATCGGCGCACTGGTTCCTCGATCAACGAATCGGCGACGGACAGATGGACCTCGTGCTCGACTACGCCAGTCCGGTTCCGGCAATCCTCACGATGAAGTTGATGGGCCTGCCCTACGAGAACTGGCGGCTTTACGCCAACCTGTTCCACTCCGTCATGGCCGTCCCACAGGACAGCCCCGAGTACGCCAACGCGATCGCCGAAGTGCCCGCTCTGATGCAGGGCGTTGTCGACTTCGCCGCGACCAGACGTGCCGAGGCACGCGACGACCTGACCAGCTTCCTCATTCAGTTCAAATTCGACGGCAAGCGGCTCGACGACGCACAGCTGCTCAACATTCTCTGGAACCTCATCGCCGGCGGCGTCGACACGACAACATCACAGACCGCGCTGACCCTGCTATACCTGGGCACCCATCCCGAGTTGCAACGCCAGCTCATTGAGCACCCCGCGCTGCACCGCACTGCGACAGATGAATTTCTGCGTTACTTCTCCGTCAACCAGCAACTGAGCCGCACAGTCACTCGCGACGTCGTCCTTGGCGGGCAGCAGCTTCGGCGCAACGACCGGGTCATCATCAGCTGGCTGGCCGCCAATCACGACGAACAGGAATTCGAGCGACCCGAGCAAATCGTGCTGGATCGTGCGCCCAACCGCCACGTCGCATTCGGGCTCGGACCGCATCGTTGCATCGGATCTCACCTTGCGCGCCTGATGTCTGAGGTGATGGTGCGGGCGGTCCTCGACCGAATTCCCGATTACCGGGTCAACCTCGACGGTGTGTACGAATACCTCGGCAACCCCAGCATGACCGGGCTGGGCAGGCTGCCAATCACGTTCACGCCTGGCGAATCACGTGGCACCGCGCGGCCTTAGGGATTAGCCGATCCGCAGCGAGCGGCGGAAACGGCCACAAGAGCTTCAGCGGCCGACGGGTCATGGCAGCCGGCGACCGTCGACAGCGAAGAAATGCAGGTGTCCGGGCTGCGGATGTAGGTGCACGCGGCTGCCCCGCAGCGGCGGGTTATGGCCGTCGGCGCGTGCGACGATTGTTTGACCGAATGTGTTGTCGGACGAAGTGACTCGTCCATGCAGGTAGGCGTCCGCGCCCAGTTCTTCGACGACGTCGATCTGCATTTCGACACCGCCGCCGCCGATCTCGAAGTGTTCGGGCCGGATGCCGACCACGATTTCGGCTGCGGCATTGGTGATCTCGCGCGGCAGTCGGATCGGCCAGTCGCCCAACGAAACGCAGTGGTCGACGACGGGAAGTGTGAAAAGGTTCATCGCCGGCGAGCCGATGAATTCCCCCACGAACATGTTGACCGGACTTCGGTACAGCTCCCTGGGCGTCGCGCATTGTTGCAGCACACCGTCACGCATGACCGCGACGCGGTCGCCCATGGTCATCGCCTCGACCTGGTCGTGGGTGACGTAAACGGTGGTGGTGCCCAGTCGCCGCTGCAATCCGGCGATCTGGTTGCGGGTCTGCACGCGCAGTTTCGCATCTAGGTTGGACAGCGGTTCATCCATTAAGAACACTTGCGGTCGCCGCACTATCGCGCGCCCCATCGCCACGCGCTGGCGTTGTCCGCCGGACAGATCCTTGGGTTTGCGATCCAGGTATGGCTCCAGGTCGAGTAGCCGCGCCGCATCCAGGATCCGTTCGCGGATTTCGGCTTTCGTGATTCTGGCGATCTTCAGCGCAAAGCCCATGTTCTGGGCCACCGTCATGTGCGGATACAGGGCATAGTTTTGGAAGACCATTGCCACGTCGCGGTCTTTGGGGTCGTCATCGGTGACGTCTCGGGTTCCGATGCGGATTCGTCCCGAATCCACTGTCTCCAGTCCGGCGATCATCCGCAGTGAGGTCGTTTTGCCGCAGCCGGACGGTCCGACCAGTACGACGAACTCGCCGTCACCCACGTTCAGATCCAGCTGGTCGACTGCCGGACGCGTGGTATCGGGGTAACGCCGCGTCGCCTTTTCGAAGGTCACCGATGCCATGGGCTACCCACCAAGCCCGGTGACGGCGATACCGCGGATGAAGGCGCGTTGCGCGATCGCATAGACCAGAATCAGCGGCAGCAGGATGAGCACGGATGCGGCCATCAGCACCGGCCATCTGGCGACATACTCGCCTTGCATCCGTACCAACCCGAGTGTGAGCGTGGCAATGCTACTGCGCTGAATCATCAACAGCGGCCAGAGAAAATCGTTCCAGACGTTGAACCAGGTAAGCACCGCCAGCACCATCACCGCCGGGCGGGCGTGTGGGAGCAGAATCCGCCAATAGATCTGCCACGGCGTACAACCGTCGAGGATGGCGGCTTCCTCCAATTCGGCCGGGATGGTCTGAAAGAACTGGCGCATCAGGTAGGTACCGAACGCGCTGCCGAACAATCCCGGCACGATCATCGCCCACGGCGTGTCGGTCAGTCCCGCGACCCGCATCAAAATGAACTGCGGGATCACGGTGACCGTCAGCGGAACCATCAGAGTACCCAGATACAAGATGAACAACGTATCGCGGCCCCGAAACCGCAAACGCGCGAAGGCGTACCCCGCCAGCGAGCAGAAGAACACCTGTCCGGCACTGACGCACGCGGCATACAACACCGAGTTGAAAAACATTCGCCAGAACGGCAACAGGGCGAACACCTCACGGTAGTTGGACCACATCGGGTGTGCCGGAAACAGGGTGGGCGTGGTTACCTCGCCCTCGTCCTTCAAGGATCCCGACACCGCCCATAGGATCGGGAAGAGCGCACACGATGCGATGACGGTCAGCGCGGTGTACAACACGATGCCGCGCGCAACGCTGGGTTTGATGACTCGCTCGGCTAAGCCCACGATCGTTCCTCCAGGGCGGCCCGACGACGGCCAATCCGTAACTGCAGCACGGTCAATACCAGCAAGATGGCGAACATCACCCACGCCAAGGCCGAAGCGTAGCCGAACTCCAGGAAGCTGAACGCGTGCTGGAACAGCATGATCCCGAGTACATACGTTGCGGTCTCGGGCCCGCCGTTGCCCCCAGTGAGAACATAAACGAGGTCAAATGCCTGGAATGCGTGGATGATCGAGATGACCACCACGAAAGACACGGCGCCGCGGATCAATGGCACAGTGATCGAGACGAACTGTCGTACTTCCCCTGCGCCGTCGAGCTTGGCCGCCTCATAGAGGTTGTCGGGCACGCCCTGCATGGCGGCCAACAGGATGACGGTCGCGAAAGGAACACTACGCCAAACGCTAACCGTGCACAGCGAGAGCATCGCCCATTTGGGGTCGTTCAGCCATGGGACCGGGCCGATCCCAATCCAGCCGAGCATGATGTTGAGCAGACCGTTGTTGGTATTGAAGACGAACTGCCACACGACCGCCATCACCACCGACGACACCGCTAGCGGCAGAAATATAATTCCCCGAAAGATATTGATTCCTACAACTTTTCGGTTGAGCACACCGGCCACGGCGAGGCTGATCAGTACCGTTGGGACGATGGTGCCGACGGTGTAAGCCACCGTGTTGCGCAACGCGATGGCGAACAGCGGATCTCCGGTGAAGAGGTTGTGGTAGTTGGCCAAACCGACAAACTTCGCGGGCCGGAACAAGTCCCAGTTCTGCACACTCATGTAGAGCGAGAATCCGAGGGGGAACAACATGAATACCGCGACCGCCGTCAAGTTCGGCGCGACAAACATCCGCCCGGCTCGGGCACGCCGCTTGGAAAATCGGCGTCGTCGGATCACCCCGGTGGATTCATTGATCTGGGTCATGGGTTACGAAGTACCCCGTCGACAGCGTGTGACAGCCCGTTCGCCAACGATGTCGCCGGCCGCACGCCACGCAGAACCGGGCCGAAGTTTCGGTCCATCAGCGCGACGATTTTCGACCACTCCGGGGTGATCGGCAGGCCCTCGGAATGGGCCGGCCCGCCGGTCAGCACCGCGAGATTGTCGATCCTGGTGTGGGCCTCGGCGAAGCCGGCCGAGGTGATCGCGGACCGCAGCACCGGCACGAACAGGCCCGATTGCGCGGTCACTGCCTGTCCGACCGGGCCGGTGGCGAATTTCACGAACTCCCACGCCTGCTGTTTGCGGGGACTGCCCGCCGCGATGGCGAGCCCTGTTGTGCCGATGTTCGAGCGGGCAGCGCGCCCTTTCGGGCCGGTCGGCAGCACGGTGACATCGAAATCCAGGCCTTTGGCCAAGTCGACCGTCTGGTATCGCCAATGTCCGCCAAGTGCCATCGCCGCCCGGCCCGAGGTGAAGAGGTCCATGGTGGACATCGACTGGGTGTCCGACGAGGTAGGAGCGACGCTGTGCTTGTGGGCCAGATCGGCGTAGAACTGGACACCTTCGAGGAACGCCTCGTTGTCGAAGTTGAGGTGCGTCGGGTTCATCCGCGGGGTGCACCACGGGACGCCGTTGTTCATGCCGAACAGCCCGGCCGCGTAGAACGGGACCCAGCTGTCGACGTATCCCCATTGACCGACCCTGCCGGATCGCTCGCGCTTGGTGAGCGCTTTGGCGGCATCGAGGAACTCGCCGAAACTCCATGGCTGGTCCCAACGCCCGGGCGGCGGGCGCACACCGGCCTCGGCGAATAGCTTCTTGTTGTAGTACAAGAAATTTCCGGACCACTGCTCGGGAAGGGCGTACTGACCGCCGTCGAACGTGAACGTGTCATACAGCGATCTGATGCCGTCTGCCTTCACGTCGGCGGCGAAAGCCTTGTCCTGCGCCAACATGGTGTTGAGGTCCAGTAGCACTCCCCTGGCGGCCAATCCGGCGTAGGTGAGGTCCCACGCCATCAGCACGTCCGGACACTTGCCGCCGGCGCAATAGATCGACATGTGCTGCAACGGATTGGCCCCGGACAACAGCATCCGAACCTTGATGTCGGGGTGCCTGCGCTGGAAGGCGTCAACGACTCGCTGCCGGGCAGCCGCCTCTTCCGGATTGGCCCCGAAGAAGAAAGTCAGTGCATCGTCATCGGAACTACATCCAGTGGGCAGCGATACCGCCGCCGCGCCAAGCGCGCCGGCGCCAAGCAAAAGCGTCCGCCGATCGAACTGCTTAGTAAGGCCGGTGTTCGTAGTTCATCTCCGTCGTCACTATGGCAGCGCGAGCACCGCGCTTTGCAAGCGATCAACATCGCCGACGATGTCGATGCTGTGTATCCTGCCGTCTTCAATGCCGATCTCCAGCAACGCCTCAACGCGGCCCGTCGGCGCGATCGCGATACCGGGGACTCCGTTGACGAGGACCACCACGCCGGCCCGTGCGCGCGCCGTAAACCGCCGGGTTTCCTCGGCGACGTCGGCGGCGCCGCGGAGCTCGGTCGGCACATCGTCGGGCACCAGCTCGCGGTCCACCCGGCGCACCACGTCTGGCGCGAGTAGGTCCAGCAACATACGAATATCACCGCCATGCGACGCGTCCAGAAACGCTTCGACGATCTTGAGGTGTTCGGCCGTTCGGCTGGGCTCGGCCGAACCGGCGGCGTGCAGTCGCCCGCGCGCCCGGCTCGCCAGCTTCTTGGCGGCGTCCGGCGACTGATTCAACAATTCGCCGATCGCGTCGAAGGGCAAGGCGAACACATCGTGCAGTACAAAGGCGACGCGTTGTGCGGGCGAGAGCCGGTCAAGAACCACCAGCAGGGCGCGACTGACGGAATCGGTGAGCAGGGCATCTTCGTCCGCTCCCGCGGTGGCGGCCGTGGCCATCTGCTCGAGCTGATGGAGATCGGCAAGCGGCTGTTCTGCTCGCCGTTTGCGAGTCCGCAACTGGTCGAGTGCCTCGCGGGCGGTGATTGTGGTGAACCAACCCGTCAGGTTCTCGATCGTGTCGTGGTCTGCCCGACTGGCCTTCAGCCAGGCGGACTGCACCGCGTCCTCGGCGTCAGCTGCCGAGCCGAGGAGGTGGAAGGCGACCGACTTCAGTTGTCGCCGATCGCTGTCGAACCGTTGGGCGAGATCTTCGATGGTTCTCATGGTCACCTTTCCCAGGCGAAAGCCGTCAAGGAGGTGAGCACATCCGACGAACGCTCCCTGTAGAAGAGGAGACCAGCAGTAATGAGCCTATACGTTGTCGTCACGGTGATCACCGCGATCATCACCGCAGCAGTCGGAATAGCCGACTTCATCCCCGCCGGCTTTGTGCTGGCGAACTCGGCCAGGGTGCACGTGCCGCGTTCCTGGCTGCCGATGCTGGGCACCCTGAAACTCGCCGGTGCCATCGGACTTCTCGTCGGCGTCGTTGGCCTGCCGGCTATCGGGATCGCAGCCGCCACCGGCCTGGTGTTGTTCTTCATCGGCGCGGTGATCGCTCATCTTCGGGCCCGTGTTCTCTACAACATCGCCTTCCCGGGCGCCTACTTAGGGTTGTCAGCGGCGTCACTGGTGCTGCTAGCGGGAAAGTAGCGAATCCGGCGAATTTCGTTCCGGCGCCGGGCAACATCGGCGAACATGACGCCGCGCCCACGCTCCGAGCTGATCGAGACGGCGACGGTGGAGCCCGCGGCGATACGCTTCTGCACCCGGGCCGCGGGACATCGCGCGACAAAGTCCACGATTTCTGCGGCGTCGTCGTCGCCGAACGTCATGGTGGCATCAGACGACAGCGTTCGTTGTGCGGCGAGTTTGTCTCCTCTGCCCACCGCGTCCACGAAGGTAGCTACCAGCTCTTTGCGGCGGGAACCGACGCGACGGAAGCCGGCTGCGAACCCGGCGGTCCCGCGTAGCCGCTGATTGCGGATGAGCCCTTGCGACAGTTGGATGGTGGCCGGCACGGCGGATACGCCGTGACGTAGGAACTGCAGCATCATGCTCGGCAGCTCCCAATAGGCGCGTAGCTTAGCGATTTTCCATTCGCCGTCGGCCTCGCGCAGGTCGTAGCGAAGAAATGCCGGAATAGTCATGGTGACCGCCGAACCCATTACCACCTCGAGATCGAGATCGCGGATGACGGCCCGGTCGTGGACGACGTCGAGATCGCGATGAAAGGCAATGTCACGGGGGCCGATGAAGGTGTCGTAGAAGCGGCCGATCTCTGAATGTCCCAGGTGGGGTCCTGATCCCACCGGGTCTTCGATACAACCGTCTCTCGTGAACAGCCCCACCCAGCCCGTGCGGTCGTGCGCCGCCGCCGCCTGGGGCGAGAGCTCCACCGCCGCCAGCAGTGCCGACTCCGCCTGGCCCGTCATGCGCTTGGCACTATCGTGACACCCGCGGCCCGCAACGCTTTGATGGCCTTTGCGGTGGACTCCTCCCCCACGCCTGCTGTCAGATCCAGCAGCACCCGAGTGGCCAAGCCCGCGTGCGCGGCGTCCTCGGCGGTCCGGCGGACACAGTGGTCGGTGGCGATGCCCACCACGTCAACCTGGTCGACATCGTGTTGGGCCAGCCAATCGGCCAGCGGCGTGCCGGAATCGTCGACACCCTCGAAGCCGCTGTAGGCCGCGCCGTAGGCGCCCTTCCGAAAGACCGCCTCGAACCGACCGGCGTCGAGATCAGGATGGAATTCCGCGCCGGCGCTCCCGGCGAGGCAATGCGGCGGCCACGACGACGAATAATCGGGCCGGTCGGAGAAATGATCACCGGGATCGACGTGGAAATCCTGGGTGGCGACCACGTGGCGGTAGTCGGCGCCGCCGGTCAGATACTCGCTGATCGCGCTCGCCAGCGCGGCGCCGCCGGCCACGGGCAGCGAGCCACCCTCGCAGAAGTCGTTCTGTACGTCGACAACGATCAACGCGCGCATAACACCCACCGTATCGCCGGTGGGTGCGAACCTCAGGCGGCGTGGCGGCGGCCGCGGCGCGATGCTGCGGTATCCAGCGACCACAGGTGCGCGCAGGTCGGGCACTGCAGGTGCACCACCGCGGCACTGTTGCCGAGCAGGTATTGCCAATGGGTGTGGCAGTTGCGGCCACCGCGACAATCGCCACACGCGGCGCCGTGATCACAACTCGGGCAGGCCAGCCAGGCGCGGCGGCTCTTGTCCGCGTCCGGGTCAATCGGAAGCATGGTCCACCGCCCGCTCCGGCAGCACCCCGGCGCTGACCAGGTTGTCGTAATGGCGCTGTTGCTCGGCGTCGAGATTCGAGTAGAGCATGGCGTACGCCTTCTCCTCGTCGGCCAACGCGCGAATCGGATCCCAGTCCGCACCGATGGCCTCCAGCACGGCGGTGCGCCGCCGGACCTCGTCGAGGGTCAGGTCATAGGCGAATTCCAGGGCAGTTGAGTTGTCCGGCATGAGCCACTCCCACGTCGACATACGATGAGAGGTTAGGCTTACCTAATTTAGCCCGTTTACGCAATGACGTGCGTCACACTTGGGGGTTGATCTGCGTCACAACCGAACGGCCCAGTCATCGCGGCTCTTCTGCTGGGTAGGATCGGCAAAGTCGGCGTCGGCACCGGTGCGTTGCATCACGTAGATAGTCAAACTATAGTCCGGACACGTGTCCAGAAAGCTCCCTGACGTCGTTTCCGAACCTTTCGCCGTGACATCTGTGGGTAACGCCAGTCCGGGATGGACGTGAGTATGCGGATTGCGTTGCTGTCGTACCGCAGCAAAACCCACTGCGGTGGCCAGGGGGTTTACGTCCGTCACCTTAGCCGCGGACTAGTCGAATTGGGCCACCACGTCGAGGTGTTCTCCGGTCAGCCCTACCCCGCGGGCCTGGACCCCCGAGTGGTGCTGACCGAGGTACCCAGCCTCGACATGTATCGGGAACCCGACCCCTTCCGGATCCCGCATCCCCGCGAAATCCGGGACCGCATCGACCTGCGCGAGTTGGCCACGGTCTGGACCGCGGGCTTCCCTGAACCACGAACCTTCAGCCTGCGCGCCGCCCGCCTGCTGGCCGGACGTCAGCACGGCTTCGATGTCGCGCACGACAATCAGAGCCTGGGCGTAGGTTTGCTGCGGATCGCAGCGGCCGGCCTGCCCGTCGTGGCGACCGTACATCACCCGATCACCCGCGACCGCGTGCTGGATCTCGCCGCGGCGCGGTGGTGGCGTAAACCGTTGGTACGCAGGTGGTATGGCTTTTTGGAGATGCAAGAACGCGTCGCCCGCAACATTCCGGACTTGCTGACCGTCTCGTCGTCGTCGGCCACCGACATCATCACGGATTTCGGCGTCCGCCCGGACCAGCTTCACGTGGTGCCGCTGGGTGTCGACACCGACGTGTTTGCACCGTCCACGCAGCCGCGAATTCCCGGTCGCATCATCGCGATCGCCAGTGCCGACCGACCGCTCAAGGGCGTCGGGCATCTGCTGCAGGCGGTGGCTAAGCTCCGGACCGAACACGACCTGGAGCTGCAGCTCGTAGCCAAGCTCGAACCCAATGGCCCCACCGAAAAGTTGATCGCCGAACTTGGAATCTCCGATATCGTCCACATCTCCAACGGGCTGTCCGACGCCGCGTTGGCGCGATTGTTCTCTTCTGCTGAAATCGCCTGTATCCCTTCTCTTTACGAAGGATTTTCGCTTCCGGCCGTGGAAGCGATGGCCAGCGGTACACCAATTGTGGCCAGCCGTGCCGGCGCATTGCCCGAGGTGCTCGGACCCGACGGCGAGTGCGCCAGGCTGGTCCGGCCGGGCGACGCCGCCGAGCTGATCAGGGTGTTGGCGGAGCTGCTGGTCTCCCCCGAACAACTGCACCGACTCGGCGTCGCCGGTCGCCGCCGGGCCGTCGAGGTATACAGCTGGGGGTCTGTGGCCGCGCAGACCGCCCGCGTTTACGAGCGCGCGATCACCCGGCAGCTGCCCGTTCAGGATTCGGCGCAGGCCGTGGGCGAGCCGTGCTGACGGTGGACTTCGACCGTCTCGGTATCGGTGACGGCACCAAGGTCATCGACGTCGGGTGCGGGGCGGGTCGGCACAGTTTCGAGGCTTACCGCCGGGGTGCCGATGTGGTCGCGTTCGATCAAGATGCCACCGAGTTGACCAACGTCGACACCATGTTGCGCGCCATGGCCGATGCCGGTGACGTGCCGCCGTCGGCTCACGCCGAAACCGTCGTCGGTGACGCGCTGGCATTGCCCTATCCGGATCGAACCTTCGACTGCGTGATTGCTTCGGAGATCCTCGAACACGTTCCGGCCGACAACAAGGTGATCGACGAGCTGATTCGCGTGCTCAAGGTCGGTGGCAGGCTGGCAGTCACCGTACCCAGGTGGCTGCCCGAACGATTGTGCTGGCTGCTCTCCGACGACTACCACAGCAACGAGGGCGGGCATATTCGGATTTACCGGGCAAACCGGCTGCGCGCCAAGATCGCCGGCCGCGGAATGACCTTCACTCATACCCATCACTCACATGCCCTGCACGCACCTTTCTGGTGGCTGAAATGCTTAGTAGGCGTTGATAATTCAGAACATCCCGCAGTCGTCGCCTATCACAAGATGCTGGTTTGGGACATGATGCAGCGGCCTAGGATGACCCGGCTGGCCGAATCAACACTCAACCCGCTGATCGGCAAGAGTGTCGCGCTGTACTTCGAGAAACCGGTGCCCGCCGTTGAACTGGTATGAGGCACCGGGCGTCCCCGGCGTCCTCTCTGCTGCGCAATGCCGACAGACCGCGGAATCGATTGTTGCGGTGCAAGAGCCATCTGGCGCGATCCCATGGTCGGAGGGCGGGCACACCGACCCGTGGGACCATGTGGAATGCGCGATGGCGCTCACCGCCGCAGGCCTGATCGACCCGGCGCAACACGCGTTCGACTGGTGTCGGCACCAGCAGCGCGCGGATGGGTCCTGGCCGATTCAGCTTCGCGCCGGTGTCGTCGAAGACGCCAACAGCGATAGCAACTTCTGCGCTTATATCGCCGTCGGAGTCTGGCACCACGTGCTGATCACCGGGGACGACGCCTTTGCCGTCGCGATGTGGCCGACCGTGCGGGCCGCAATCGACTTCGTCTTGGAGTTGCAGCTCGAAGGCGGCGAAATCTGTTGGGCGCGCAGCACTTCAGGCCCGGTTGCCGAAGCGCTGCTGACCGGCTGCGCCAGCATTTTTCACAGCATTCGCTGTGCTCTCGCCCTGGCCAATTATGTCGACGAGCCGCAACCGGAATGGGAGGTCGCGCTGGGCCGGCTGGGCCACGCGATCACTGCCCACCCGTCGGCTTTCACCGAGAAGCCGCATCACTCGATGGACTGGTACTACCCGATCCTCGGTGGTGCGGTTCGCGGTCCCGCGGCGAGCGCGCGGATCGCCGAGCGGTGGGGCGATTTCGTCGTCGACGGTCTGGGCATCCGCTGCGTCGATGACCGGCCATGGGTGACCGGCGCGGAGACATGCGAATTGGTGCTGGCGCTCGATGCGATGGGCAACCGGCAGGCGGCGCTGCGGCAGTTCGCCGCCATGCAGCACTTGCGTGAGGACGACGGCTCCTATTGGACCGGGCTGGTGTTCAGCGACGGAAAGCGCTGGCCCGTAGAGCGAACCACGTGGACCGGAGCAGCGGTGATTCTCGCCGCTGACGCATTGTCGAGCACGACCGCCGGTCACGGTGTCTTCCGTGGCACCGATCTGCCGTCCGGCCTGGAGGGCGACTACGACTGTGAGTGTGCGATCAGCCCGTCGGATCGCTAACCAGCACACCGGGTTCGCCCGATATCCGCTCCAGGACCCGCATTGAACCGGTGACGGATCGCTCCACGAATGCGCCACTTTGCACCGCGCGGCAATAGATCTGGTAGGGCGCCTGGCCACCGTCACGCGGGTCGGGGAAGACGTCGTGGATGATCAGCGCGCCTCCGGGACTTACCCATTTCGCCCATCCGTCGAAGTCTTGACGCGCCGCTGCCTCGCTGTGCCCGCCGTCGATGAACAACAGTTGCAGCGGTGTACGCCACCCGCCGGCCACCACGGTCGATTTGCCCACCACCGCAACGACGTTGTCGTCCAGGCCGGCATCGTCGAGCGTACGCCGCAGGGCAGGCAGGGTATCGAAACGTCCGGTGCCTTCGTCGACCAACGATGTGTCGTGATACTCCCACCCGGGCTGGTGCTCCTCGGAACCGTGGTGGTGGTCGACGGTGTAGAGAACACTGCCACGGGCGAGCGCCGCCGCCCCCAACAGCACCGTGGACTTGCCGCAGTACGTCCCAATCTCTACGCCGACACCATGATCGAGATAACGGAGCGCGGCCGCATGCAGCGCCCGGCCCTCGTCGACGGGCATGAACCCGGTGACCCGATCCGCCAGCTCAAATAACTGGATGGTCCGCTCGTCGGCAGCCGAAAGATCTGAGGAGAACGTCATCACCTGAACCGTAACAGGCGCCTTGCCGCACCTGCGACGTTGTAGTAGTGTCCGGACACGTGTCCAACCCGGTAGCTCGGGAATCGACCAGACGGCGACTGACCGCCAAGCAAGCCGACACTGTTGACCGGCTGGGCCATGCCGCGATTGAAATCCTTGGCCGAGAAGGCTTCTCCGGCTTGACGATTCGCATGGTCGCCGCCGAGGCGGGAGTCGGCGCGGCGACAGCCTACACATACTTCTCATCAAAGGAACACCTCGTTGCCGAAGTTTTCTGGCGGCGGTTAGCGTCTGCTCCGGTGCCGACGACCGATTCGCCAGACCCGACCGTCCGCGTTATCGCGGTACTGCGGCACATCGCGCTGTTAGTGGCCGATGAACCCGAACTCGCCGGCGCAGTGACCAGCGCACTGCTGGGTAAAGATCCCGAGGTCAAGCATCTGCGGCTGCGCATCGGCCGCGAAATTCATCAGCGCCTGGTTGCGGCCTTGGGCCCGGGCTGCGCTGACGTCGTCGAATCGCTGGAACTCCTCTATGCGGGAGCGCTGGTGCACGCCGGCATGGGATACGCCTCCTACACACAGATCGCCGACCGGCTGGAGACCTCGGCGCGACTGCTGTTGGCCGGCACACCGTAGCCGCGGTACTGGCGGTCGCAGCGGCTGCGAACTGGCATGATCGCGGGCATGGACGTCGTCAATCACCCTGAACGCGACCAAGCCTGGGACACCGCGGTGCGCTCGGAGACCGAAGATCAACGATTAGATCGCAATTGGGTCAGCCTGCTGCAGGAGTTGCGGGTGGTTCAGACCGGCGTCCAATTGCTGACCGGTTTCTTGTTGACGTTGCCGTTCCAGCCGCGCTTCGACGGGCTAAACACGGCGATGCGCGTGGTTTATCTGACGACGGTGGGCTGCTCGGTCGGCGCCACAGTGCTGCTGGAGGCGCCGGTCGGGATACATCGCCTGTTGTTTCGTCGGCATCGCCTGCTGTCGGTGGTATCGATGGCGCATCGACTCGCGTACGCCGGGCTGTTGCTGATGGGCTTAGCTCTTACCGGCGTGGCCGTGCTCATTTTCGGCGTGGTGGCCGGTCACCTGGCGGGCGTCATTGCCGGGATTTGCGCGTTGATGGCCCAGCTCATCTTTTGGGTGGTGGTGCCGTTATGGGTACGACACGAGCCCCCACCGGCCCAATAACGACAACGGCACCTGCGTGCAGGCCCGGTTTGCACAGCGAGCAACCCGGGAACACAGCCGTCATGTTGATCCGCAGAATCGCTCGTCCCTTGTTGTCCGCGGTCTTCATCGGCCAAGGTGTCGAGACATTGCGAAACCCGAAGGTCGCCGCCGATGCGGCGGAGCCTACCGTCACGGCATTACGGACCCTGCCGGAACCTTTCGGAAGCAAGGTTCCGTCGGATCCCGAGACGGCCGCACGGCTAAACGCCGCCGTCCAGGTCGGTGGTGGTCTGTTGCTCGCCACCGGCAAATTGCCGCGGATCGCCTCGGCGGCCCTGGCGTTCACGGTGATGCCGGGCAGCGTTGGCGCGCATCTGTTTTGGCATGAGTACGACCCGGACCGCAAAGCGCAGAAACGCCGCGATCTCCTCACCGACCTGAGCCTGCTGGGCGGCCTGATCATTGCGTCGGCCGACACGGCGGGTGAGCCGTCATTGGGATGGCGTGGTCGTCGAGCGGCCGGTCGGATCTCGGAAGCGGTATCGGCTGCACTGCCGCTGGATGGATCCGACGGCACAGTGCTCGATTCCGAGCTGGGCGAAAAAATCGCGCGCGGCCTACACATCGGCGCCGAGCGCGGCCGCGAACTCGCCAGCACCGCGATCGAAAAGAGCGGACCGCTGGTCGAGGCCGCCCGCGGACGGGTCAAAGCTCGTCGTTGGCGCTCACCGGCCGATCTCTGGGACGCGCCCGCACATACAGCACCCAAGACGCCGCTACCAGTGCAAACACCACAACCGGCAGCACGCCGGCCCAGCTGGCGGGGTAAAGCACCCCGCTGATGTAGTGGGCGATGAAGCCGTCCGTCGGCAGCGGCGCCATCCCGGCTTTCGCACGGCTCCAGCGCTCCAGCCAGGTCAATGGACAGTCGAGACCCGCCGTGGTGATCGCGATTCCCCACAGCGCCGCGGGCACATGCAGCCAGATCGTTCGGCGCCAGCGCAACGCGACGAAGCCGCCGACGATTAGGTAGCAAAGGAAACCGAGGTGCGTCACGATCGCAATTGCGATGACGATGTGATACATCGTTAGCCGCCGCAACAACGGGATGCGACTGCAGCGCTTTCCGCGTCGCTCATAGCTGTCTACCAGGTTATTTGTCGTGCCGATTAGACCACCATGCTAGCCGCCAGCGCGGTCGGGCAGTTCGGGCCGCGAAAGCGGTCGGCAGGGTAGATTGGCAGCCACCGACATGGTCAGGAGCGAATCTCATGACACCAGCTGACTTCGACCCCAACTCCCCCCAGTACGGGTACCCGCCGGCCGGTTCGCCGCAATGGTCGCATGCTCAACCCGGCGGCCTCGGCGCCCGATTTTTTGCCCGGCTGATCGACGGCATCCTGGTCAACATCGTGGCGTTTTTTCTGTCGATCTTTCTGTTCGACAGGGATTACTGGTTCCTGGTGACCGGGCTTTTCTCGGGTGTGCTGATGTTCGGGTACTTCGTG
>NZ_DASPSP010000081.1:0-22069 GCF_035623875.1 Mycobacterium sp. | reverse complement strand
ATCGACGAGCAAACGCTGAACACCCAGGGTTTGCAGGTCACCACCACCATCGATCCGCAAGCGCAGAAGGCCGCCGAGGACGCGGTGTCGAAGTACATGGACGGCCAGGCACCCGACATGCGCACCGCGGTTGTTTCCATCGACCCACACAACGGCGCGGTCAAGGCTTACTACGGCGGCAACGATGCGCACGGCTTCGACTTCGCCCAAGCCGGGCTGCAGACCGGGTCGGCATTCAAGGTGTTCGCGCTGATCGCTGCGCTGGAGCAAGGCATCGGTTTGGGCACTCAGGTGGACAGCTCACCGCTGACGGTCAACGGCATCAAGATCACCAACGTCGAGGGCGAGGGCTGCGGAGTCTGCAATATCGCCGAGGCACTCAAGCGGTCGCTGAACACCTCCTACTACCGGCTGATGCTCAAGTTGAAGAACGGGCCGGACGACGTCGCGGACGCCGCGCATCAAGCGGGCATCGCTACCAGCTTCCCCGGCGTGGACCACACGCTGTCCGAGGACGGCAAGGGCGGCCCGCCCAACAACGGAATCGTGTTGGGCCAGTATCAAACTCGGGTGTTTGACATGGCCTCGGCGTACGCCACGCTGGCCGCATCGGGTGTCTACCACCAACCGCATTTCGTGCAGAAGGTGGTCAACGCTGACGGTCAGGTGCTGTTCGATGCCACCAACTCGAACAACGCCAGCGAACAGCGGATCCCCAAGGACGTCGCCGACAACGTGACGTCGGCGATGCAGCCGATCGCCGCATACTCGCGCGGCCACGCGTTGGCCGGCGGGCGGCCGTCGGCGGCCAAGACCGGCACCACGCAGTTGGGTGACACCGAAGCCGACAAGGATGCCTGGATGGTCGGCTACACCCCGTCGCTGTCGACAGCGGTATGGGTGGGCACCGTCACCGGCGACAAGCCACTGGTCAACAAGTGGGGTTCGCCGATCTACGGTTCGGGTCTGTCGTCGGACATCTGGAAGGCAACCATGGACGGTGCGCTCAACGGCACCACGACCGAGTCCTTCCCCAAGCCGGCGGAGATCGGTGGCTACGCCGGGGCGCCGGCAGCGCCAGCACCGCCACCCCCGCCGCCGCAGATGACGGTCATCCAGCCCACGATTGAGGTGGCACCGGGTATCACGATCCCGATCGGGCCGCCCACCATGGTCCCGGTCGGGCCGGCACCTCCTCCGCCGCCGCCGGGCGCGCCCGAGCCTGCACCGCCGCCGCCGGGAGCGCCCGAGCCTACACCGCCGCCGCCACCGTGATCGACGCCGGAACGGGCCGCCCCACTATTTCGCCGCGGCCGCGGGCCGCCGACTTGCGCTCCGCCGATGACCGCGATTGCCCCAGTCGCACAGACTTTCTAAGCGCGGCGCTGTCGAATCTCGTCGGCGGCCCGGTGGGTCGGCACGCGGTGATCGGGCGGACCGCTTTCCTGACCCCGTTGCGCGTGATGTTTTTGATCGCGCTGGCGTTTCTGGCGCTGGGCTGGTCGACGAAAGCGCCTTGCCTGCAGAGCACCGGAACCGGGCCGGGTGACCAGCGGGTCGCCAACTGGCAGAACCAGCGCGCCTACTACGAACTGTGCTACTCCGATACCGTGCCGCTGTACGGCGCAGAGTTGTTGAGCCAGGGCAAGTTTCCGTACAAGTCCAGCTGGGTCGAAAAGGACGCCGGCGGCAAGCCGCAAACCCGCTATGACGGCCGGCCCGCCGTGCGCTACATGGAGTACCCGGTGCTCACCGGCGTGTATCAGTACGTGTCGATGGCGTTGGCCAAGACCTACACCGCGTTGAGCAAGCTGATCGGGCTGCCGGTCGTCGCCGAGGTGGTGGTCTTTTTCGATGTTGCCGCAAGCGGGCTGGCGTTGGCTTGGCTGACGACGTTGTGGGCCACCGCAGGGCTGGCGGGCCGTCGGGTGTGGGATGCGGCGTTGGTCGGCGCGTCCCCGTTGGTGATCTTTCAGATGTTCACGAATTTCGATGCGCTGGCAACGGCTTTGGCGATCGGCGGGCTGCTGGCGTGGGCGCGGCGGCGACCGGTGCTGGCCGGCGTGCTGCTCGGTCTGGGTGTGGCGGCCAAGCTGTATCCGGCGTTGTTGTTGGGCCCGCTGCTGGCGCTTGGCATCCGGACCGGGCGGCTGGGTGAGCTGGCCCGCACCGCAGTCGTGACTGCGGCGACGTGGCTGGCAGTGAACTTGCCGGTGATGGTGCTCTTCCCGCGGGGGTGGTCGGAGTTCTTCCGGCTGAACGCCCGCCGCGGCGATGACATGGATTCGCTGTTCAGCATCGTCAAATCGTTCACCGGCTGGCAGGGTTTCGATCCGAATCTGGGTTTCTGGCAGCCGCCTCAGAGGCTGAACGAGGTCGTCCTGGCGCTGTTCGTATTGTCTTGTGCAGCAATCGGTTACATCGCGCTGACCGCTCCGCGGCGGCCGCGCGTGGCGCAACTGGCGTTTCTGGTGGTAGCGGCGTTTTTGTTGACCAACAAGGTGTGGAGTCCGCAGTTCTCGCTGTGGCTGGTGCCGTTGGCGGTGCTGGCGTTGCCGCACCGCCGAATCCTGTTGACGTGGATGACGATCGACGCGCTGGTCTGGGTGCCGCGGATGTACTACCTGTACAGCGTGCCCAACCGCGGGTTGCCCGAACAGTGGTTCACCGCGACCGTCCTGCTGCGTGACATCGCGGTGCTGGCCCTGTGCGCGCTGGTGGTCCGCCAGATCTACCGGCCCGAGGAAGACCTGGTGCGCTGGCGTGGACGGGTCGACGATCCGGCGGGCGGGGTGTTCGACCGTGCCGGCGATGCGCCGCCCAGCTGGCTTGCGACATGGCTACGTCCGCCGCGGTTACGGCAGTCGACCGCACCGAGCCTGCAGACCGAAGCGGATTTCGCAGGCTCAGCCACTGTCCGGTAGCCTGGGGCGGTTGCCGACGCAGGCGACCCTCCTGCCACGGACAAGACCGTGGCCGCAAACGACCATAGGAGGTGATGAGGTTCCCATGCGTCCATACGAAATCATGGTCATCCTCGACCCCACCCTCGACGAGCGCACCGTAGCCCCGTCGTTGGAGACCTTTCTCAACGTCGTCCGCAAAGACGGTGGAACCGTGGAGAAGGTCGACATCTGGGGTCGGCGCCGGTTGGCGTACGAGATCGCGAAGCATGCCGAGGGCATCTACGCGGTGATCGACCTCAAGGCCGCGCCCGCGACGGTGTCCGAACTCGACCGTCAGCTCAGCCTGAACGAGTCGGTGTTGCGCACCAAAGTGATGCGCACCGACAAGCACTGATGCCGATGGCCTGGCTTTCCCCCGCAAGCGGGAGGTGCCCCCAATCGTCGCTAGGCGCCTGTTGGCGAATGACCGCGTCGCGTCGTAGCCGTTGCGTAGGCTCTGCGACAGCACGCTCATGACCACCCACCCGCCGATCCAGGCAGGTCCACGAGGACTAGGAGGTCACTGTGGCTGGTGACACCACCATCACCGTCGTCGGAAACTTGACCGCTGACCCCGAACTGCGGTTCACCCCGTCCGGTGCCGCGGTAGCGAACTTCACGGTGGCCTCGACACCGCGGATCTACGACCGCCAGAGCGGGGAGTGGAAGGACGGCGAGGCGCTGTTCTTGCGGTGCAACATCTGGCGTGAGGCCGCCGAGAACGTGGCCGAAAGCCTGACTCGGGGCTCCCGGGTGATCGTGCAGGGCCGGCTCAAGCAGCGTTCGTTCGAGACCCGCGAGGGCGAGAAGCGCACCGTGGTCGAGGTCGAGGTCGACGAGATCGGCCCGTCACTTCGCTACGCCACCGCCAAGGTCAACAAGGCCAGCCGCAGCGGCGGTAGCGGTGGTGGTTTCGGTGGCGGCGGCGGGGGATCCCGTCAGTCGGCTCAGACCGGCGGCGGAACGGCAGGAACCGGCGACGACCCGTGGGGCAGCGCCCCCGCCTCCGGTTCGTTCGGCGGCGGCGACGACGAACCACCCTTCTAATTTTTTAACCAACTTCCTAACTCTCAGATCGACAGAACGAAAGAGACAGACATGGCCAAGTCCAATAAGCGGCGACCGGCACCGGAAAAGCCGGTCAAGACGCGCAAATGTGTGTTCTGCGGCAAGAAACAGCAAGAGATCGACTACAAGGACACCGCGTTGCTGCGCACCTACATCAGCGAGCGCGGCAAGATCCGCGCGCGTCGCGTCACCGGAAACTGCGTGCAGCACCAGCGTGATATTGCGCTCGCGGTCAAGAATGCCCGCGAGGTGGCGCTGCTGCCGTTCACGTCCTCGTCACGGTAAACGGTTTACGCAGAACGGAATTGACGAAGAGATGAAGCTGATTTTGACCGCCGATGTCGACCACCTCGGTTCCGCCGGCGACGCCGTTGAGGTGAAGGACGGGTACGGCCGCAACTTCTTGCTCCCGCGTGGCCTGGCGATCGTCACCTCGCGCGGCGCGCAGAAGCAGGTTGAGGACATCCGCCGGGCCCGGGAATCCAAGCAGGTGCGAGACCTTGAACACGCCAACGAAATCAAGACGGCGATCGAAGCGCTGGGCGCGGTTGCGCTGCCGGTGAAGACCGCTGGCGACTCAGGCAAGCTGTTCGGCTCGGTGACTTCCGGTGACATCGTCACCGCGATCAAAAAGGCCGGCGGACCTAACCTCGACAAGCGCATCGTTCGGTTGCCCAAGGGCCACATCAAGGCCGTTGGTAACCATCCGGTCACGCTGCATGTACACCCGGACGTCAACGTCGAGATCACACTCGACGTCGTCGCCGAGGGATAAGGCTCGACACCCCGCCCCGGTGCGGGCCCGACGGGCCGTCACCGGGGTATTGGCGTTGCTGGGTGTGCTGGCGAACTTGCAGGCGAACGCGAATCTTAGCGAACGTAACCGTCCGTTAACGCTGCGAATCATTGCCTGAAACGCAACACGCCCGAAGTCGAAACCCGGCCCGACACGCCGAAGAGATTCCCATCCACACGAAGTATGTAGCTATGTGGTCCGCTTATCTGCAGTGATGTCGCAATGCCGCGAATTGCTCCACAAGTTCTCCACACCCCCTCAACACAGGCGCCGACGGATATGCACACACGATGCACAGGTCTATGAACAACTCCGTTTTGAGTCCTCGCCAGCAACCTTTAGCGTCAATCCGGTTGTGGGGTGATGGCGGTGCTTTGACTCAAGTGATGTCGGTGGCAGGACTTAGCGTCAATAGTCAGTATCGAATATGCGTTCGAGCGCCGTGCCGGAGGAGGTGGGGAGGTTATGGCAGTCGTTGACGATCTCGGCCACCCCGGCATCGATGCCCCCAGCGAGGACTTCGGCCGTCAGCCGCCGCAAGATCTGGCAGCCGAACAGTCCGTATTGGGCGGGATGCTGCTGAGCAAGGACGCGATCGCCGACGTCTTGGAAAAGCTGCGGCCCGGTGACTTCTACCGCCCGGCGCACCAGAACGTCTACGACGCCATCCTCGACCTCTACGGGCGGGGGGAGCCGGCCGATGCGGTGACGGTTGCCGCCGAGCTGGACCGCCGCGGCCTGCTGCGCCGGGTCGGCGGTGCGCCGTACCTGCATACCTTGATCTCGATGGTGCCGACGGCGGCCAACGCCGGCTACTACGCCGAAATCGTCGCCGAGAAGGCGCTACTGCGCCGGCTGGTCGAAGTCGGCACCCGGGTGGTGCAGTACGGCTACGCGGGCGCGGAAGGCGCCGACGTCGCCGAGGTGGTCGACCGGGCGCAGGCCGAGATCTACGACGTCACCGACCGGCGGCTTTCCGAGGACTTCGTCGCGTTGGAGGATTTGCTGCAGCCGACGATGGACGAGATCGACGCGATCGCCTCCAACGGCGGTCTGGCTCGTGGGGTGCCGACCGGGTTCGCGGAGCTTGACGAGGTGACCAACGGCCTGCATCCGGGCCAGATGATCATCGTCGCGGCCCGACCTGGAGTCGGGAAGGCGTTGGCATTGGATACGCCGCTGCCGACGCCGACCGGCTGGACGACGATGGGCGCCGTTTCCGTCAGCGATGAGTTGCTGGGCGCCGATGGGCGGCCCACTCGAGTGGTGGCCGCCACCGAAGTGATGCTGGGGCGGCCGTGCTACGAGGTCGAATTCTCCGACGGTACGGTGATCGTCGCCGACGGTGAGCATCAGTGGCCGACGGGTTATGGCATCCGCACAACAGGCCAATTACGGAGCGGCCTGGACAGTATCGCCGCGGCTGGATCCATCGGGCGCTACCGGAATCGCCCGGGTGCCGCCACCTTGATGGCTCCGGTGTTGCAAGTGGATGCGGTGCGCACGGTCCGCTGTGTTCCGGTGCGCTGCGTGCAGGTGGACAATGCCGCGCACCTGTACCTGGCCGGCCGCGGCATGATTCCGACACACAACTCGACACTCGGCCTCGATTTCATGCGGTCCTGCTCGATCAAGAACCGGATGGCCAGCGTCATCTTCTCGTTGGAGATGAGCAAGTCCGAGATCGTGATGCGGCTGCTGTCGGCTGAGGCGAAAATCAAGCTCACCGATATGCGTTCGGGCCGGATGAGTGACGACGACTGGACCCGGCTGGCGCGGCGGATGAGCGAAATCAGTGAGGCGCCACTGTATATCGACGACTCACCGAATCTGACGATGATGGAGATCCGCGCCAAGGCCCGCCGGTTACGGCAGCGGGCCGACCTACGGTTAATCGTTGTCGACTACCTGCAGCTGATGACCTCTGGTAAGAAGTTCGAGTCGCGGCAGGTCGAGGTATCCGAGTTTTCGCGTAACTTAAAGCTTTTGGCCAAGGAGCTCGAGGTTCCGGTGATCGCGATCAGTCAGCTCAACCGTGGTCCCGAGCAGCGCACCGACAAGAAGCCAATGCTGGCCGATCTAAGGGAGTCGGGTTCGCTGGAGCAAGATAGCGACGTAGTTATCCTGCTGCACCGGCCCGATGCCTTCGAACGCGACGATCCGCGTGGCGGCGAAGCAGACCTGATTCTGGCCAAGCACCGCAACGGCCCGACCAAGACGGTGACCGTCGCTCACCAACTGCATCTGTCGCGCTTTGCGAACATGGCGCGTTAAGCTGCAGCGCCGCTGCGGCTGCGGCTGGTCTAGTCGTGTCTAGCCCAATCACTTCTTGGCTTTTCGATCATCGCATCAGCGCCGTCGCTGTCACTTTCGGGCCATCGGCATCCGGGATCGTCAGCGTGCCCGGAACCGATAAGCAGGGCTGGATCAGCTAGCCCGCGGCGCGGTGTGACCCGGGAAATCAACCAGCGGCGATTGCTCGTACCACCCAGTCGTGTGGGCTCCCACGCACCCAGACCATCGCGTTCATCGAACTGGTGCCGCCAATTACCTTGCCCCGCGGCTGCTCCATGCGGCGGTCAGCGCATCCGGGTTCGGGTTCGGTCTGCAACTTCCAGTCGGTCGGACCACCGAATTGGGTGGCGAAGGCAAGCGGAGCCCGCACACTGAGCCGCAGGTCGGATCGTCCGGCTTCGAGCAGCAGCACGCTGCGTGAAGGATCCGCCGATAAGCGGCCCGCTACTGCGCAGCCCGCCGAACCCGCACCGATAACTGCGTAGTCGTAGGTCTTCATACGATGTTGACCGAATCAAGGAATCGGGCGCCGTAGTCAACGTCACCGTTGACGGTTACGTCCCTGCTCCGCCAGTCGACCCGCTTGGTGCCCCACTCCGGGAACTCTGCCGCGGCCCCGACGATATGCGCGGCACCAGCGTCGGGGTGACCCTGAGCTGCACCGCTCGCGTCAATGACCCAACTTCCTCCGCCGGGCCCACGCAGCGTCATGCCCACTGGGCGGTCGAACCACGCCGGCCGGGTCACCAGCAGACTGGTTAGTCAGCACCGCAAACATCCACTCGAGCACTACCGCCATCCGGTTGGCATCGGTGTCGGGTGTCGGCAGGTCGAGAGCCGGTGCGATGTCGTAGCGCAAATGCGTATGGATGTCGAATGTCATCGCGCCGGTAAGCAGAAGGACGGCCGGGAACTTGCCCAATTCCGCCAGCGGCACCTTCAGGTCCGCCAGGGGCGTCCGGAAGATCGTCCCGGCGGCGGCGATCAGTACGCGGCTCCACCGTTGGTACTCGGCGAGCGTCTGAGTCGTCGTCCAGGCGCGGCGGGCGTCGACGAAGGCATCGTTGGTGCGTTCAATGTTGCTGCTCCGCATGGTGTTTAGCGATGCGGGCGTAAACAGTGAGTGACACGCCGAGCCCACATGTGCGACGACGTCTTGCACTCGCCATCCTGCTGCCCTACTTGGTGTTCGCCACTGAGCGTCGTCGAGATCGCGGCAGAAGAGGATGAATTCTGCCCGTTCTCGCCGCAGGGCGGCGACGGTGTCACTTCGAAACATGGCTTGATCCGCCCTCTCCGATGTCGTCATAGAGCGCCGAGGTAACTCCCGACGCGAAAGGCCAATTCCTCCAGCATGGTCGCGGCGCCAAGCATCGGGTACTCCAGAACCTTGTTGTCGACATTGGGCCCGAACGGGATCGCATACAGGCCTGGACGGGCTCGCGAGGTTGGGTCACGGAGTCAGCACGGCTTTGAGGATCTCGCCGCGATGCTGCGCCTCCACCGCCTCGTTGATCTGGGCCAGCGGCATCGTGGTGATCAGCTTGTCGAAGGGAAATTTGCCCTGACGATGCAGATCGAGCATGTACGGGATGAACTTCTGCGGGTCGGCGTCGCCTTCGATGATGCCCCGAATGGTCTGCCCGAGCAGGGGCGGCTGGAAAAGCCCAACCGAAAAGACGGCCTCCGGATTGGCAGGCACGCCAAGCAACCCCAGCTTGCCCCGCACGCCAAGGCAGGCGAGCAACTGTTCGGTGACGGGCGGCACCGCCGTAGTGTCAATCGCGTAACCGGCGCCCGCCGGAGAGATCTCTTTGATCTGATCGGCCAGCGGGCCAGCGTTTGGGTCGATAGCGTGGGTGGCGCCGAGATCGGTGGCCAGCTTCCGCCTGCTCTCGTGCAGGTCGATTGCGATGATCGACGTGGCCTCGCGCACCACCGCGGCCAGCACCGCGGACAGGCCGACCGGCCCCGCGCCGGCGACGACCACCGTCGATCCGGGCTGGACGTCAAGCGAGTTCATCACTGCGCCGGCCCCGGTCTGGATGCCGCACCCGAGCGGCCCCACGAGTTCGAGCGGGGTACCCGGTGGTAGCTTCACCACGTTGCGTTCGTGAGCCAGCGCGTGCGTCGCCAACGATGATTGGCCGAAAAAGTTGGCTCCCAATGTGGTTCCGGCAGAGGCTAACCCGGAGGATCCGTCGGGGCGCACTCCACCGAAGTTGTATGCGAGAAAGTCGTGGCAATAGGCCGGTTCGCCTGTCGCGCAAGTGGGGCACGCGCCGCAGCTGTTAAAGCTGACTGCGACCTGATCGCCGACGGCGACCGACGTCACGTCGGCGCCGACCTGCACCACGGTTCCACTGCCCTCATGGCCCAGGACGCCGGGCAGCGGGAAAGGCAATTGCCCTTGCTGGACAGCGATGTCGGTGTGACAGATGCCGGCTCCGGCGATCTCTATCAACACCTCATCGGGTGCTGGCTCTTGAAGTTCGACCTCGGTGAGCACGAAATTCGCGCCCACCTCTGGCACCACCGCGGCTGAGATTTGCATTCGTTGGCCCTTTCTAATCTTCGGCGTTCGGTTCGTTAGCCGGTGACATCGCGCCCCAACGCGACCCGAGCGATGCTCCACAATTGGACTTCGTTGGCGCCTTCATAGATTTCGCCGACTTTGCTGTCGCGCCAGATCGACTCGAGATGGTTGATCCGCCCGTCGGCGGCAAGTTGACGGACAAACCCGTAGCCACCGTGGACCTGGATCGCGTCGCGCGCGATGTCCACAGCAAGCCTGCTGCCGCTCACCTTGGCCATCGCGGCCTCCGGCTCAGGCGCGTCGCGATCGTCGGACTTGCGGGCAGCCTTCTGATAAAGCGACCGCGCATTCTCCAACGCGATCGCATGGTCGGCGAAGCGGAACTGCCAGTGTTGGAATGAGCCGAGCTTCGCCCCGAATGCGCTGCGGCGACCCAGGTGCGCCGCGGCGTGATCGAAGGCGCACTGGCCCATGCCGACGCCCATCGCGCCGACCCCTATCCGGCCCAGCGACAAGCTTTTCAGCGCTGTCCGCAACCCGCGTCCGGGTTCGGCGATGACGTGCTCCTGAGGAACGAAGACGTCGGTGAAGTCGACGTCTGAGGTCAACTGCAGGCGGTTGCCCATCTTCAGATCGGGCTCGCCGACCACGACACCGTCGGCACGCATGTCGACGAGCAGCATTGCCTGAGCGCCGTCCACAACGCACAGCACCGTCATGATGTCGGCCGCACATGAGTTGGTGATCCAACGCTTCCGGCCTGTCAGCCGGAACCCACCGGACACTGGCACGGCGGTGGTGCTCATTGCAGCGGCCGACAGGTCCGTGCTGGCGTCGGGTTCGCTGGTGGCGAAAGAGCCGACGATCTCGCCGCGGACCAGCCGCGGCAGGAACTCGTCGCGGACGGGCGGCGGGGCACCGTGAAGGGTACGCCCGACCAGCAGGGCCTGTCCGTCATAGAGTGCCGAGGCGACTCCCGGTGTGAAATAAGCCAATTCCTCCAGGACCGTCGCGGCGCCAAGCATCGGATACTGCAGCCCCCGGCCGCCAACGTCCGGGCCGAACGGGATCGCATACAAACCGGCGTCGGCTATCTCTCGCAGGATGTCGCGGGGAAAGACTGCCGATGATTCGACAGCCGAGTTCAGCTCGGCGGCGCGTGGGGCCAGTACCCGCTCAGCGAACTGTCTCGCCTCCTCTCGGATCTTCAGGGTCTCAGCGGGCAGCAGGTAGTCGTCAAACAGGTGTGCTGACGTGCGGGGCAAACCCTCCAGACTGGACGGGGGCGTGGCCGACATCGCTAGGGCCCTTTCGCTGAATGCCATTGCGCAATCTGTTGGTGCACCGACTCATCGGTGCCGAAAATCTGTTGTTCGAGGACCAAGTTGGGGGCAAACCTGCTTGCCACCCATTGGCCGCTCATCACATCGACACGCAACAGGTGACCGTCGGGAGCAAATGCGTGTCCCGTGCCGTGCGGCGCGATCATGACGTTCTCCTCGCACATGTTGCGAGGAGCGCGCTCCGTAACGCCACTCGCGGTCGCTTATTGCCTCCCTTGGGATGAAATCACCGGTTGCCGTATCCCGTTATCCCCTGAAACGGGAGTCTTAATGCCCCAATGGGGCTATGTGCCGGTTTGGTCGCGTGGCTGCGCTCGCCAGGTCGGTTCCGCGGCGGTCCGATGATGGCGCCTGGCCGCGCGACATCGGCATGCCGCCGGTGTGGTCGCACCCGGGGCGTGATACCCCGTTCGGGACAGGAAGACCTCACCTTTGGGAGCTAACAGGCTCTGGTCTGTGGTGATTGTCTGAATTGGCAGCCAGCGAGGCTGCTCAGGGCTTGGGCCCGACGATGTAGGAATTTTATGTGTCCGGCACCTCAAACGATCTGTGTCTCCTGTGCGCGCGGCGATTGTCGTGCCGCCGACGCTGCTCGATAAATCGCGCGTTGGAAACCCATGCAGTCAGACGAGACGCAGGCATGTCGCTGTGAGCAAGCGGGCTTTGGCGATCGCCGCTCTTGGCGCCAGCGTAGCCGGGTTGGCGGCGGTGCGACTTCATCGGCCGCCGGACCGGCCGGGCATCGTGACGTTGGAGCACACTCCCCGCCATCGCGCCGGGACCGGCAGCCCGCTCCTGCTGTTGCACGGTGTTTCGGTGACGTGGCGAGCGTGGGAGCCGGTGCTGGAGCATCTGGAGCCGCATCACGACGTGCTGGCGCCGACATTGCTCGGCCACGCTGGAGCATCCGCCTTCGCTCCCGGAGCGGCGTTGTCGGTCGCGACGCTGGCCGACGGCGTCGAGGAAGAACTCGATCGCGCGGGTCTGGACACGGTCCACATCGCCGGCAATTCGCTGGGCGGGTGGATCGGTATCGAACTTGCCCGCCGTGGCAGGGCTAAGTCGTTGGTGTTGTTCAGCCCCGCGGGCGCCAGTCGCACGCAACGACGCCTGGTCGCACTGGCGGCGACGATGCGGCTAGGGCTTGCTGCGCTCGCTCGCTGCGCCGTGCATGCCGATGCGATCGCGTCGAGGCGGGCACTGCGCACGTTGCTGTTATGCACCCAGGTGGCACACCCCAGCCGCATCAGCCCCGATTACGTCGCAGCTAGCCTTTGCGCGGCAGCGCTTGCACCGATGGTTGGTGAGCTACTTGCTGCAGCGTCACACGAACAAGTCCAAGCGCTGCCGGCAGGACAGCGGTACCCGATCCGCCTGGTGTGGCCGCAGCGGGACATGGTGCTGCCCTTCCGGGAGTTCGGCGCGCCGATGCTCAGCCGTATCCCTGACGCGGAACTGATTCGCATGGCCGACGTTGGCCACGTCCCGATGTCCGATGATCCCGCCGGGGTGGCCCAGATGATTCTCGATGTGACCACCGCCGTTGATGAGGTGTCCCGGAAGCAGGAAGGGCGATCACGATGACCGCTGACGACGATCTCGCGGCCACATGGGGTGGGCCGTCTGAGTTTAGTGCGTGGGAAGCCGTGATGTGGCGAGCGGAAGGCGATCACCGAACCCGGTCGGCCGGCGTTGTCCTGGAAATCCTTGAGAGCGAACCCGACTGGGAGCGACTGTTCGCCGCGCATCAGCGTCTTACCGACCGCATTCCGCGGCTGCAGGAGCGTGTGGTCGAGCCACCTGTGCCGCTTGTCACGCCGGTTTGGTCGCCCGATCCGCACTTCGACCTCGGCTATCACCTGCAGCGCATTCGCTTGCCCGAGGGCGGCTCGTTCGACGACCTGCACGCCATCGCGGGAGTTCTCGCGGCCAGACCGCTTGATCCGCAACGTCCTCCGTGGGAGGCGATGCTCGTCGGCGGGCTGCCCGAGGGTCGGGCGGCCTTCCTCTTCAAGGGGCATCACAGCCTCACCGACGGACTGGGCATGCTGCAGCTGATCGACCTCACCCACGGGTACAGTCGGGAACCCAGCAAAGAGCAGGGCTCCGCGGAGGAGTCGGACCGTCGTCTCCAGTCGCCGTCGGGCGTGCTCGTCAGCCGGTTGGCATCGCAGATCGTCGGCGCACCCGAGTTCCTCGCTCGTCAGGCTGCCCATGTCCTCGACCGGCTCAGCCGCGACCCGCTCGGAACCACCCGGAAAACCATCAGATTCGGACGATCGCTAGGACGGGTGTTAGCGCCGCCCTCGGCGCCCCGCTCCCCACTGCTTCGCGAAGGCGGAACGAATTACCGGTTCATTACCATCGACGTGCCACTGCCCGCTTTGAAAGCCGCCGCCAGAGTAGCGGGCGGCACCGTCAACGACGCCTTTCTGGCAGGTCTGCTCGGTGGCGTGCGGCGTTATCACGAAAAGCAGGGCGTGACGGTGGAATTGCTGCCGATGGCTATTCCGGTCAGTATCCGAAACGCCGATGACCCGATGGGCGGGAATCGATTCGCCGCTGCGCGGTTCGTCAGTCCCGTCGGCGAGGAGGATCCGCGGGCACGGATCGCGACGATCCATCGTTTCATCACCGAGGTGCGGAAGGAACCCGCGCTGGGTTTCATCGATCTGATCGCGCCGGTGCTCAGCGTACTTCCGGCGAAGGTGTTGACCCCACTCGCCGCTCAGATGACCACCGCCAACGATCTGCAGGCGTCCAACATGGGCGGGGTCGGCCGGACGTTATATATGGCAGGCGCGAAGGTCCTGCGGCTCTATGTCGTCGGACCGCGCCCGGGCGTTGCCGCAATGGCGACGATGCTGTCCTACGACGGAACATGTTGCATTGGAGTGAATTTCGATCCCGATGCCATCACTTACGAATCTGAGTTCTTGAGCTGTCTGCAGGAAGGGTTCGACGAAGTGCTGCACCTCGCCGGCCGGCGGCACCGGGGACGTGGCAATGTCGTTCGATGAGTTGGTCGAGAGCATCCGCAACGGTCCGTCTGGGCGGACGATTGGGGCGGTATTCGATTACCGGGCGGTAGTGGACCGTGTCGAACGCGGGCCGACCAAGGCACGCGCCGACGACTTTCAGGCCTGGGCGGGCTGCTCCGAAGACGCGGTGCGAAAGGCCGGTCAGCGCCGGTTCAATGAGGACGTGGCCGCTGGCTTGTTTCACGGCATGTGGGGACTGGTGCGCGCCCATATCAACCGTGGACACACAGTCGTTTTGGTGGCCTCCGAGCCGTGGTTCGACGTCGAACCATTGGCGCGCGAGCTGGGTGTCGAGCACCTCTTGTGCACCGAACTTGAAGCCGAGCAGGGGGTACTGACCGGACGGCCGACGGGCCAGCCGTTGGTGGGCCTGGCCAAATCAACCGCACTGCGCGAATTCGCTGCACGCGAGGGCATCGATCTTGGCCGAAGCCACGCCTACGCACACAGCGACGAGGACATCTCGTTGCTCGAATCGGTCGGCTTTGCACATCAGGTCAATCCGGCACCGGCCCTCGCTCAGCATGGCATTCAAACTGGTTGGACCACATTGGAGTTCAGGGGCCGTAGGGACAATCACAACCCGATCCCAGTCGTCCGGACGGCGGCGATGTACGGCAGTTTGGTGGCCGCCGCCGGTGCGGGGTTCGCCACCGGTGTCGCAGCCCGGAACCGTCGGCGCGGAGTGGACGTCGCAACCTGGCTTTTCGGCCGTGCCGGAACGTCTCTGGGAAACATCTCGGTTGACTTGATCGGAGCAGAGCATCTTTGGTCGCAACGGCCGGCGGTGTTTTTCGCCAATCATCAGAGCACGTTGATTGATGTGCTGGTGACCGCGCGCATCCTGCGACAGGGCTTCACGATCGTCGCTAAGGCCGAAGTCCGCCAGATGCCCGTTATCGGCAAGCTGTTCGAGCTGGCCGATGTGGCGTTCGTCGACAGGGGGAACACGGCAAGCGCCATTTCAGCGTTGCAGCCGGCCGTTGACAAACTGCGATCGGGTACCTCGATTGCGATGTCGCCGGAAGGGACACGATCGGTGACCCCGACGATCGGCCAGTTCAAAAAAGGCGGTTTTCATCTCGCCCGCGACGCCGAGGTCCCGATCGTCCCGATCGTCATCCGCAATGCGGGAGAAATCATGTGGCGCAACGCGCGCATCGCCCAATCCGGAACCGTCGAAGTCACGGTGCACGAACCCGTGCCGACCGCCGGTTGGACGCGGGAAGACATCGAGCCCTGGCTAAATCGGATGCGCGAGCTCTACATCGACACCTTAGATGACTGGCCGGGTATTCAAGCCGGACAGCGATGGTCCAAGGCGATCGCCAACTCGACAGCAAAGGAATACTGACGTGCACAGGCTGGGGCGCACCGCGAACCGTGACGGTGCCGCAATCGACCCAGGAACCGCCAGGCCCGACGATCTGCCTATCGTCAGCGAAGTGCTGAACTCGAACGAATTTAATCGTGCCATTGAGCAATTGGCGACCCAACTAGGGCGTGACACGACCGCAGTCAAGGCCGAGGCGGCTGAATATCTGCGAGAAATGGGCGCCACCCACAGTCCCAGGGTGTTGCGGGCATGGCATCGAGTCTCGGCGTGGCTGGTGCGCGGATACGAAATCATCACCAAGGATGCGGAATTGGCTGAGCTGCGCGGGCTCGACGACCGCCACACGCTGATCTTCTTGATCTCGCATCGCTCCTATCTTGATGAGTTCGCGCTACCGCCGCGGCTCCTAGGCGCTGGTATCGCCCCGTGCTTCGGAATGGCGGGCGCAAACCTCAACTTCTTCCCGCTAGGGACCCTCGCCCGCCGAAACGGAATCGTGCATGTCCGTCGTGCATCGGGGGATACGCCTGTTTACCGGATGGCGTTGCGTGCTCTGGTCGGGCACCTGGTGACCAGTGGCCACAATCTTGTCTGGTCGATCGAAGGTGGCCGGAGCCGTACCGGAAAGCTTCGGCCTCCGCGATACGGCCTGTTGCGCTACGTCACCGACGCCATCGCCTCGGCCTCCACGGCCGAGGCCTTGATCGTGCCCGTGTCCATCATGTACGACCAGCTGCCCGTGCACGAGGTCGAGCTCATGGTGTCTGAATCACGCGGGGGCAGCAAGCAACCCGAGGACCTCAAATGGCTCGCGGAGTATGCGCGCCGGCTGTCGACCCGCCTCGGCCGGATCTACCTCGATTTCGGCAACCCAATACCCGTGTACGAAAGGATTACAGCACTGCACGCCGGGGGACTCGACGACAAGCAGGTCGTGGAGCGGGTCGCCTTGGAGGTTTGCCATCGCCTCAATCGAACGACGCCGGTGACCGCGACGGCAGCGGTGTGTGTAGCCCTGCTCGGCCAGGACCATGCTCTGACCTTAGATGAGGTGTGCGCGACCTTGGCGCCGCTGGCGCAATACCTAACCGCGCGAGGGTGGGAGGTCGCCGGAGCCGAAAACCTCACCGACCGGCCTACGGTGGCGCGCACGCTGCGAAGCCTGGTCGAGTCCGGGGTGCTCAGCTGTTATTCGGGCGGACCCGACACGGTGTGGGGCATCGGAGAAGAACAGCATCTCGTCGCGGCGGTATACCGCAACAGCGCTGTGCACGTTCTGTTGGTTCGCGCGATAGCTGAACTCGCCTTGCTGCGACTGGCGCAAACACCGAGTGGGACCACCCGCACCGCTTGGGAAGCGGCCCTGGCGTTGCGTGAACTGCTCAAGTTCGACTTTTTCTTCGCCGGCCGCGACGAGTTCGCTGAGGAATTGTGGAATGAGCTGGCGCTGCTGGCCGGCACGCGCCATGATGCAGCCGTTGATATCGATCCGGGTATCGCGGCGCAATGGCTTGCCGAGAGTCCGCTGTTGGTAGCGCATTTGGTGTTGCGACCCTTTATCGACGCGTACCGGGTCGTCGCCGAGGAACTGGCGGATAGTGACCCACACGCTGACATCGACGAAAAGCAATTCTTCGACAGGTGCCTACGGTTGGGCAAGCAGTGGTCGCTGCAGCACCGCATCGCCAGCGAGGAGTCCATCTCGGTCGAGATGTTCAGTACAGCATTGAAAATGGCTCGACACCGGGGCTTGCTGAGCAAAGAAGCGAGCGACGTGAGCGAGAAGCGCAAAAACCTGGTGCGTGAGCTGGCCAAACTACAGCGCGATGTCGAATCCCTCGCGACGATGGGCAATGCGCAAACTCCTGTTGGAGTGCAATGACTTTGATCTCGACGTCGAGTTCTAGACCCCCAGCCTGAGTTGGCTCAGGCTGACGAGTTGGTCGGCCGCCACGGATAGCATCCGAGAGCGAGACGCTATCTGGGTACGAATCAGTGGTCGGGCCAGCGGGTTAGCCATGGCGCGGCCGCGTGCGAAAGCCATAGCGGTGATGTTGTGGAATAACTGCTCTCGACTGGACGGTACGCGGCCGCGGAGGGAGCTGACCGCCCGGATCTGAAACGGCCCGTTGTACAGCGGCGACAAGTCGGTGCCATAACAATCTTTGATAGCGACGATGGTGTCGGGTGCCGTTTGCCAGATCACGCGGCTCAGCGTGAAGAAATCGACGATGTGATATGCGCGTACGTCGGATGTGTGCAGTGCTTCCGGCAGGTCGCTGATCAGATGCGCATTGAGAGCCGCGGCCAACACCGTCGCAATGGTCGCCGTGCCGTCGTCAACCCGGCCGTAGACCGCGGTCCACGGCGGCGTTGTTTTGTCCTCGCCCAAATGACGGTGCAGATTGTCGAGGTAACGGCTTGCGAAGGCAATTTCGAAGCGCTTCACCCAGTCTGGATCTCTGAGGCAACCCTCGTCGAGAGCCTCGGCGACGGCATCAAGGCCGATGCGGTATATCAGTGGGAAGAGACCTCGCAGATCAGCCTGGTCGACGAATATTTCTGCAATAGTGGCGACGCGCGTATTCGCATCACCGAGATCGCTTAGGTCTCGAGTATCGGAAAGGGCCAGTAGTTCAGACCTTTGGGTTCGCCCCCCGACACCAAACGACTCCAAGCGGCCGGACGAGTCGCCGCGCCAGAGCGCAGATCGGTGAGCATGAGCCATTATGATCGGCCGTTGGACTCGCGGGTTGGACCGTCCTGTTGAGCCTGCGACAGTAACTCACCCATCTTGGAAATAACGGTCTGGGTGGCCCTCAGCGGCCGGACCATCACCTTGAACGACGTGATCTTGTCCTCGTCGTTCCAGTAGATAATGTCGACGCCTTCGACATGCACGTCGTCGAGTTCGGCAGAAAATTCCAGGACTGCCGAGCGATCGTCAAACCACTGCGCGACATAGTGGAAACCACTGTCGCAGAACAATTGTTCGGCCGCGCGCAAGTACGCTGCCACCTTGGTGCGCCCCTGTTGAGGGGTAAACATAGCGGGTGAGTAGAAGACGGCATCCTCAGCGAGCAAGTAGTCGAGGATATCCATACGTCCCGCTCCATGAAGTCGAGCCATTGGGCGATGGCGGGGGGCGTCATCGCGCAACCGCCATCTCGGTAAACTGCATCCTCAGGGTCATCTGTTCTCCTTACTTTTCAAACCCAGGCCGGACGGGCCCGCGATGACCACGGCAACCGCGGCATTGATTTCCACTCCGCAATTCCTTTCGTTTCGTCGCGGTTCGCGTCCACAGCATCTATATGGCAACTGGATTAGGGTCGGCGAGGCTGCGACTGATCACCATCCGCTGGATCTGATTGGTGCCCTCGAAGATCTGCATTATCTTGGCCTCGCGCATGTACCGCTCCACGCGATAGTCGCGCGTGTAACCGACGCCGCCAAAATACCTGTACGGCGTCGGTCGTGACTTTCATTGCTGCGTCGGTGGCAATCAATTTCGCGACACTTGCCTGCGCTGAATAAGGCCGGCCAAGGTCCCTTCGACGGGCGGCGTCCAAGTATGTCGCCCGTGCGCTTACAATCGCCGCGGACATATCGGCGAGCAGGAAACCCAAGCCTTGGTGGTCGATGATCTTGCGGCCGAAGGTGGTTCGTTGCTGGCTGTAAGCGACCGCCTCGTCGAGTGCGGCCTGGGCCAATCCGACCGCGACTGCGGCGATCCCAAGTCGTCCGCTGTCTAGTGCACTGAATGCGATTGGTAGGCCTTGTCCTTCGTTGCCGATGCGCCGCTCGAGCGGGATGAATACGTCGTCGTAGTGTGCCGTCGTTGTCGGTATCGCGTGCAGGCCCATCTTCTCTTCGGGTCTGCCGAATGTGAGCCCTTCGGTGTCTCTGGCCACCAGAAAGCAGGAAATGGACTGTGCTCCTTTGCCGGTGCGCGCGAACAACGTGTAGAAGTCGGCGATACCACCGTGGGTGATCCATGCTTTGGCGCCGTTGATCCGGTATCCGCCTTCCACGACGGCGGCACTGCACAGCAGTGCGGCCGCGTCGGAACCGGCCTGTGGTTCGGAGAGGCTGTAGGCGCCGATCGTGTTGCCGCTCAGCATCTCGGGGAGCCACATCTGCTTCTGGGCGTCGGTGCCGAACACCATCAGCGGATGACACGCCAGGCCATGGACGCTCACAGCGACCGCGATCGAAGCCCAGCGGGCGGCGATCTCCTCCAGTACCTGAAGATAAACCTCGTATGGCTGGTTCCCGCCTCCCCATTCCTCGGGATACGGCAGGCTTAGCAGGCCCGCACCGCCCAGGGTCGCGAACACTCCGTCGGGATAGGTCTCCTCCCGCTCGTGGTGGTCGACGATCGGCTCAAGCGCCTTATCCGCGATTTCTCGCGTCAGCTCGATCAGCTCGCCCGCCTCATCGGTGGGCAGCAGACGATCGACAGGCACGGCGAACTCCTCCGGATAAGTCGATCCTCGGCCGGCAGCAGAGTGCTACCGGACTGAGGTTGACGCGAGCGACCATACCGCCGCGCAGCTGCCTCTCCGACGAGGAACACCTCACTCGGAGGAGGCCGTTCCCGCGAATGGGAGGTCGCCTAGGCGTCGGCGGATTCATAGCGTGTTGCTATGGACGCACCAACGCAAAGGACTCGTTCTTCGAGGGCGACTCACGCTTCCGAGGCGAACGGCGCCGAGCCGAAGTCTCGAGCGAAACCGCGATCATCGAAGTCCGACAGCGACGGCGCGCCGGCGGCACAGGCGCGACCCGCGGCCGTGCGGCCGGAGATCACCGACCCTGCCGGTCAGGTTCAAAACGCCGGCCTGGACCAGCTTCTGACCGAGGCCGCCAGCGGCGAGAACCGGTTCATTCCTGGGGCGGAGTTTCTCAAGGCGGCCGGTGGGCTTGCGCGGCGGCCTGGGAAGGTCGTTGACCATACCGCGTCGGCCGCAGCCGACCTTGCACGGGTCATCGCGGGTCGGTCCGGACGCACTCCGGCAAAGGGCGATTCCCGATTCCGTGATTCGGCCTGGACGCAAAGCTGGCTGTTTCGTCGGATCTGCCAGGGGTACCTGAGCATCAGCGATTACGCTCGCGGTCTCGCTGACGACTCAGGCTTGGACTGGGCCGATCACGAACGCCTGCGCCTAGTGGTCGACAACCTGATTGACGCGCTGGCCCCGACGAACTTCCCGCTGACCAACCCGACCGTGTGGAAGACGACGATCGACCGCGGAGGAGAGAACTTCGTCACGGGCGCACGCGCTTTTGTGCGCGATGCGCGTTCGCCGGTCAAACTGCCGGCCAGCGTCGACCCCACCCCGTTCAAGGTCGGTGAGACGATGGCCGCCTCGCCTGGCGCCGTGGTGCACCGCCAGGATCGCTTCGAACTCATCCAGTACGAGCCGCGCTCAGAACACGTGCACAAGATTCCGGTGTTGCTGATCCCACCGATGATCAGCAAGTTCTATGTCGTCGACCTCTCACCCGGCAAGAGCATGGTCGAGTTCCTGGGCGACCACGGGTTGCAGCCGTTCGCCCTGTCGTGGGCCAACCCGACCCGCGACAACGCGGGTTGGAACCTTGAGGACTACCTCAATTCGATCGTCGAGGCGATCGAGACTGCGCGCGAGATCGCCGGGGCAGAGGCGGTTCACGTGGTGGCCTTCTGTGCCGGCGGAATTGCCACCACTACCGCCGTCGCCCATATGGCAGCACTGGGCCAGATCGATAGGGTCGCGAGTCTGAGCCTCATGGTCACCGTGCTTGACGTTCACCGTGGTGGCCCCGTCCTGAGCATCGCCTCGCCCGATGTCGCTAAAGCTGCCAAGGCGAAAATCAGGCGGAAGGGTTACCTCGCGGGCACGGAGTTGTCTCAAACCTTTGCGTGGCTGCGGCCCAACGACATGATCTGGAACAACTTTGTCAACAACTACTACCTCGGTAACAAACCTCCGGCGCTTGACCTGTTGTATTGGAATCTGGACTCGATGAACATGCCGGCGGGATTGCACGCCGATCTGGTGGACCTCGCGCTCGCCAATCCGTTGGCGAGCCCTGGTGCCCTCACGGTCCTAGGCACGCCGATCGATCTGGGTCAGATCACCTGCGACGCCTACATAGCCGGCGGCGAAACCGACCACCTCACGCCCTGGCCGAGTTGTTACCGCAGTGTGGCAATGCTGGGTGGCAAGACACGTTTCGTTCTCTCGACGAGTGGCCACATCGCGGCGGTCATCCACCCTCCGGGGAACCCGAAATCGTCCTACCGCATCGGCGACGAGTTGTGCCCGACACCGGAAGAATGGCTGCGATCCGCGCAAATGCACAAGGGCACCTGGTGGCAGGACTGGGCGCCGTGGCTCGCCGAGCGGGCGGGCGAGAAAGTTTCAGCGCCAAGCAGACTGGGAGATGAGCAGCACAGGCCGGTCGGCCCGGCTCCCGGCAAGTACGTCTTTATACGATCCAGCGGTTGATGAGAAATGCCCATCGACATTGACTCCGTCCTCGGTGCGGAACTCAAGGAGCGTGCGGGCTCGTGGGACCCGTCGGATGTCATCCTCTACCACCTCGGCTTGGGCGCAGGAGTGCCTCCCGTCGATCCGGGAGAGCTTAGCTATACCTATGAGGGCGACCTCAAGGTTTTACCGTCGTTCGGGGTGATCCCCGCGTCGCCACTGCTGTTCGA
>NZ_DASPSP010000268.1:0-26222 GCF_035623875.1 Mycobacterium sp. | reverse complement strand
GTCGACGGCTGCCGCCGCAACGGCATTCACTCCGGACTGTGCGGGCAGGCGCCGTCCGACTACCCGGACATGGCCGAATTCCTCGTCGAGATCGGCATCGACTCGATGAGCCTCAACCCCGACACCGTGCTCAAAACCACCAAACAGGTGCTGCAGCTCGAGCAGCGGCTCGGGCGCGCTCCGCGGGCGGGGGCGAAATCGGGTTAGTCGGACTTGGTCAGCCCAACACCGGGAACCGTCGCTCGCGGGCCAGCCGGTTAAGGGTGTTCTGCATCACCGAGCGGACGAAGCAGTCGACCTCGGCCACGTCGGGCTTCTTTCCGAATCGCGCGGCGATGTCGATCGGCTCGAGCACCTGATTGACAATCTTGGTGGGCAGCGGGAAATTAGCCGGGAAAAACATCGTCATACCGAACGGGAAACCGACTGTGACGGGCAGGATATCGAGCCGAATCCGGTGCAGGCCCAATCGCTTTGCCAGCCGATCGCCGCGGGTCAGGAACAGTTGGGTTTCCTGGGCCCCGATCGAGACGACGGGCACGATCGGCACGCCGGTTTCGATGGCGATTCGGACATATCCGGTGCGGCCGTTGAAGTCGATGACGTTCTGGCTCAGCGTCGGCCGGTACGCGTCAAAATCGCCGCCAGGGTACACCAGCGCGGCCGCACCGGAGTGTAACGCCTTCGCGGCATTTTCCGGGCTGGCATGGATGGTGCCGATGCGGCCTAAGTAGCTGCGCAACGGGGTGAAGAACACGCCGTAGTGGGCGAGGATGTAGAGCGGACGGTCGTATCCGAGCTTGTTGTAAAAGGCTGGGCCGAACACCAGCGGGTCAGGGGTCAGCGCCCCGCCAGAGTGGTTGGATACCAACAACACCCCGCCGGCGGGCGGGATGGCTTCCAAGCCGCGCACCTCTGCTCGGAAATATCGATGGATGATCGGCGCGAACAGTTTTGTTGCCAGCTCGGTGAAGCCGGGATCCCACTTCGCGAGTTCCGCATTGTCAATATCGATGTCACTCATAGCTTTTCCCGCGGTGTTAGTCGGGTGACAAGTCTCTGTCAAACTGGCTGGCCAGGAGTCTATGGCGACCGCAGCCGGCAGAAGAGGGTCTTTGATTGGTTGGTGGTGGGACTTAAGTCCCTATCGAGCTGTTCGGTGTCGTTTATCGTCACTGGGTATGGCAGAACCGGAAACCGGCGATGACGCGCAACGAGATGGGGCCGGCGCTTTCTCCTGGCGTGTTCCAGGAGCCGGCCTGATCGGTGGTGTGGTCAAGGCGTTCCGAAACGCCCGCCGTTACTACGCTCAATCGTGGCGAGACTATGCCAGCGGTCAGCCCGATGAGCTTCCGCTGGCGCGCCCGACACTCGCGCTCGCGGCGCACGCGTTGCGCGACGAGATCGTGCTGGCTGGCTTGCGGATGCATCGACCGCTCAGCGATCCGCAGGGATTCGAACGGATCACTGAGGAAGTGGTTGCGGCGCTAGCGTTTTACGGCGGGCAAGGGTGGCTAGACCAGCCGGAAGGGTTCTTCGCCGCCCCTCCGCCTGCCAGATACGTCGAGGTCACGCCGGTGAAGGGTCGCAGGCGCTCGCTCCGACGCGTCGTCTTCGACAGCGGGTATGCGCCGCACCGGGGCGAACCGGGCGCCGAACGGTGGTTGGGATATACCGCCAACAACCGCGAGTATGCTCTGATGCTGCGGCACCGCGAACCTCGGCCATGGCTGGTGTGTGTGCACGGCACGGAAATGGGCCGTGGCAGAATCGATTTGAGGCTCTTCCGTGCCTGGGACCTGCATGAGCGTCTCGGTCTGAACGTCGTCCTGCCGGTCCTTCCGATGCACGGCCCCCGCGCACGTGGCCTGCCAAAGGGCGCCGTATTACCCGGAGAGGATGTGCTCGACGATGTGCACGCCACAGCCCAAAGTGTCTGGGACATCCGGCGGCTGCTGTCGTGGATACGGCGTGAGGAACCGGACTCGCCCATCGGGCTGAACGGTATGTCGCTGGGCAGTTACATCGCGTCTCTAGTGGCAAGCCTGGAAGAAGGCCTCACCTGCGCGATCCTCGGCGTGCCGGTGGCGGACCTGATTGAACTGTTGGGACGCCACGCGGGCGTTGCTCACGACGACCCGCGCCGGCATACGATCGCGCTGGCGGAACCCATCGGAAGGATGATCTCGCCGCTGTCGCTGGTTCCCCGCGTGCCGATGCAGGGCCGCTTTATATACGCCGGACTTGCCGACCAGCTGGTGCATCCGAGGGCGCAGACGTTCCGGCTCTGGGAGCACTGGGGCAGACCCCAGATCGTGTGGTACCCGGGCGGCCACGCCGGATTCTTCCGTTCGCGACCGGTGCAGCGCTTCGTCGAAGACGCGTTAGTGCAATCGGGACTCATTGATCGGCCTCACGTCCTGCCCGACGATGAGGAATCAGTGGACGCGTCGAGGGCGGTCTGATCGAAGCGTCCGTGGCGAGGATGGGCCGGCCGAACGGCTTCTCGCCGAAGGAGGAGGCCTGACGGCGCGGCTCGGAAAGGACAGCATGGCGTGTCGGACGGTCATCATCACCGGCGCCAGTGATGGCATCGGCGCGGCTGCGGCAGCCAGGCTGAGCCGAAGCGGCGAGAACGTAGTCGTGGTCGGCCGATCCGCAGCGAAAACAACCGCCGTCGCCGCACGCCTTGGTGCCGAGTACTTCGCGGCCGATTTCACGGATCTTTCACAGGTGCGGAGGTTGGCCGACCAACTGCTGCAGACCTGCCCCCGCATCGATGTGCTGGCCAACAATGCCGGCCGTGCGATGAGGCGACGCGAGGTCACCGTCGACGGCCACGAAACGACCTTCCAGGTCGATTATCTGGCCGCGTTTCTGCTCACCACGCTGCTGATGGATCGGCTCGTCGAATCCAGCGCCACGGTGCTGAACACTTCGAGCGTGGTCAATACGTACTTCGGCCACGTCAATATCGATGACCTCGACGCAGTGCACGGCTACCGGCCGCTGCGGGCATACGGCGACGCAAAGCTGGAAATGGTCTTGTTCACCAAGGAGCTGCACCGCCGCTACCACGCTGCCGGAATCTCCACGGCGGCGTTTCATCCCGGCGATGTGGCGACCAACTTCGGAAACACCTCGCGAACGTGGTGGATTCGGACGGCGTTTCGCGGCCCGATCAAGTTTCTGGCGCTGGTTGGACCTGAGCAGGGGTCCGACGAACTGGTGTGGCTGGCCTCATCCACACCGGGAACCGACTGGAAATCGGGCGAGTACTACGCCAACCACCGAATCGCTCGGGCCAATCCTCGGGCCTACGACCCGGTCCTGGCCCGCGAACTCTGGGAGCGCAGCCTCGCCATGGTCGCCACCTAGAAAAGTCAGGAGCAGCCACAATGACCGTCACCACTGTGGACGCCGGTCGCAATCAGGTCAGCCGCTCGGTTGAGGTCCACGCCCCGGCAGCTGACCTGTTCGCGATCGTCGCGGACCCGCGTCGACACTACGAACTCGACGGTTCGGGCACCGTCGGGAAAAACATCCGCGCTCCGCAGCGGCTGGTTCCGGGCGCGAGGTTCACCACGAAGATGAGGATGTTCGGGGCGCCCTATCGCATCACCAGCACCATCACGGCGATGAAACCCGACGAACTGATCGAATGGCGCCACCCGGTCGGGCACCACTGGCGTTGGGAGTTCGCCGCAATCACGCCGACGACCACACGGGTCACCGAGACGTTCGACTACCGCGACACCGGACTGTTGAAGGACCGGCTGAAGTATTACGAGCGAACGGGTTTCGCGAAGCGCAATGCCGCCGGCATCGAGGCCACGTTGACCAAACTCCACAACCGCTATGGCGGCTGATTACCTACCTATCCGGTCCGCCGTGGGCGCACACGACGAATACGGCCCGCAGAAACAGCGAACGACAGCCGAGAAACATGGCAACTATTGACAATCACGCTTCGCACAAGCCCCATCACACCGGCGATCTGGACGCGATGCTGTGGGGGATCGAAAGGGATCCGTTGTTTCGGCAGACGATCACGGTGGTGTTGATCCTTGATCGGGTGCCCGACCGGGAGGTCCTGCTGGACCGCGTCGAGCGTGGCAGCCGTACCCTGCCGTCATTCCGGCACCGGCTGGTGGAGGCGCCGTTGCGCGTGTCGACTCCCCGTTGGCTCGTCGACCCGAACTTCGATCTCTCCTATCATGTCCGCTGGATTGGCGCGCCGGATGATGGATCTTTGGACGGCGTGCTGGAGTTCGCGCGCCAGTCGACGATGTCCGGCCTCGACCGGCAGCGCCCGCTCTGGACCATCACCGTCGTCGAAGGCCTCAAGGGCGGGCAGGCGGCGTTAATCCTCACGGTCAATCATGTGTTGAGCGACGGTACCGGCCTTCTTGCGATCTTCGGACTGCTCGGCGACCTCACCCGAAAGCCCCGTGATCTTGGCCCGATGCCGCCGATTCCCGAGCCCGAGGATCAATCCCGGCTTGGGCTGGCGGTCGAAGCCGCCAACTACACCGGACAACGGGTTCTCGGGTTCGTGGGTCGGTCTGCGGCCTCGACTGCGCATACGCTGCCGACCGTGGTGCGGCGCCCACGGGCTACCGCGACCAGCTTCGCGAAGGATGTGCGGGCGGTGGCCCGGATCGTGGCGCCGAACTTCAGAACGCTCTCTCCCTTGATGACCGAGCGGCGAGGGTGGCTGCGCTTCGCGGCAGTAGAGGCTGACCTCGAAGGATTGCGGAAAGCCGCCAAAACACGGGGCTGCACCGTCAACGACGCGTTCCTCACCGCCGTCGCCCACGGATTCGCTTTGTACCATCAACGGCACGGCAAACCCGTCGACCGACTGCGGACCACCATCCCCGTTGACATCCGCAAGCCGGGCGACCCACCGTTCGGCAACCGGGTGAACGGTTGTCGAACGGCGATTCCGATCGGCGCCGATGACCCGGGCGCCGCGATGGCGACCTATCACGGTCTGATCGAAGGCTTGAAGGGGGTTTCGAAACTCCCGTTGGCCACCGCGCTCGGCACGGTGATCAACGCCTTCGGTCCGGCAGTGAATCGAGTCTTCGGGTTGATCATGAAACACGACGACTTCGTGCTCAGCAACGTAAAGGCCGGCGCTTTGGCGGTCTACCTCGCCGGCGCGAAGGTGCTCAGCATTTTTCCCTTCGGGCCCCCTATCGGCACCGCCGCCAACATCACGCTGGTGGGTTATCACCACAAGGCCCTGATCGGCATCAACGTCGATGCCGCAGCGGTCACGGACCTGGGCGGGTTCGTGGCGTGCATCCGTGAAGGCCTTGACGCGGTCATCGCCCTCGGCGACGGAGGCCAGTAGTGGTCGTGCTGCCGAGCCTGCGGCGGTAGATTCGGCAGACCGGCGTTCTCGGGAGGTCCCAGTGCGCGAGCGTTTATCCGATCCGGACGGATACGGATGGCTTGCAATGGGCGAGGACGCGCTGCCCGCAGCAGAACACTGGCTGGCGCCCGGCGAGGCGACCAGGCTGGCCGGGCTGCGATTCACTAAGCGGCGCAACGAGTTCCTGCTGCGGCGGCTGGTCGCCAAGCGTGCCATCGCTGCGGTCAGCGGCTGGCCAACGGACCCGGCCGCGCTGGCCGGCATCGAAGTCCGCAATGCCGCCAGCGGTGCCCCCTACGTATGCGTCGACGGAGCTCCGTTGGCCGTCGAGGTGTCGATCACCGATCGCGCCGGTTGGGCGGTGTGCGTTACGTACCCGGCCTCCAGTCACCCGGTGGGCTGTGACCTGGAACTGGTGGAGCCGCGCACGCCCGGCTTCGTCAGCGATTTCTTCACCGCGGCCGAGCAACGGCTGGTTGCGTCGCGCCCGGTCGGCGACGAGCGATACGCAGTCGCGAACCTGATCTGGTCGGCGAAAGAGAGCGCGCTGAAGGTGTTGCGGACCGGATTGCGCCGGGACACTCGCACCCTCGAGGTGACGTTAGCCGCATCGCGCGGAGACGGCTGGGGCGCGTTGACCGTACGCGCTGTTGAGGGGCCGACTTTTGCCGGCTGGTGGCGGCGTGACGGCCGATTCCTGCTGACGGTTGCCGCGGACGTGGCGGCTGCACCGCCATTCGCCCTCGGCGATCCGGGTGTGCTGGCGGCAGCGGAACCCCGCCACTCCTGGCTGGACCGGCCGCTACACCGGTGACATGTGCGGCACCGCTTTGACCTACATATGCGACAGGGTGAACGGGTAGGTGTACGTTCCGGCTGGCGCACCATCGCAGCTCGTTGCGAATGAGGAGTCGAGTGAACCAGTCAGCGTCGTTGCGTCCCATGAGTAGACGTCATGGGTGGGAATGGCGGGGCCATAGTAGACGTCACCGCAGCGCAGACCATCGGGAACGTCGACGGCCAAGGTGTACCGGCCATTGGTCAGCCACGCATCGCCTTGGTAATTGAACGCCTTCGCTACGGGCTGGGCTATAGCGAGCACGTGGACACATCCTCCAGGCGATTCGAGCGAGCTACCGCATGGACTCATAGCCCATATCCAGGTGTGAAAGTCGTACCTGCCGTCGATGTGAAGTTGGTAGTTGCCCAACGACTCAGCTCCGGCAACCGGCGCGAGCGCGGCCGCAGCCACCGTCAGCGCCACGCCGAGTGTGAGCGTCTTCACGGGCCTCCCCGTTCGCCAAGGACCCTTCGATCGGCCAATATATGTTGCCTGGTCGCGGAATTGCACTGAATTCTCCGGTCGCCAGGATTTCCTCGCTGTAGCCTCTCCCGCAGGGGAAAGAAGCGGGGAAGCTGCGGGGGTTGCGCCTCCCCTGGCTACAAGGAGCCGCAGAGAAAATGCGCCTTAGCAACCCCTGGCGGCACCCCTTCCGCGTGCCCCGCATCGAAAAGCCACGCGCCGAAGGGCGCTTCCATCTCGCTGGCGGTCGCCGGCTGGGCTACGCCGAGTACGGTGACCCCGCCGGCCCGGTGGTGTTGTGGTTCCACGGCACTCCCGGCGGACGGCGCCAGTTCCCGCTACTTGGCCGGCGCACCGCTGAGAAGCTCGGCCTGCGCGTCGTCGTAGTGGAACGGCCTGGCTCCGGTCTGTCCGATCCACACCGTTACAACGCGGTGGCCGACTGGGCCGCCGACGCCGCCCAGGTGGCCGACACACTCGACGCCGAACGGCTGGGCGTCATCGGGCTGTCCGGCGGCGGCCCTTACGCCCTGTCCTGCGCCGGGACGCCCGCGCTGGCAGGTCGCGTCGCGGCAGTGGCCATACTGGGCAGCGTGACACCGACGATCGGACCGGATGCCACCGCCACCGGCCTTGTCGACCTGACCCGCCGCTTCGCCCCGATCTTGTCGGGCCTGCGCCAGCCGCTAGCGGCGGTGGTCGCCGCGGGATTGCTCCCCGTCGTGCCGCTCGGGCACTGGGCCTATCAGGGCTTCGCCAGCGTCATGCCCGAGGCCGACCGACAGGTTTTCGCCGATTCCGAGATCGAAGCGATGTTCATCGACGACATCGCCCTCACCGCCCGGGGCCGCTTCCAGGCCCTCGTCGATGACCTCCGCCTGTTCGGGCGGAACTGGGGCTTCCGGCTGGCCGACGTGAAGGCGCCGGTGCGGTGGTGGCAGGGCGACGCCGATCCCATCGTGTCCGTCGAGGAGGTCAAGTCGGCGGTTTCCTACCTGTCCGACGTGGAGCTCATCCTGCGCCCCGGCAAGAGTCACCTCGGCGGCTTCGCCGATGTCGACGAGATCCTCGGCTTCATCAGCTCATCCCTCCGAGCCGATCTCCCTACACGCTCCATTCAGTAACTGATTGCCCGAACATGCGCTCAACCGGTGTGATAGCAAGGCCAATTCTGTTGGGTGCCATAGGGATAGGCGTCCTGAGCGCATTTTCGTCAGCAACCGCATACGGCGATGATGATGCCCTGAGCGGGACATACCTCGCCACTTCGAACGGCGAATGGGCCAAAACTAACGACAGCTACCACAACGAGGCGACCGTCAGGAGCACATGGACGATCACCTCGACGTGTACAACTCCGTTCGACTGCATCGGACGCGTCACCAGTGATGCGGGATGGAGCGCCGATCTGCACAGGCAGAACTCAGAGTGGACCGTCAAGCGCGAGGTCCCGAACTGGGAGCGGTGCGACGACGGCACCGCGTTCACCGGATTGCAGGAATATCGGTTCTATCCAGCGGCTGCGAGCGGCATAAGTTCCCCCGGCTCGACAACCTTGGTCGGCGAGGACAAGACAACCGGCCCGAGCGGTGCCTGCGGCAGGAATCAGTGGCTGGTAGTGCGGATGCCGTTCAAGCTGGTCAAGATTGGGTGATGGGGTATGAGCTACTTGGCCAGCAGGTCCTGCCACGTCTTGGGCGCCGCTGAGTTAACGAGGTTTGTCTGCCGATAGGTTTGGCCATCCGGACTGAAAAACTGACCGGTGCGCGGGTCGTACTGGGTGACGGCGACTGATGGGCCTGGCGCAGAAGCGTTGGTGGCGAACCCACTTGGAGCCGCTTGCGGCGCCTGGCCGGCCGGAGGCGGAGCAGTATCGGGTGGCGCCGGCGGTAGCGGCGATGACGGCAGCGGCGGAGCAGCGTACCCCGGCCCGGGCGGTCCGTATGATCCCCGCGGCCCCGGCGGTGTCCCCCGCGGGACCGCACCCGATGGTAGGGGTGTTCCCTCCACGGGGCCGAACATTCTGGTGTCGGCGTTGATCCGGTCATCGGGCGGAATGCCCTGCGAGATGAGATTCGGGTCCAATGGGTACGGGCCGCCCATATGTTGGCGCATGGCCAGCGGCGCGTACGGCTTGTCGCTGTCGCAGATTTCAACGGTCGGCGCCCGCTTCCCGGGGTGGCCCATACAAGGATAGTTGCGAGCGCCACGCACCACTACCGGCGAATCCTGCGGCAACTTGCAGTAGAGGCCGTCGGGCGTGTCGATCGTGGTGGTATCAGCCGGAGACCTCCATGCGGACGGCGGCAGGAAGCCGACCGTACAAGCCGGAGGATCTTCCAACGAAACGGCGAACTCACCGAGGGGCAGGCCGGTTGCGTTGCTTGTACTGGAATATGACTGAGTACTCGAAACAGACGGTGGTAAGAGCATGAGTAGTTGCTCCAGCGACGCGTGGTAGACCACGCCGACCTGGCCGATGGTGGTGAGGTTGGCGAGCAACACCGGCAACGTCGGTTTGACTTGGGTGAGCAGCCGCGACACCTCGTCCAAGGCCCCGGGCCCGTTTTCCAGCAGGGTGCGAACCTGTCTGTCGTCGGTGACCAGCTGCCCGGTGACTCCGGCGAGGCTGCGCGCCCAAGTCCTGATCGCGTCGGTGGTCTCGGCTTGTGAGTCCAGCAGCGGTTTGGTGTCCTCGATCAGGGTTCGGGTGCGCTCGGCGACGGGTTTGAGGTCACCGGAAATCGTTGCCGCCGAGTCGATCAGCGATCCGAGGTCGTAGCCGGCCCCGTTGAAGCCCTTGAACGACTCGTCGAGCAAAGCTTCGAGCTTGTCCTGGGGAATGCTGTGGATCAGCGCATTGACCCGGTCGAGCATCGGCCCGACCGGCCGGGGGATGGTGGTGTCGCGTGCGGGGATGACCGAACCGTCGTGCAGGTAGGGCGGCGAGTCGGTGCGCGGCCGCAAGTCCACGTACTGTTCGCCCACCGCGGAGACGCTGCGTACCTCCGCTTGTAGGTTTGCCGGGATCTTGAGCGACGCGCCAAGGGAGAGTGTCGCTTCCGCGTCGTCGGGCGTCAGCTTCAGCGCGGTGACTTCACCGACCTGCACGCCCCGATACGTGACATTGCTGAACCGGTAGAGGCCGCCGGCAGCGGGCAGCTTCAATGTGATAGTCATCCGGCCGACGCCGAGCAGCGACGGCGCGCGCATGTAGTCAAAGATCATCACGAAAACCGCGAGGGTGCCGACGATCGTGAAGATTGTCAGCTGAACTTTGACGAGCCGAGTCAGCATCAGCGACCGCCCTCATCCATCGGAGGGAATTGGATTTGTGGCGCAGCATGATTGGCTTGCGTGGTCGGGTGAGCCGGAATCGGTGCCCCGGCAGGAGGCGGGGCAGCGGGCGGTGGCGGCGTTACCGGCAATGCGAGTGGATCGTAGGTGTACTCCTGATAGAACGGTTCCCCTGGCGCTGGCACCAGCGGCGCATGCAGTTGACCCCAGCGGGTGCCCAGCAGCATCGTTCGCTTGAGCCGCGGAATCGTGAAATCGACGTCGGCGTAGAGGTTTATGTAGTCCCCTCGGACGGCTCTGTCGATCAGGTTTTGGCTGTACGGGAACGGGGTCAGCGTGTAGCCGATGGCAGTGCCGAGATCCGGTCCGATGTCGGCCAGCGCGCGGATCGTCGGTTCGAGGTTCTGCAGGTTTCTCACCAGGTCGGCCTGACTGTCGTTGACCAGCCGAGTGGCGGTGTCGCCGAAGACGCGCAGTTTGTCGAGCGCTTCGGTGATCCGCGGCCGCTCCCTAATCAGTACCGCCAGCGCCGGCGGTAGCCTGCGCAGCGCCTGCGTGATGGTGTCGCGCTGTCCGGCGAACGTGTCGGCCAGCCGGTTCAATCCCTGGATAGCGGCAATGATGTTGTCGCGCTGTTGGTCCAGCGTGCCGACAAAGGTGTCGAGTCGACTCAGTAGATCCCGGATTTGTCCTTGGCGCCCGGACAGCGCGGCGTTGACGTTGTGGATGATGTCGCCGATCTGGCCGAGTCCTCCGGAATTGATCACCACAGACAGCAGTGCCAGGGTCTGCTCGGTGGACGGGTAGGTTGACGACTTGTCCAGCGGGATGGTGGCACCGGGTGTGAGCCGCCCGCGCGGCCCCTGGCCGAGCGGCGGATTCAGTTCCATATGCATGGAGCCGAGCAGGCTGGTCTGCCCGACCTTAGCCACCGAATTGGCCGGTACCACGACGTCGGGTCGTACCGACAATTCAACGTCGGCGTGCCAGCCCTTCACCGTCATCGTGCCGACACTGCCGACCACGACGTCGCCGATCAGCACCGGCGAATTCGGCTCCAGGTGGCCGACATTGGCGATGTCGACGTGGTAAATGCTGGCTCCCGGGCCGCGCCCTACCGCGCCGGGCAGGGGTAGGGAGTTCACGCCTTGGAATGTGCATCCGGTCGCGGTCAGTATCACGCAGGAGGCGGATAGCAGCAGCCCCCTTGCCTTGAACGCATTGAACCGGCCGGTCATGATGCTGGCCTTTCCGGCGGCAGCATGTCCGGCACGTTGGTCACGGTGGGCACCGGTGCTCCCGGGTACAGCGCCGGTGACGGAAATGCCGGCAAAGGAGCATACCGGCCGGGGGGCATGGGAGGCAGGCCCGCGCCGCCCCACCCTGCCGGCGGCGGCACATCGTTGTTCAGGCCTGTGTATGCGGATATCGCGGGCGGGATCTCCGGCGGCCCGGGCTTGGGCCCCGCACCGCCGGGCGCCAGATTCGGGTCGGAGTAGACGATGTCGTTCGGGTCCATCGACGGCATCAAGTAGGGGTTGGCGGGCACGGGCAAGAACAGCAGCGCAAGGTTGCCGTAGTTGAGGTTCAGCAAGCGCAAGCCTGGCCCGAGGTATTCCGCACACAGCTTGGCCGTTTCGGGCGCGGTGATGTTTTCAATGGCGCCCATCGCCGAACAGATGAACTGCACGGGACTGGAAAGGTTGTTGAACACGAACGCTCCGATATCGTCTCCGGTGTCCGCGTTGTAAAAGTTGTAGAAGTTCGCGAACGCGTTCGGCGCAACGTGAAGTACGTTCTCCAGATCAATTTTGTGATCGGCGAGGTTCTGCGTGACGTTGGCCAACCGCTGAATCGTCTCGCTAGTTTGATCGCGGCTTCCCGCGATGAAGCGTTGAACCTCGCCAACCGCACCCGACAGATCCTTCAGCGCCGCGTCCAGATCGGACCTATTGTCGTCCAGCACGCTGGTGAGCGTGGCGAGCCGGTTTTGAAACTGCACGATCTGCTGGTCGCTGTCACGAAGTGCCGTGACGAAAGTCTGCAGGTTTTTGATGATGTCGACGATGTTGCCGCTGTTGTCGGCCAGGATCCGGCCCACCCCCGACAGCTGGGCGAGCGTTTGTCTGAGCTTGTCGCCGTTGCCCTGGAGCGCGTCGGCGGAGCTCTCGATGAACCGGCCTATCGGACTGGTCGGCATATTGGCCGTCGGTCCCAAATCCGTTGCCAGGCGGTCGAGTTGAGCCTTCACTTCATCCCACTCGACGGGTACCGCCGTGCGCTCGACCGGAATCACCGCGCCGTCGAGCATCGTGGGACCACCCGACCGGTACGGCGTGAGCTGGACGTAGCGCGACGCGACCAGATTCTGTGCGACGATCACCGCCTTGGCATTGGCCGGAATCGCGGTGTCGCGGTCCACTTTCATGGTCAGCTTGGCCGCAGTGCCCTGAGGCTGGACCGAAGCGATGGTGCCCACCTTGATACCCGAGACGCGTACGTCATCGCCGGGATAGATCGCCGTGGCGGCAGTGAAGTAGGCGCTGATCGTCTTCGGCCGGAAAATGGTCTCCCGAACAATGAAAACCGCTGCCGCAACGATAAGCCCAGCGAGCACGACACCGGTCGCAACTGCCATCCGGTTGCGCGACATCATCGCGAACCTCCCGGGATACCGTTGTACGGGAACGGGAACAACGCCCGCGGCATGGGCGAAGGGAAGCCGGGCCCACGTCCCGTGTCGAAGGTGCGGAATCCCCAGAGATAGTCGAAGAATGGCTGCAGAATTTGCATAGGTTGCAGATTCGGCACGAACGCCTGGTAGAAGGGGCCGCTAGCCACCGTCTCACCCTGGGTGACTTCGAATTTCGCTAACCGCGGCAGGATCTTGCCGATATTGTCGCGGTTCTTTTCCAGCATCGCTGTCACCGAATTCAGCTTTTCCAGCGTCGGTGCCAGCTTCTGTTCGTTGTCCGCCACCAGCCCGGACAGCTGCTTGGATAGCGCAGACGTGTTGGCCAGCAACCGAACGATCGCGTGCCGCTGGGCAGCGAGCACCCCGAGCAGATCGTTGGCGTTGAGGATCAGTGTATTGACCTGCTGGCTGCGCTCCGACAGGATTCCGGTGACATCTTTGGCGCTCTTGAGAAGATCGTGCAGTGGTTGGTTTCTGCTGTTGAGGGACCGCGATAACCGGGTCAGCCCGTCGAAGGTCGGACCGAGTTGCGGTGCGATCTGTTCGATTGTGGCCGACAGGGTGTCAAGAGACTGGTTGAGCGTTCGGGTATCGGCGCCGGCGACGTTTGTCGTGAGGTCGCTGAGCGCCTCGGTCAGCGAGTACGGGGAGGATGTGCGCGACAGTGGTATCACGTCGTTTGGGCGCATGGGGCGCGTGCCCGAGGATTCCACTGTGAGTACCCGCTGGCCCAGTAGCGTCCCAGTGCGGATGTGTGCGGTACTCTCCGAGCCGAGCTGAATCTTCCCGGGTACGGTGAAAGTGACTAGCGCGTAACCGTTTTGCAGTGAAGTGTGCGACACTGTACCGACCTTTATGCCTGAGATCGTCACGTCGTTACCTACGGCCAGGCCCCCGGCTTCGTCGAACAGCGCCTGGTATCTGACTGCCGTCGCCCAGGACATCAGCCGGTCGGGTGAAAGACCGATCAAGACAACGAGCAGCAACAGGACAGCGCCGATGAATCCTGGTCGAATGAGGTTGGTTCCGTGGTATCTAAGCATCAGGGTTCTGCACACCTCCCGCCTTCTTGCTTGAACCAGGGGGCCAACACGGTGCGGCCCTGAAGGTCGGTGGCGCGGAAGCGCAATCCGCAGATGTAGTACTGGATGAAGCTGCCATACGCGCCGAGCCGGACGAGTTTCCGAAGGTTTTCCGGTGTCTTCTGCAACTGAAGGTCGATGCGGTCTTTGCCCTGAACGAGCAGCGGCGCAACCCGATTCAACTGGTCCACGGTGTCGGCCAACGGCCGGCGCGCGGTGCCCAACAGGTCGGCCAACGACGCGGTCGCGTGGTCGAGAGAGTCGATTGAGGCGCCGATCGGATCCCGGTCCTTCGATAGCTCAGTGATGAACCGCTCGAGCCGGTCGACCGTTTGCGAGAACTTGTCGCCGTCTTTGGCGATCGTGGCGACGACGGTGTTGAGATGGTCGATCAACTGTTCGATGACTTGGTTGTTGGCGGCCAACGTGTTCGAGAACGACGATGTCTTCGACAACACAGACTCCAGGGTGCCGCCCTCGCCCTGGAATATCTCCAATAGCGATGAGGTGAGCGCATTCACGTCTCTCGGATTCAAACCCTGGATCACCGGTTTCAGCCCGCCCAGTAGCAGGTCGAGGTCCAGCGCCGGGGCCGTGCGGGCGACCGGGATTTCCGACCCGGGCGGTTGAGTCTTGGTCGAGCCGGGGCCGTCGACGAGTTCGAGAAAGCGATCGCCGGTAAGGTTGAGGTAGCGCACCGCCGCTCTGGTGCCGCTGGTAAGCACGATGTTGCGGTCGGCGTCAAACTTCACCAGCACCGTCTTGTCCGCGCGCAACGAGACGCTGTTGACCGTGCCCACCCGGATGCCGGCCACCCGCACGGTGTCTCCGCCCTTGAGCCGCGACACGTCGACGAACACCGCCGAATACTTATACGTCGAGCCGGCGCGGTACTGACCGAAGATGACGAACAGGAAGACAATCAACACGGCCATGACGACCACGAAGGCCCCCAACTTGATGATCGTTCGCCGTGCGCTCGTCATCCTGGCTGTCCGACCTGTGCGGTGTTGCGGGGCGGGCCGTCGATAGGCCCGAACAGTAACTGTTTGAGGGCATCTGAGTTCAGCAGAATGCCCTGGTTTCCGTATTGCGTGGGGTTGGCCCCGACGTCCATGACGACGAACGGCGGATGCTGCTCCAGTGGCACCTTCGGCAGGAGCTGACACTGCGGAGCGCCCGTCGCCGCGACCTTCGGTAGGTCATGCGGGTACCGGTATCGTTCGACGCCCAGCGTAAAACTCACCGACACGACGACACCCGGGAACGGCAGCGGCGGCGACGTGGCCAACGGGACCATGCCGGCAAGCCCGCAGTTCAGCGACTGGCTGTACCGGTTGGTGAGGTCGGTCGTCGGAACCAGCAGGCGCAGCACATCTGTCAGCGCCTGCCGGTTGGTTCCGACCACGTCGTTACCGATGTCGGCCAGACCGATCGCGCTGATCAGAAACGCGTCGAGGTTGTCTTGTTCGGCGACGATCGTCTGGCTTATCCGTGTCGCGTTGTCCGCGGTCCTGATCAGGTCCGGCGCCGCATCGGCGTAGGCGTTGAGAACGTCGGGCGCCACGGCGATGTCATGGCTCAGCGCCGGAAGGCCTGGCTCGACCTTCGCGAGGACCTCGTCCAGATCACCGAGCGCACGGCCGAGCTTGTGGCCACGGCCGTTCAACGCCTTCGCGATCGCACCGAGGGTCTCATTCAGCTTCACGGGTTCGATCTTCGAGAGCACCGCCGTGAGTTGGTCGAACACCGTGTTGATTTCGACAGTGACGTGTCGGGCGTCGAGCACCTGTCCGGCGTGTATGGGCTGTGGTGACGGCTCAGCTGGAGGGATCAGCTGCACGTACTTGGCCCCGAAAGCCGTTGGCGGCGCGATTTCGACGAGCACATTGGCGGGAATGAGATGTAACTGGGACGGATCCATAGCCAGATGCAGGGCGGCTTTCCCGTTGGGCAGCACCTCGATTGAGGCGACCTTGCCCACCTCGATGCCACGCATTGTCACTCGGGCGCTTTCGTTCATCACCAGACCGGCCCGCGGGGACAACACGGTCACCGGCGCGGTCGGAGTAAAGCTCCCCCGAAACGCACCGACAGCAACGGCGATGAGTGTCGCGATCGCAACGTAGGTTGCCAGGCCTACCAGTGCGGACACGATACTTGGTCTCATCGGCTGTCCCCTAGCCCGAGAGGTGGAAGTTGCCGTTGGTGCCATAGACCGCAAGCGAGACAAACAAGGTCACCGACACGACGGTCACAAGCGAGGTCCGCACCGCATTGCCCACCGCGACACCCACGCCGGAGGGTCCGCCACTGGCGTAATAGCCGTAGTAGGTGTGCACCATCAGGACGACTAGCGCCATCAATATGGCCTGCAGGAACGACCACAGCAAGTCGATCGGATTCAAGAATGTGCGGAAGTAGTGGCTGTAGAGGCCGGGGGACTGCCCAAGGAGGATCACGGTCACCGTTCGGCTGGCGACGAACGAAAGGATCACGGCGATCGCGTACAACGGCGTGATCGCGATCATCCCGGCGATGATTCTGGAGCTGACCAAGTATTCAACGGAGCGAATAGCCATGGCTTCCAATGCGTCGATCTCTTCGGCGATTCGCATGGCGCCAAGTTGTGCGGTCACGCCGGCTCCGAACGTGGCCGCCAAGCCGATTCCCGCGACCACGGGTGCCGAGATGCGGACGTTGATGAATGACGACAAGAATCCAGTCAACGCCTCGATGCCGATGTTGCCCAGCGAGCTATACCCTTGGACTGCCAGCGTTCCGCCCGCGGCCAGGGTCAAAAACCCGACAATCGCCACCGTACCGCCGATCATCGCCAAAGTTCCTGTGCCCATGCTGATTTCGGCTACTTGGCGAGTGATCTCACGCCGAAAGTGGATAGCGGCGTACGGAACCCCCCGGATCGCCCGGCCGAAAAACATTGTTTGATTGCCAGTTTTGCTCAGCGCGCCGACCGGCTTCTCGTATTGCTGTCTAAGCAGGTAGGCCACTTGGCTGGTCACAGGATGCCCTTCCTCACTTGGCCGTTAGCTTGACGCCGATGGCTGTGATGACCACGTTGACGACGAAGAGCGCTATGAACGCGTACACCACGGTTTCGTTCACGGCGGTGCCCACGGCCTTGGCGCCGCCGCGAGAAATGATCAGGCCGCGGTAGCAGGCGACCATGCCGGCGATCGCGCCGAAGCAGGCGGCCTTCACACCGGAAATGATCAACTCGCGAATACCGGTCAGAAGGGTGATGCCCGCCATGAACGCGCCGGGGCTGATGTCTTGGACGAACACCGAAAAGATATAGCCGCCCACGATGCCGACGATGACGACCAGGCCATTCAACAGCAGGGCTATCAGCGTGGATGCCAGCACACGAGGAGTCACCAACCGCCGCACCGGATCGATACCCAAAACCTCCAACGCCTCGATTTCCTCGCGAATCGTGCGCGAACCCAGGTCCGCGCACATGGCCGTGGCACCTGCTCCCGCGATGACCAAGACCGTTGCCAGCGGCCCCACTTGTGTGACCGCACCGAACGCCGCGCCGGCACCGCTCAAGTCGGCAGCACCGAGCTCGCGCAGCAGGATGTTGAGCGTAAAGCTGACCAAGACCGTGAGAGGTATTGCGACCAGCAGGGTGGGAGCCATCGAGACTCGGGCCAAAAACCAAGCCTGGTCCAAAAACTCGCGCCACGAAAACGGTCGGCGGAATGCGTCCCGCACGGCGTCGAACGACATCAAAAACAAGCCACCGACGGCCTGCAGCGGCCCAGACATATCTCGACCTAACGCGAGACCCCGCGACCCGGGATCCAGCCGTTTACTCACCATCGGCTTCCGGTCCCTCCGGAATCGTTACCGCCGAGGGCCTAGCCACGACGCGACCCATCCCGCCCACTGCGTGCGCCACCGAAGCGTCTCTTGGTAACTTCTTACCCTGACCTCACCGACGCTATTAACCTTCGACGTCGCGACACTAGTGACGAAAGTCCTTCATCAATTGGCCATTTGGACTCCCGCGGTGCCGGCGAGTCGGTCGGCTGCACCCTAGGGGTGTCTATTGTGCGACAGCCATCGACTAGCATGTTTCAACGGTGATGCTCCAAACCGACTGCCGTACAACAGGTCTCTGCCGCGCGGTGGATCGGAAATCAGGTCAGCACCGTACCGAAGACCTGGCGCTAAACCTTTGACAGATCCCGCTCGAGGGCTGACATCCCTCGTTCGAGCGCGTCGACAATGTAGGGTCGTAGCGTCTCGGCGCTGATGATCCGGTCCACCGACCCCACGACGAGTGCACGCTGGACGGTGTGGATCCGGTCGAACTCGTCGGCGACTTCGCTGAGTTTCGCCGAGCGGACCGTCGCCGTGATCTGGGCGACTTGCGCCCGCGCCGCGCCGGCGTCCGATCCGGTCGCTGCGCGCGCCCGCTCGGCCGCCTCGCGTACTTCGGGGTCCCGCTGGGTGCGTGCGTCCACTTCTCTGGCGAACACCGTGGCGGCCGCGGGCGCGCCGCCGATCACCGACGCGAATGAGCCCTCCACAGCGGCAATTTCGAGTCTTTCGTTCAGCGCCTTGGAGAACACGACGAAAGCACCACCGTGATAGCGGGATACCACCACGAACACGATTGGGCCGCGGAAGTTGGTCACCGCGCGTCCGATTTCGGCGCCGTACTCCAATTGCCAGCGGCGCATTGACTCCGGCGAACCGTCGAAGCCGGACAGGTTGGCGAGCACCACGACCGGGCGGTTGCCGCTGGCGGCGTTGATCGCGCGCGCCAGCTTGCGCGACGACTGAGGGAACAGGGTTCCGGACGACCACGAGGAGGGGCCGCCGGCCGGCACGAATCCGCGTCGTGGCACCGTGTGCGATTCAATCCCCATCAGGCACACCGGAATACCGCCGATGTGCGCATCCCACACAATTGTGGTCTCGGCGGCACGCCATTCACCCCACCGCTCCAATGGAGCTGAATCTGTGTCGGCCACTGCCCGCATGACCGACCGCATGTCGAACGGCTTCTTACGTTCCGGGTTGTGGGTGGCGGAGAAGATCTCCCCGACTGTCGCCATGTCGGAGCCCGCGGCCCGGGCGTGCGGCGCCGATCGCACGTCACGGTCTAACGGGTCGGCCGTGGTGCGCCGACGCGGCCATTTCTCGCCCGGCATGACGTAGGTGTACTCGTAGTGGCGCAGCAGGATGTCGCATGCGTCGGCGAGGGTGGGCGCCCAGTACTGGCCCTGGCCGTTGGGTCCCATGATCCTGTCGAAGCCGCCGATACCGAAGTTGTCTTCGGCCGACACACCGCCGGAGAAGTCCAGCGCCTGCTTGCCGGTCAGCACCATCGCGCTGGCAGGTGTCATCACCAGAATGCCGCGGGTGTGCATCAGCATGGTTGCCTCGGCGTTCCAGTACGGCTGGCCGCCCACGGTCACCCCGGTAATAAGGAGGTTCACCTCCCCGCCGCCCTGGGTGAATTCGATGAGGCGGCGTAGCACCGCGGCAATCCAGTCCATGTTCTCGGTGCCGCTGTCCATCGCGATCTTCGCGCCAGACGACAGCGCGAACCATTCGACCGGTATTCGCATCCGCTCGGCCAGGTCGAGCCCCGCGATGATGCGCCGACACTCCGGCTCGGCCAGGTTGCCCAGCCCGCGGATCGGGTCACTGAATAGCGCGACCCTGGTCATCCCTTCCGGCACCTTCTCGGTGTCGTTGCACAGCAGGCCGACAACGATGTTGGCGGTGTTTGTCCCGTATGGTCGCGACACCGCTACCAGGTTGCCGTGCTCGTCCAGGTCGTGCTCGATGAACTGCCCTGGGGGAAACCGAGATACCGCCTCGGTCGGAGGGGTGAGCATCCGCACGATCTCATACGGGTACGGCGCGCTGAAGCGGTTGGCCCGGAGCACCTTCTGCCGGTACGGCGTCATTGACCTGATCGGCTCCTGCCCCGGCGGGCGTTCGCGCACCGTCACGCCCCCGTCCAGCCCCTCCACCTCCAGCACATGGTCGCGACCGTCGGGGAACCGTACTCGCAGCACGACTTTTTCCAGGCCGGCACCGATGGCCAGCGGCGCCAACGACCGGGCCTGTTCGGTCCACGCGTCGCGCGGCACATCCCACGGCGGCCGGACATAGAGCACTATCCGGTTGGCCACCGGCCGGTCCCGCCCGTCGAACGTCGCGAGCGCTTCGCGCATCGCCGACAGGGCCTCCAAGCCCATCAGCTCCAGCCGCGGGTAGCGCGCCGCACCGCTGGCGGCGCGGGCCGGGGTCAGGTCGCGCACTTCGGCCAGCGCGAACAGCCGCTGGTCGGCGGGATTGTCGTACGCCACACCGTGGAACACGTACACGTCCTCGGCCGAGCGCAGCCGGCGCAGTTTGAAGTTCCCCAGGCGCCACAGGTCCAGACGCTTGGCGATCATCGGGTGCAGGTTGCGGTAGAGCGCGTCCTCGACGAACTGCCCGTCCCGCTGGCGGTAGGTCACGTGATAGGTGCGGAAGCGCTCCGGGGCCGCCCCTTCGACGGTGGTCACGGTGAGGTCTAGGCGGTGAAGGAGGCGCCCGAAGTCGCAGCTGGCCAGGAGCTTGTCGGCCTCGGCCACGACGGCGTCGATATCAGCGGTCTCGCCGTGCCGCCACAGCTCCAGATCCACCACCGGCTCACGTCCGGCGTCGGTCGTGGCCAGGTGCCCGGCGATCGCCCGGGATAGCTCCGGCAGTTCGGTCAGGGGTGCGTACGCGGTGACCAGGTGGATGGCCTTGTCCTCGTAGTCGTAGTCGGCGGTACCCAGCAGCCGCCCGTCGTGCTCTTTGACCGCCAAGTTGCGCAGTTCCCTGATCCGGTAGAACCGGCGGGCGTAGACCTCCAGTAGCGCCGGGCGCGGTCCGGCGTCGCTGCTGCTGCGCCAGCGCCGCAACAGCTCGGCTCGCAGCGGCTGCGGGCAGGCGACGAGTCGACCGATCCGCTCGGCCCGGTCGGGGCCGTCGGAATGGTCACGCAGCGCATCGAGATCGCGCCCCGCCCTGGCGTACTCCTCGGCGACGACGACCTCGAGCAGCGGCTCATCAAAGTAGTGGAACCGCACGTCGCGTGCCAAGTCGGCGACCACCCGTTGGCGACCCTGGATGGCCGCCAGACGGTCAAGCCGGGCCCGCATCTCGGCGTCGGCCAGCTGCGCCAGCTCGGCTTGGTGGCGGAGCCGGCGCTCGAGGATGGCGGTCACCGCGGGCGCCAGGTCGGCGACACGGTGGAAGGAGCGGAACATCCAGACGACGGCTTCTTCGAGTTCGGGGGTGCGATCCAGGCCGCGCACGCCGTAGCGCAGCAGCGCACGCTCCAACCGCTGCCGGTACGAGTCGGGCAGGCCGGCCCGGTCTGCGTCCAACCACTGCAGGTAGGACAGCAGGTACTCCTGGGCGCTGCCGGCGACGAACTCCTCCTCTGGCTCCATCTCGCCGCGCGGCCGGTAGAGCGAGCCGACGTCGGCGAACAGATCCAGCAGGCTGTCCTCGCAGCGCAGCAGTTCGGTGTCGGCCGGCGGAGCGAACTCGCCAAGCCGGCGCTGCCGGGTCAGCATCGCACTCACCGAGCCCGGGTCCATGTCGTAACCGAGCAGATAGGAACGCAGCGCCCCATACACCCGGTGGCAGGGTGGTGTGCCGGGTGGCTCGACCGCGGCGAGTCCGGTGAAGTCGACCGCGCCCCCGACGTGGTCCTGAGCGGCTTCGGACGTCATGATGCGGACCACCGGCGCGCCCGCTTCGATCTGCACGTTGGCGGCGGTTTCGACGGCAGCGACGGTGCCGGCGAACGGTGCGGTGATCGTGGTTTCCATTTTCATGCTTTCCACGACCGCCAGCGGGTCACCCTCGCTGACCTCGTCACCGGGTTTGACCAGGACCGACAGCACGAAGGCCGGTCCGGGGCAGCGCACGACGCCACCGTCGTCCCGGGACACGGCGTGGGCCGCGCCGTCGACGTCGACCCGCAGGGTGGCTCCTTCCACGACCGAGAGCACACGGTGCACCCGGTCGCCAACTACCACCCGCCGCTCGTATCCGTCCCGGTAGGACACTGTGACATCCGCGGTCCTGGCACCGCCGGATGTGACACGGTAGGTCTCGCGGCCGGTGCGGTAAACGTGCAGGTCGTACTGCTGGCCCCGGTAGCGGAGGCGGCAGCGGTGACCCACCTCGGCCGCGGACTCGGCACCGCCTCGCGCCGCGCGGGCATGGAACGCAGCCTGCTCGGCAGCCTCGTCGAGGTCATACGAATCCACGGCGGCCACCAGCAGGGCAACCGGATCCGGGGCTGGCAGGTGCGCCGCCTCGCCGGTGAGCCGGTCCAGCCAGTGGTTGTCGAAGTGCCCGTCGCGCACCTCCGGCCGGTCGAGCAGGGTCAGCAGAAACGACCGGTTGGTGGTGCCGCTTTCGACCACCACCGTGGTGTCGCGCAATGCCCGACGCAGCCGGGCGAGGGCCTCCCCGCGGTCGTTCCCCCATGCCACGATCTTGGCGATCATCGAGTCGAAATCGGCTGGGATCCGGTCACCTTCGCGCACACCCGCATCGACCCGGATCCCGGTGCCGGCCGGCAGGTGCAGCCGGGCCAGCCGGCCCGGCGCGGGCGTGAACGCGTTCTCGGGGTCTTCGGCACACAGCCGTGCCTCGATCGCGTGTCCGGTCACCTGCGGGGGCGTGCCGGTGAGCCGCCCGCCCTGCGCTACGTGCAGCTGCAATTTCACCAGATCCAGTCCGGTGGTCGCCTCGGTGATCGGATGCTCTACCTGCAGCCGGGTGTTGACCTCCATGAACAGGAAGCTCCCGGTGTCCGGGTCGACCAGGAACTCCACGGTGCCCGCGTTGCGGTAGCCCGCGGCGGCGGTCAGCCGGACCGCCGCGTCGCGGATCGCCTGCTCTTGTTCGGCGTCCAGTACGGTCGACGCGGACTCCTCCAGCACCTTCTGGTGCCGGCGTTGCAGGGTGCAGTCCCGCACACCGACCGCCCACACGGTGCCGTATCCATCCGCCATCACCTGGACCTCGACGTGGCGCGCGGCCGGCACAAGCTGCTCCAGAAAGACGGTCGGGTCGCCGAAGGCCAGCTGCGCCTCAGCGCGCGCGGATGGCAGCGCGGCGGCGAGCTCGGCGTCGTCGCGAACCAGCCTGATCCCACGGCCGCCCCCTCCTGCAGCCGCCTTCACCATCACCGGATAGCCGAGCCGGACCGCGGCTGCGGTCGCCTGCGCCACGTCGTCGACCGGCCCGCCGCTCCACGGCACCACCGGCACGTCGGCCTGCTCGGCAAGCCGCTTGGCAGCCACCTTGTCGCCGAGCCGCCGGATCGTGGCGCTGTCCGGGCCGATGAACACGATGCCGGCTTCCTCGCATGCCTGGGCGAACGAGGCATGCTCGGCAAGGAACCCCCAGCCCACCCATGCCGCGTCCACATCGGCGCGGCGCAGCGCTGCTATGACAGCCGGCTCGTCGAGGTACCGCGCCCGGCGGGTGCCGTCGACGGGGTCAACGAACGTCGCGGTGCCAAGCGAGACCGCCTCGTCGGCCTCCCGCACATACCAGGCGTCGGCGTCCGGGTCGGTGTAAAGCACGACAGTCCGGATCGGTGGCTGCTCACCGGCCTGGTTGAGTTCGGCCACCGCGGTCAGCGCGCGAACCGCGGGCTCACCGCGGTTGACGATCGCCAGCCGCCGAATCTGCCTGTCCATGCTGGTATCTCCTCAGCTGCCCATCACCGACCGCATCGGGGCGACGACATCCGGCGGCGGCGGGTTCGGCAACGGCGCCGTGCGGTACCCGTCGACCCGCAGCACGAGCGTGCCCTCGTCGTCGCGGACGGCGCAGTCGAAGCCCCCGCGCCCGTCGGGCCGTGCGGTGGCAACCAGTCCGGCGCGCTCCTCCGGCGTTCCGCTGAGCTGCACCGCATCGACGTGCATTGGCAGGGCCAGCACGCCCTCGGTGCCGGCCTGCAGCAGCCCGACGGTCTGGAAGCACAGTTCGACCAGTCGCGGCCCGATCAGCACCGGCTGATCGACCTGCGGCGGCAGGTCGGCGGCGAACCTGGCGGCCACGCCGTCGCCATGCCTCCACGCCGAACAGACCACCCGATAGGCCGGGCCGTGGAAGTACAGCCGGTAGACCTGCTCCGCCGTCAGCGACGGGGTTTCGCTGCCCGAGTCGATGTCGGCGACGGCGAGCGCGGGTGGATTGGCCGTCAACCGCACCGAGCCGGTGAAGTGCAAGGTGCGCTGCGGCTGGTCGGCGCCGGGCAGGATGCGCTCGGCCGACAGGCGGCATTCGGCCAGCAGGTCGTCGCCGTCGGGTCGCAGCAGCGCGGTGATCGTCACTGCGCGCGGCTCGTCGCGGTAGAACTTCAGCGGCGCGCGGAAGTCCACGTTCTCCACGGCAGCCACGTGCCTGTCAGGGGCGAGCAACCGGGCGGTCTCGGCGAACGCCTCCATGCCCATCACACCGGGCAGCACCGGCGTGCCGTCGATGCGGTGGTGATCCAGGAACGGCCGGGCAGTGGGATCCAGCGTCGTGCGCACCACCAATCCCTCGTTGACACCGGCGCGGACGACTTCTCCGACCAGCGGGCCGTCCCCGGTCAGTGCGGCCGGGTCGACGCCACCCGTCTGATGAAATTCGGCGGCCATTGCGCCCAGTGCACCGGCGACGACGACCTCCCGGTCGCGCATGCCCGTGTTAAGTTCACGTCGGATCCACGCCACGCCCGCCTCGGCGGGCAGCATCTCTACCCCGGCCGCCGCCATGATTTTGGGGATTGATCCGCGGCTGGCCATGCCGATGCTGCCCCATGCGGTCCAATCGATCGACAGGGTTCGCACCCCGGGACGGCTGCGGCGCAGGCTGCTCAACACCTTGCACTGCAAGTCGTTGGCGGCGCTGTAGTCGGTTTGTCCCATGTTGCCGAAACGGCCCGCCACCGAGCTGAACGCCACGACCGTTCCCAACGGCATAGCGCCGACGGCGTGCAGCACGTTGAACAGCCCGTCGCCCTTGATGCCGAGCACCAGGTCGAACTCGGCGGGCTCCTTGTCCGGCAGCGCGTGGCTGACCTCGATCCCGGCGGCGTGCAGCAGGACGTCGATTCGCCCGCTGGTGTCGCGCACCTGGGCCATCACTTTGTCCACCGCCCCGGCATCGGTGAGGTCGACGCTGTAGTAGTGCGCCGAACCACCCGCGGACTCAACGGCACGGATCGCGGCCAGCGCGGCCTGCACCCGCTCGAAGCGGGCCAGCTGCCGCTCGATTAGGACCGGTGTCGGGCGCTCGCCGCGCTCGCGCATCCGAGCGGCCAGTTCGGTCTTGAACCCTTCCCGGTCTTCGGCGTACCGCCGCAGGTCGGCATCGGCGGGGTCAGGCTCGGGGCTGAGGTCGAGCAGGTGGAAGGTGCCCGGCCACGCTGCGGCCAAGTCGGCGGTAATTGCCGACACGATGCTGCCGGCGGCACCGGTGATGACGAACACCGGATCCGGACCGAGCACCGCGGCGGCCTGCTCGGGTTCTGCGGGGAACGGTCGCGCTACCAGGCCGACGCCCCAGCGTCGCCCGCCGGCGTGGCCGACCTCGACGCAGCCCGGATCGCGGAGCGTCTCGTCGATCAGCACGTCGGCCAGCGCTGCGGTCTTGCGGCCTGGCGGGAAGTCGACCGCCTTGACCAGGGCATCGGGCCGCTCTCGCCGGTACGCCTTGGCGAAGCCGGTGACCGCGCCGCCCAGCGGGCAGGTTGCCCCGGCCGCGTCGTAGCCGTGGTATCCGCCCAGCCGGGTGGCAACGACGAGGAACGGGCTGCGTTCGTACAGTCCGCGCATCGCCATGTAGAGGTTGCCCACCCGCAGCCGCAGCGCTTCGCGCCAGCCGGCGAGGTTCAACTCCTCCAGGGGGCCCTCGTCGTCCAGCGCGACCAGCCAGTACACGCCGTCGACTTGGGCATCGCCGAGCACGGTGTCGATGTCGTCGTCCGCGTGCATCGCCACCACATCGACGCCGAGCCGGCCCAGCCGGGTGATCAGCGCGCCGGCGACGCCGCTTTGGTCGGCCATGACCGCCACCCGGGTACCGGGTCCGAGCGTGATCCCGGTCGGCACGCAGCTCGAGAGGCTTGGCCGCAACACGGGCACCGGCACCTGCCGCGGGATCCGGTCCGTCGCGGCGATGTCGCCTTCGATGGTGGGCACGGTGGGCGCTGCCGGGACGTCGCTTCGCGCCGTCTCGGCTGTCTCAGCCGGTACTTTTGGGCGTTCGGTGGCCCCCGTTTTGTCGCGGATCCAGCCGATGACGTGGGTCAGGGTGGGGAAGTCGCGCAGCTTGAGGGTGTCGTCGCGGGCGACGCCGTAGTGGCCTCGGATGGCGGCGAAGATCTCGGCCTGTTTGACGGTGTCCACGCCGAGGTCGGCT
>NZ_DASPSP010000240.1:0-50432 GCF_035623875.1 Mycobacterium sp. | reverse complement strand
GCCAGTTGGCCAAGAAGACCGGCGCCGATGTCACCGAGATCAAGAAGGTCACCATCTGGGGTAACCGCTCGGCCACCCAGTACCCGGACATCTTCCACGCCGAAATCAACGGCAAGAATGCGGCAGAAGTGGTCAACGACCAGGCCTGGATCGAGAACGACTTCATCCCGACGGTGGCCAAGCGCGGCGCGGCGATCATCGACGCGCGCGGCGCGTCGTCGGCCGCGTCGGCCGCGTCGGCGACCATCGACGCCGCCCGGGACTGGCTGCTGGGCTCCCCGGAGGGCAACTGGGTCTCGATGGGCGTCATCTCCGACGGCTCCTACGGGGTCCCCGAGGGCCTGATTTCCTCGTTCCCGGTGACCACCAAGGACGGCAACTGGTCGATCGTTCAGGGCTTGGACATCGACGACTTCTCCCGCGCCCGCATCGACAAGTCCACCGCCGAGCTGGCCGACGAGCGCAACGCCGTTACCGAGTTGAAGCTGATCTGAGCAGCTCGCCAATTAGGCCTACTAACGAGTAGTCAGTACCCTGGGCCCGTGTCCGAATTGCTTGAATCGATCCAGACTGAATCCGAGCAGGGCGTCATCACCGACGCGGAGATCTTCGAGGCACACGTAGGCGGCAAGCTCGCCGTAGGCCTGACGGCGCTGTTGGATACCCAGCGCTCCCTGTCGATCGCCTACACCCCGGGCATGGCGCAGGTCAGCCGCGCGATCGCCGCCGATCACACCCTGGCCGCCCGCTACACCTGGGCGAGCCGGTTGGTGGCCGTCGTCAGCGACGGCAGCGCGGTACTGGGCCTCGGTGACATCGGACCGGCGGCGTCGTTGCCGGTGATGGAAGGCAAATGCGGTCTGTTCAAGCAGTTCGCGGGGCTGGACGCCATACCGATCGTGCTGGACACCAAGGATCCCGACGAGATCGTCGAGACCCTGGTGCGGCTGCGGCCGACGTTCGGCGCGGTCAACCTCGAGGACATCGCCGCACCGCGCTGCTTCGAGATCGAACGTCGCTTGGTCGATGCGCTGGATTGTCCGGTGATGCACGACGACCAGCACGGCACCGCGATCGTGGTGTTGGCGGCGCTGCTCGGCGCCACCAAGGTGCTCGACCGGGACATGGCGGCGCTGCATGTCGTCATCTCCGGCGCCGGGGCAGCGGGCGTCGCGTGCGCGAATCTCCTTCAAGCGAACGGGATTTCCGATGTCACCGTGCTCGACTCGCGTGGCATTCTGCACTCGGGACGTGACGATATGAACAGCGTCAAAGCGCAGCTGGCGCAACGCACCAACCCGCGCGGCCTTTCCGGCGGCATCGTGGAGGCCCTGGACGGGGCCGACGTGTTCCTCGGTGTATCCGGCGGGGTGGTTCCCGAGGAACTGATCGCGACGATGGCACCCGAGGGCATTGTGTTCGCGCTGTCCAATCCCGACCCGGAGATCCGTCCCGACGCTGCGGCCAGACACGCCGCCGTGGTCGCCACCGGGCGAAGCGACTTTCCCAACCAGATCAACAACGTCCTTGCGTTCCCCGGCGTGTTTCGTGGTGCCCTGGAGGCCGGTGCCCGCAAGATAACCGACAAGATGAAACTGGCCGCCGCCGAGGCGATCGTCTCCGTCGTCGCCGACGACTTGGCGCCGGATCGGATCGTCCCAAGCCCGCTGGACCCGCGGGTTGCGGCGGCCGTAGCAGAAGCAGTCGCTGCGGTGGCTGACGCCGCAGATACCGCGGAGTGACCGCAGGCAGGTTGACCGCGCTGGCGCTCGCTGCGGTGCTGGCGATGGCCGGCTGCGCGCGCATAGACAGCGCCCAGCACCGCCCGGGTGAGCTGGTGGTCGGGTCCCGTCCGGGTGCTGAGTCGGTGCTGCTGGCTGACATTTACACCGGGGCGCTGCGCTCCTACGGGTTCCCGGCGCGCACCGAGCAGACACCCGATCCGCTGACCAAGCTGGACTCCGGGGCTTTTGTCGTCGTCCCAGGTTTCACCGGCCGGGTGCTGCAGGTCTTTCAGCCCGGCGCCACCGTGCGGTCCGATGCGCAGGTCTACAAAGCGATGGTCGGCGCGTTACCCGAGGGCATCGCCGCCGGTGATTACACGACCGCTGCCGAAGACAAACCCGCGCTGGCGGTGACCAAGTCGACGGCCAAGAGCTGGGGCGGTAACGACCTGAGCGGGCTGCCCCGCCACTGCGACGGCATCGTCATCGGATCGATCGCCGGTGCGTCGACCCCGTCGGCGGTGGGCAGCTGTCGATTACCTGCGGCTCACGAATTCCGCGACGACGCAACACTTTTCGCTGGGTTACGGGCCGGAAAAGTCACCGCAGCCTGGACCACCACCGCCGACCCTGACGTGGCCGCTGACCTGGTAGTGCTGACCGACGGCAAGCCGGCGCTGGTGCAGGCCGAAAACGTGGTGCCACTGTACCGACGCAATGAGCTGACCGATCGCCAGCTGCTGGCGGTCAACGAGGTAGCGGGTGTGCTGGACACCGCGGCGCTGGTCGAGATGCGTCGCCAAGTGATCGCCGGCACCGACCCCCAAACGGTGGCCGACGGATGGCTGAGCGAACACCCGCTCGGCCGCTAGACCGTGTGACGGCCGATTAGCGCGACGCCGGCTTAGTCCGGCGCACCACCGGGGAGAACAGCCGCTGGTAGCCAGAACCCGTCAGCCGCACGACCAGATCCAGCGCCTTGGCGTCCAGGCCGACCAGCACCCTGGCCTTGTTTTTGCGTACCGCTTCCAAGATGATTTGGGCCGCCCGCCGCGGGGTGGTGCTGGCCATTCGTTCGTCGAAGAACTTGACCAGCTCTTCGGCGTCCACTCCCTCTGCCACAAGGCCATTGCGGGCGATCGCGGTCTTGATGCCACCAGGATGCACTGCGGTCACCTTGACCGGGTGGCCGTTGAGCACCATCTCCTGACGCAAGGCTTCGGTGAACCCGCGCACCGCGAATTTGGCCGAATTGTAGGCGGCCTGCCCGGGCACCGACATAAGCCCGAAAAGGCTGGAGACGTTGATGATATGGCCGTCGCCGGAGGCGATCAGATGCGGCAGGAAAGCCTTGGTGCCGTTGACGACGCCCCAGAAGTCGACGTCCATCACCCGCTCAATGTCCTTGAACTGGCTGATCTCGACGTCGCCGGTGAACGCGATCCCGGCGTTGTTGTAGATCTGGTTCACCTTGCCGAAATGCTCGTTGATCTGGTCGGCGTAAACGTGAAAGGCCTCCCGTTCGGTGACGTCGAGTCGGTCGGCCCTGACCGGCGCACCGATAGCTCGCAGCTGATCTTCGGTCTGCGCGAGCCCCTCGATGTCAACATCGCTGATCGCCACTGTGGCACCGGAGCGTGCCAGCTCGAGAGCTAGCGCCTGACCGATACCCGAACCGGCGCCAGTGATCGCCGCTACCTTCCCGGCAAACCCTTTCATTGGACGCTCCTCGCTACGTGGGTCGCCGCTAAGGTTAGCCGGTACCGGCGGTACCTCCTGCGGGCGGGTGGACCTGGAATTCGGCGGCGACGAACAGCACTGCGCGCGCAACCGCGCCCGGCTAGCGCGCAGCATTGGCCAGCGTGACATTCACGCGCATACGGTCGCCTCATGCGCCGCGAATTAGCAAGAACGCCAATGATATTGGCGTTTCCTTGAAGGTTTGTTAGGCCCAGCTGGAGCCGACGGCGCTGTCGGTGGAGTTCATGTTGTTGCCGGCGGTTTGCACCTTTTGGCCGTGAGCGTTGGCTTGTTGGTAGATGACCTGGAAGTTGCGGCCCAACTGGGTGATGAACTCCTGGCAGGCCACCGAACCCGAGCCGCCCCAGAAGTCGCCGGCGGCCAGCACATCGCGCACGATGGACTGATGCTCGGCCTCCAACGCGGCGGCCTGGGCGCGAATCAACGCGCCGTGAGCGTCCACGTCGCCGAACTGGTAACTGATCGACATGGTGTTCTCCTAAAACTCGTGTGGCGGTTTGGGCTAGCTGGACAGGATCTGCTGGGAGGCCTGCTCCTGCTGCTCGTAGTTGTTGGCATCGCGGATCAGCCCGTCGCGCACCCCGTGCAGCATGTTGACGATGTTGCGAAAGGCCTGATTCATCTGGCCCATGGTGTCATAGGACGTCATCTGGCCGAACCGCTCCAGCCGGCACCGGCGATGTTTTGGCTTGATGCCCACATCTTGCGGGCCTCGTCCTCCACCGTCTGAGCGTGCACATCGAAACGGCCCGCCATCGACCGCATCTCATGCGGGTCAGTCATAAAACGCGTAGGCATATCCCCATCTCCTTGTTGAGGTCATTTCGGTGTTAGTGGCTGCTTGTCTACCCGCCGGCCGGTGAGCGGGGCATCACCTTGGCGGCGACGCGGGAACCCATGCTGCTGACCCCGCGTCCGGCCAGCGCGCCCATCAATCCCTGGGCGAACGGGCTGCTGGGCAGGCCGTGGGTCATCGTCGGGGCGGCGACGCTGGTGGCGGGGAGCGTTGGGGCCGCGCGAGCCATCTCCGGGGCCATGCCGTGCCAGGCGTTGGGTACCGACAGCCCGCCCACATGGTGGGCTCCGACCAGTGTTGCGGAGATCGACGATCCCCACTGCCGTAGCTGGCCGCCGACGCTGCCCATCACGTTGGCCATCTTGCCGTCGACGAACTTGCCGACGTTGGCTAGCAGGGTGTCACTTTGACTGGCCAGGGTGCCGGTAGCGGCACTGCTCGACGAACTGCCCGAGCTCATGAACATACGCGCGGGCATGCTGCTCAACATGCCCATGTAGTAGGTGGTCTGCACCGGAAGCAGCGCGGCCGACGGGTCCGCGGCGATCCCGGTAGCCACCGTCCCGAGCCAGGACACGATGTCTGTTGCCGACAAACCCGCAGGGGCTCCCCCCGACACGCCGAGCAGGTCCCCAAAGTCGCCGAGCAGACCCGTGATGATGGAACTGGTGTCGGCCGGTGTGGCTGCCGCGGCTGCGTTGGCGACCGCGCCGCTGGCCACCTGGGGGGCTGCGGTCTGTGCGGGTAGCGCGCTGGCCGCCTGGGAGTTCACCTGATAGGTGTCCATGGTCAGCGCGTCCTGGATCCACATGTCCAGGTAATTCGCCTCGTTGGTAGCGATCGCCCCGGTGTTTTGACCCAGGAAGTTGTTGGCGACCAACGTGGCCAACTCCGCCCGGTTCTCTGCGATCGCCGGCAGCGGCACCATCGACGCGTAGGCGCTCTGATACGCTGCGGCGGCCACCTTGGCCTGGGCCCCGGTCTGGGCGGCGGTGGCCGCCGTGCCCTGCAGCCACGCCACGTACGGCGCGGTCGCCGCGGCCATCTGCGCCGACGACGGGCCCAGCCACGCGCCGGTGACCAGATTGGTGACCAAGGTCTGATACTGCGTGGCGGTGCTCTCCAGATCGGCGGCCAACGAATCCCAGGCCGCCGCCGCGTCCAATAACGGGCCGGACCCCGCCCCGCTAAACATCAGGGCGGAATTGATTTCCGGGGGAACCAGCGAAAAGCTCATCAGCTGCTAGATCTGGTTACCGCGCCTGCGCCGCGTTCGATGCCTCGGCCAGCGCATAAGCACCCGAACCCGAGCGCAGCGCGGCCACCAACTGCTCGTGCACTTCGGCGGCCTGGGCGGCGAGCTGCTGATAGGCCACCCCCTGCTTACCGAACTGCGCCGCCGTCATCGCCGACACGAGGTCGGAGGCCGCCGGGGCCAAACTCGTCGTCGGCGCCGCCGCGGCCGCGTTGCGGGCGACCATCGCGTCACCGATACCGGACAGACTGCTCGCAGCCCCCGACAGCACCTCGGGATTCGTAGTTACGAACGACACCTTCCGACCTCCTAAAACGATCCCGCCGACTCCAAGTCGGACGTTACCTTAGACCGGGCGTTGGATTGACCTCCCCAAATGCAACTGCCACACGTGATGGCGGACAAATCGTATGCTTTTTTTGCCTGCAGCGGTACACCAATCGCGAAACGATTTCCGCTGGAAACGCCTCGCTAGCGGCGACTTTTTTCGTAGGGGTCGCCGGTCACGCACCCAGACCTGGAGTTCGGAGGAGACGTCGCCCGGCGATCCATCCACCCAGGTTGTCTTCGCGTCTTACCATGAGTACCTGCTCAAGCGTGTCCCGGACCTGGCCGGGCGGAGGCGGTTCTTGCTGTCGCTGTACGTCCCGCTGATCATGCGGATGCTGGGCCAAGCAGTCTTCTGCGCGCCGGAATCGCGGCAATTCCTGCGCGACATGTTCGCCGACGTCCGGATGCTCTGCGACGACACCGGACTGATGAATCGCATCGCCAAGCTGATGTGGCGGATCTGCAAAATCAACGGCGACGCGTCCCGGTACCGCAACGAACCGCAACGCCAGCACGTGGTCGCGGGCCGGCGCGGTGGCCTGAGCGAGCGCCGTTCCGCTTCGCTTCGCTCAGCGGAACGCCTCGTCGAGGATCTCCTGCTGTTCGACAGCGTGCACCTTCGATGAACCGGACGACGGCGCCGACATGGCACGACGCGAAATGCGTTTGATCCCAGTCAGTTTGCCTGGGAACAGCTCGGGCAGCTCCAAGCCGAAGCGGGGCCACGCGCCCTGATTGGCCGGCTCCTCCTGCGCCCAGAAATATTCGGTGACGTTCGGGTAGTGGTCCAGCGTTTCGCTGATTCGCCTGCGCGGCAGCGGGGCGAGCTGTTCGATGCGCACAATCGCGACGTCATCTCGATTGTCCTTGGCCTTGCGTGCCGCCAACTCGTAGTAGAGCTTTCCGCTGGTCAGCAGCATTCGGGTGACCTTGCCGCGGTCACCGACGCCATCCTCATAGGTGGGTTCCTCGAGCACCGAGTGGAACTTGGTCTCGGTGAAGTCTCTGATGTCGCTGACCGCGGCCTTGTTGCGCAGCATGGACTTCGGTGTGAACACGATCAGCGGGCGCTGGATACCGTCGAGGGCGTGCCGGCGCAACAGGTGGAAGTAGTTGGCCGGGGTCGACGGCATCGCGATTGTCATCGAACCCTCCGCCCACAGCTGCAGGAAGCGTTCGATGCGGGCGGAGGTGTGGTCGGGCCCCTGGCCTTCGTGTCCGTGCGGCAGCAGCAGCACCACACTGGACAGCTGCTCCCACTTTGCCTCCCCGGAGCTGATGAACTCGTCGATGATCGACTGCGCACCGTTGACGAAATCGCCGAACTGGCCCTCCCACAAGACAAGTGCGTCCGGGTTACCGACGGTGTAGCCGTACTCGAAGCCGACGGCCGCATACTCCGACAGGGGCGAGTCGTAAACCATGAACTTGCCGCCGGTCGGGTTGCCGTCCCGATCGGTCATCAGCAGTCGCAGCGGCGTGAACTCTTCGCCGGTGTGGCGATCGATGATCACCGAATGGCGCTGGGAGAAGGTGCCACGGCGAGTGTCTTGCCCGGACAGCCGCACTAACTTGCCCTCGGCCACCAGCGAACCCAACGCCAGCAGTTCGCCGAACGCCCAGTCGATCTTGCCCTCGTAGGCCATCTCTCGGCGCTTCTCCAGAACCGGCGTGACGCGCGGGTGCGCGGTGAACCTGTCAGGAAGGGCGAGGAATGCGTCGCCGATACGGGCCAGCAACGCCTTGTCCACCGCGGTGTCGAGTCCCGCGGCGAGCATCTGGTTGGACTCCACCGATTCGCTTGGCTGTACCCCGTGCTTCTCCAGTTCACGGACATCGTTGAAAACCCGCTCCAGTTGGCCCTGGTAGTCGCGCAGCGCGTCCTCGGCCTCTTTCATCGAGATGTCGCCACGGCCGATCAGAGCTTCGGTGTACGTCTTGCGGACCCCACGCTTGGTGTCAACAACGTCGTACATGGCTGGGTTCGTCATCGACGGGTCATCGCCCTCGTTGTGCCCGCGCCGTCGGTAGCACACCATGTCGATGACGACGTCTTTCTTGAACTTCTGCCGGAAGTCCACGGCTAGGCGCGCCACCCACACGCAGGCCTCCGGGTCGTCACCGTTGACGTGGAAGATGGGCGCGCCGATCATCTTGGCGACGTCGGTGCAGTATTCGCTGGACTTGGAGTATTCCGGCGAGGTGGTGAAACCGATCTGGTTGTTGACGATGATGTGGATGGTGCCGCCGACGCGGTAACCGGGCAGCTTCGCCAGGTTCAGCGTCTCGGCGACCACTCCCTGGCCCGCGAACGCGGCGTCGCCGTGCAGCATCAGCGGCATCACCGAGAAGGCTTTTTCGTTTTCGCTGTCGGTCGGCCCATGGTCGAGCAGGTCTTGCTTGGCCCGAACCAGGCCCTCCAGCACCGGGTCGACGGCTTCCAGGTGTGACGGGTTAGCGGTCAGCGACACTTGAATGTCGTTGTCGCCGAACATCTGTAGATACACGCCGGTGGCGCCAAGGTGGTACTTGACGTCACCGGAACCGTGCGCCTGGGCGGGATTGAGATTGCCTTCGAACTCCGAGAAGATCTGTGAGTAAGGCTTGCCGACGATGTTGGCCAGCACATTGAGCCGACCCCGGTGCGGCATCGCGATGACGACCTCGTCGAGCCCGTGCTCGGCGCACTGGTCGATTGTGGCGTCCATCAGCGCGATGGTGCTTTCGGCACCTTCCAGCGAGAACCGCTTCTGCCCAACGTATTTGGTTTGCAGGAATGTCTCGAACGCCTCGGCCGCGTTGAGTTTGCTCAGAATGTACTTCTGTTGGGCCACAGTCGGTTTGACGTGCTTGGTCTCGACGCGCTTTTCCAGCCACTGCAGCTGTTCGGGATCGAGTATGTGGGTGTACTCCACGCCGATGTGCCGGCAGTAGGCGTCGCGCAGCAGGCCCAGAATATCGCGCAGCTTCTTGTATTCGGAACCGGCGAAGCCGTTGACTTTGAACACCCGGTCGAGGTCCCACAGCGTCAGGCCGTGGGTGAGCACCTCGAGATCGGGGTGGCTGCGGAAACGGGTGTTGTCCAAGCGCAGTGGGTCGATGTCGGCCATCAGATGGCCGCGGTTGCGGTACGCGGCGATCAACTCCATCACGCGGGCGTTCTTGTCGACAATCGAGTCGGGATTGTCGGTGCTCCACCGAATCGGCAAGTAGGGGACGCCCATCTCCCGGAAGATCTCGTCCCAGAAGTCGTCGGCGAGCACCATTTCGTGGATGGTGCGCAGGAAGTCACCCGATTCCGCGCCCTGGATGATGCGGTGGTCGTACGTCGAGGTCAGCGTGATCAACTTGCCGATACCCAGTTCGGCGATGCGTTGCTGGCTGGCGCCCTGGAATTCGGCCGGGTATTCCATTGCGCCAACGCCGATGATGGCGCCTTGACCGGCCATCAGCCGCGGCACGGAGTGCACGGTGCCGATGGTGCCGGGGTTTGTCAGCGAAATCGTCACGCCGGCAAAGTCTTCGGCGGTCAGCTTGCCGTCGCGGGCTCGGCGGACGATGTCTTCATACGCGGTGACGAACTGCGCGAATCGCATGGTCTCGCATCGTTTGACGCCGGCCACCACCAACGAACGCTTGCCGTCCTTGCCCTGTAGGTCGATCGCCAGCCCGAGATTGATGTGCGCCGGTGTGACCGCGGTGGGCTTGCCGTCGACCTCGGCGTAGTTCCGGTTCATATTCGGGAACGCCTTGAGCGCCTGCACCAACGCGTAACCCAGCAGATGGGTGAAGGAGATCTTGCCGCCGCGGGTGCGCTTGAGCTGGTTGTTGATGACGATGCGGTTGTCGATCATCAGCTTGGCTGGGATGGCCCGAACGCTGGTGGCCGTCGGGAGATCCAGCGACTCGGACATGTTCTTGACGACGGCGGCGGCCGCACCGCGCAGCACCTGGACCTCATCACCATCGCCGGGTGCCGGGCCGACAGGGTGCGGAGGCGCCGGCGTCGCCGGGGCGCTGGTCACGCCGTTGCCGAGGGTAGCCGTGGGAACCGGCGGAGGCGACGGCGCGGGTGCAGGGGCGGGCACGGCCGTGGCGGCCGGAGCCGGGGCTGTCGGCTCGTCAGCGGTGGTCGAACCGTCGCCCGTCGGCTCGGGGTTGTAGTCGACCAGAAATTCATGCCAGCTCGGATCGACCGAGGAAGGGTCTTCCCGGAACTTGCGGTACATCTCCTCGACCAGCCATTCGTTTTGCCCGAATGGTGAACTCGTACTGCTCACGGCAGCTGCTCGCCTCGATTCCTCTGTCCGGCAAGCGCGCTACGTGGCGCTCGCCACTTCCTGCACAGGTGTCGGCGCATCTCACCTGCAGCGGCTCCGACAGTTTCCGCCCCATAAAGGCTAACCCTTTGCCGGCAATCCGCCATGTGACTTGATCAGCACCGCACCGGGCCGGCAAGCCCTGCTAGCCGGCGTCGTTAACCGTGGGTAGCAGGTGCAACGTGACCGGCCACCGACCCGGGGGCGCACCGAACGCGTTGCGGGTATTGCGCACGATCTTCTTGCCCACCAGCCGGTTGCCGATGGCGCCGATGAGAGCGCCGATACCGATCGGCAGCATCTTGCCGAACAACAGCGCGCTGCGCCGCAGCGTGTACCGCCTGACAGCGCGCTTGAGCAACCGCGAATTCAACTGTGCCAGCGCGGGCATCGGCACCGACGCCACGCCCTCCGACAGCCATGCGCCGTTGGTCCGGCCCGGACCGATCAACTCGCCGATGGCCTGCTTGCTGTCGTCGCCGACCAACACGGCCAGCACCAGGGCGCGGCGCCGCTCCCGGTTTTCGGCCGGGACGCCATGCGCAGCCGCCATCGCCAGCGCGAAGAATGCGGTGGCCTCGAGGAACACCGCCGTTTCCCCAGCGGCGGCGGACAGTGCGGCCAGCGTGCCAAAGCCCGGTAGCACCGCCGCCGAACCCACCGCCGCGCCGCTGGCAGTGACGGCGGCCAGGAACCGCTTCTCCAGCTTGGCGACGATTACGGATGGGGCGGCCTCCGGGTTCGCGCGGCGCAGCCGGTCCACATATGCCGTCGCCGCAGGTCCCTGAATCCGTGAGCTGCGCTCGATGATGTGCGCCAATGCGCGCGTTGATGCCTTGGGCTTGCCGTTGGTGGTGGCGGGCAGCGAGTCGTCCGCTGAGTGCGTGCGTCGGGCGCTCATTAGGTGCCTCCGTGCTATGTCGAATGCCTTCAGGCTAGCGCCGGTGCCTCGAAACGTGGGGCAGGTGTTATCGCGATTACTCCACCAGGAATAATCCGCTGGAAATACGCTTCCTGACGATGCGCGGCCGTGCGCCTCCCAACGAAGAGCTGGTGCAGCCCGCCAAGCTGGACGGATAATGATGCCCCACCAACTGACGTCGTTGGGTATCTCGGTGTTGGCGCTGCTACGGGAGCGCCCGATGCACGGCTACGAGATGTTTCAGACCCTCGTCCAACGACAAGCGGACCGCATCGTGAAGGTCCGGCCGGGGTCGCTGTATCACGTTGTGGACCGGTTGACCGAGGAGAAACTGATCCTGCGGGCGGCGACGGCCCGGGACGGGAAGCGGCCGGAGCGCGCCATCTACGAGATCACCGAGGCCGGCGCTGAAGCGCTTGCTGAGCGGGTCTGCCAACTGATCGCAACACCGGTCCACGAGTTCCCGCAGTTCGTCGTCGCACTTGCTGAGGTCGATGCCCTGGGTATTGATGCCGCGGCGAACGCGGTCCATGAACGCGTCGGGGCGCTGGAGGCCCGGGCCGCCGAAATCATGGCGCTTCGCGACGCAGGTGTCACACCAGGTGGATATCTGGTGGCATTGGACTACTTGCTGGCAACGATGCAGGCCGAGCTCTCGTGGCTGCGTGAGTTTGCCAGCTCGCTGCGATCCGGTCAGCTGGAGTGGCGGCAGGCGGCGTCCGATACCAAGGTGCGGAGCCGAGATGAGGTGGGGATATGACCACGGCGACGGTTCGCGGGCGAACCGGCGGCGGCCCCCGACGCGCTGGTGGTGCGACGGCGACGAAGCCGATGAAGCCCGGGCAAGCCGCAAGTCCCTGGGTCGCAGTGTGGGCCATGATGGTCGGCTTCTTCATGATCCTGCTCGACTCGACGATCGTCGCGGTAGCCAATCCCACCATCATGACCAAGCTCGGCACCGGCTACGACGTGGTGATCTGGGTGACCAGCGCCTACCTGCTTGCTTACGCGGTTCCGTTGCTGGTGGCCGGCCGACTCGGTGACCGGCTCGGTCCGAAAAATCTCTATCTGTTCGGCCTCGCGGTATTCACCGCCGCCTCACTGTGGTGTGGCTTCTCAGGGACGATCGGGATGCTGATCGCCGCCAGGGTGGTGCAAGGCATCGGCGCCGGGGTGCTTACCCCTCAGACGCTGTCAGTGATCACCCGCATCTTCCCGCCGGAACGCCGCGGGATGGCGATGAGCGTGTGGGGTGCCACCGCCGGCGTTGCCACGTTGGTTGGACCGTTGGCCGGCGGTGTGCTGGTGGACGCACTGGGCTGGGCATGGATTTTCTTCATCAACGTCCCGATCGGGATCATCGGTCTGGGGCTGGCCGTCTGGCTGATTCCGGTATTGCCCACGCACAAACACCGATTCGACCTGGTTGGCGTGGGATTGTCCGGGCTGGCGATGTTCCTCATCGTCTTCGCTCTGCAGGAGGGGCAGTCCGGTGGCTGGGCGCCGTGGATCTGGGCGGTGCTCGTCGCCGGCGTCGGGTTCATGACGGCGTTCGTCTACTGGCAGTCGATCTGCACCCACGAGCCGCTGATCCCGCTGGACATCTTCCGTGACCGCGACTTCAGCCTCGCCAATCTCGCCGGGGTAGTCATCGGGTTCGCGGCCACGGCGATGGTGCTGCCGCTGATGTTCTACGCGCAGGCGGTGTGCGGATTGTCGCCAACCCGTTCGGCTCTGCTGACCGCGCCGATGGCGATTACCAGTGGTCTGCTTGCGCCGATCGTCGGCAAGATCGTCGACCGTTCCCACCCCCGGTCGGTGGTCGGGTTCGGCTTTTCGGTTTTGGCGATCGGACTGACCTGGCTCTCGATCGTGATGACGCCGTCGGCGCCCACCTCGCAGTTGGTTTTGCCGTTCGTTGCGTTGGGTTTTGGGATGGCGTTCATCTGGTCGCCGTTGGCCGCCACCGCGACTCGCAACCTGCCGCCGCGGCTGGCCGGCGCCGGTTCCGGTGTATACAACGCGACCCGCCAGGTCGGCGCCGTGTTGGGCAGCGCCGGCATGGCGTCGTTCATGACGTCGAGGATCACGTCCGAGATGCCGCCGATGCCCGGCGCCGAGGCGTTCGGTCCGCAGGGCGGCAAGGGCAACGCCTTGGAGCTGCCGGAGTTCCTGCGCGAGCCGTTTTCGGCGGCGATGTCCCAGTCGATGCTGCTGCCGGCGTTCATTGCGCTATTCGGCGTAGCGGCGGCGCTATTCATGATCGGCTTCACCGACTCGACGTCTGCCGGCGACCAGCGACCGCGCGCCGGCGCGGGCGACGACGGAGCCGGCCACCAGGATGGTTCCGAGGCGCGGACTCAGCGGATTCGGCTAAGGCCCAGCGCTTCCCACAACATTGCAGACGACCACCGGAGCGGCTATCCGGTCGGCCATCACGACGGCTTCCGGGACGGCTTCGACGATGACGACGATTACGTCGAATACACGTTGGCGCCTGCGCGCGCCGCCTCACCCGAGCGGTTCCGCAACGTCGAGCCGACCCAACCCCGTGCCGATGAGGGCGATACCGAACCGTTGCCGGTGCACGCCGAGCACCCACGACCGGCACCCGCCGAGACCTGGCATGGGGCACCCGTCGAATCGTGGCACAGTCTGCTCGACGACCTCGCGCAAGTGTCGGAGTTCGAGCCAATCGGGTTCGTCCGCAATGGTTTTCATGTCGACGATGAGCAGCGCTTTCGGCCGATCGAGGAATTCTCATTGCCGCCCAGACCGTCGCGGCATGAGCGGCACCAAGACCGATCTGAGTCGCCGCGGCCACGCAACCGGCACTACCGCGCCGATCCGGACGACACAGCCGGCCACGGACGGCATTCGTTGCGGGATCACTAGCCGGTTGACGCACCGACGTCGGCCGGAGTGCCGCAGGCCGTCAACGCCAGGAACGCACCCAGCTCCACCAAACCCGCGGGTGCGGTGGGCAGGTAGTCGGTCAACGCCTCGGCACGCACGATCACTGCCGCATACTGTGCGCGGCTGATCGCCACGTTCAACCGGTTTCGGTTGAGCAGGAACGGAATTCCCCGTGGAATATCTGCCACGGATGAGGCCGTCATCGAAATGAGCACCACCGGTGCTTGCGCGCCCTGGAACTTGTCGACGGTCCCGACTCGGACATCGCCGAACCCAGCGGCGGCCAGCCGCTGCCGCAGCAAGACCACCTGCGCGTTGTAGGGCGCCAACACAAGGACATCCGCGGCTGCAAAGGGGCGGGCGCCACGCTCATCGGTCCACGCCGAGCCGACCAGCAGCTTGATCTGTGCCACGATGGCATCGGCTTCTTCCGGGCTCTCGGTTGAGTTGCCCGCGTGGCGGACCCGAAGGACGTGGACCCCGGGCGGATATCCGTCGAGGTGACGCGCGGCGGTGATGTCGGCGTACGACTGCAATCGGCCTTCATAGGCCAACGCCGACACCGGCGCGCAAACCGCCGGATGCATGCGGTGCGTGCGGTCCAGGAAGTAGCCACGCTCGGTAGGCAAGGTGCGGTGGTTTTCGACCAGCCAACCCAGCGCAGACCCGTCAACCGGCTCGGGATGTGTGCCTTGGCTGACCTGAGGCAACTGTTGGGGGTCGCCCAGCAACAGCAGGTTCGCCGCAGCCGATGCCACGGCGATGGTGTTGGCCAGACAGAATTGGCCGGCCTCGTCGATCACCAGCAGATCCAGGCTGCCGGGCGGAACGCGGTTTGGGTTGGCGAAGTCCCATGCGGTGCCGCCGATCACGCATCCCGCAGTGCCGGTGATGAATCCGGCGTATTCCTGCTCGGTGATCTGTTGCCAGCGGGCCTCTTGGCGGTCGGACTGTTTCTTTGCGACACGTAGCGCATCGATGCCGCCATCGATCGCACAGTCGAGCAGGTTCTCCACTACGGCATGCGATTGCGCGACAACACCGATGCGCCAGCCGTGCTCGGCGACCAGGTGCGTGATGACCTGTGCGCCGGTGTACGTCTTGCCGGTTCCGGGCGGTCCGTGCACCGCCACGTAGGACGAATCCAAGTCGAGCAAAGCGGCCGTGATGTCCTCGATGACTTCGCCGCTCCGCGGTAGAGCCGCGCCGCTGCGCGTTCGAGGCGCGCGGCGCAACAGAATGTCGAGTAATGCGCTGCGGGGTAGTTGCGGCAGTCCGGCGGCGACGTGGGCGGCCGTCGATTCGATTGAATCTCGAAGTGGCGTCGTCGGAATGGGCGGGCCGGGAGTGAGGGCGAACGGAATCTGATGAAAGGTATTGCCGTCCTTCGGAACTCGTTCGACGACAAGCACCTCGGTCGGTGCGATCCAGTCGTCGGCCTCGACGACGGTGGCGCGGCCGGCCGCCCGTCGGTCAGGGCTATCCGTCAGGCCCGGCGGGGCTGGTGGCTCGTAGAGCGCGAAGACGTCGCGGTTGAGTGCGCCGCGCGCCAATTCGCCGGCCAGTTCTGCCCGTCGCTGCAGCTTCTGTGCACGCGGCGGCCTGTCCCAATCGACGGCGATTGTTGCGTCGCTGATTATGAAGACGTCGGTGTCATCTGCCCATTCATCAGCCGGGTAGTTCAGTCGGTCGAAGTGCGCCCACCAGAATGGTTTGTCCTCGCGGCGGTGATAGCCGCGTGCAGCGCCTACCAAGGCGACTGCCGTCTGCTCGGGAGTGCGGGCGCCGACCTCCGCATCTCCGGTGAACTCGTCCAGAACGGACTTCAGCCGGTCATGGTCCTCGATGCTTTCGCCATCCGAAACAGGCTGGGCACCTATCGGTGTGATGCCGGATTCGAAAGCCCGCATCAGCAGCCAGTCGCGCAGTGCACGGGTGGATCGGCAGTCGTAGAGGTTGTAGTCCTCGATCTCTTTCAGCACGGTCGCGGCCTCCTCGGACTGGCCGTCGCCGCGTAGCTGGGTGTATCGCGCGTATTGGGTGATCGAGTCGGTGGCCGTGGTGACATCGCCGGAGCGCAGCTCCGATCCCATGTACAACGGCTCCAGGGCCTTGAGGCCGACAGATTCGCTACCGACGCGAATGCTCTTGCGCACGATCGGATACAAGTCGACCAGAGTCCCGCTGCGGAGCAGCTCGTCCACGTCGTCTTCCCCGACGCCGTGGCGTCCGGCGAGGCGCAGCAGCGCTGTCTTCTCGTACGAGCCGTAGTGGTAGATGTGCATGTTCGGGAAGCGCCTGCGCCGCTTGGCCACCAGCGCGAGGAAGTCGACCAATGCCTTGCGCTCGTCGCGGCGGTCATGTGCCCACAGCGGATGGAAAGTCCCCGACCGCCCGCCTGCCAAGACGCCGAACAGATATTCCAGGCCCCAGTCGGTGCCGTCGGCCGTCCAGAGTGGGTCACCTTCGAAGTCGAAGAACAGATCTCCCTCGTCGGGGTTGGGCAGCAACGCTAACGGCTGCGGGTCGGCCACCTCGAATTGCGGTGTGCCGGTGTCGCGTTGGCGGACTTGCAGTTTGGCCTGCGCGACCAGCTTGTCCAGCGTGCGGGCCGGTAGATCGGCAACCGGTCCGGTGTGGTCGGCCAGTTCGGCGAGCGTGGTGATTCCGGCGTCGACCAGCTTGGCGCGCTGAGTTACCCGCATGCCCGCGACCAGTAGCAGATCGTCTGTTGCGCGCACCTGCTCCTCGCAGGCCGGGCAGCGGAAACACGCGTGCACCCGCTCGTCTTCCCAGCACACCGGTGTGCCCTCGGCATAGTGCTCATCGAGCAGCCGCTGCAATCTCGCCCGCTGCTCGGAGTACACCGGGATCAGCTCATCGATGCGGTAGCGCACTGCCTTACCGTTGCCGAGCACCAACTCGGCCTCCGCGGATACCGGGATACCCGAGCGGCTCAAGGTGTCGGCATAGGCCGCGATCTGAAGCAGTGCGGTGACTTTCTCCGAGCGGGCCAGTTTGGTGTCGGAAACCCGATAATCCTGGCCATCACGCACGAGGAAATCGGCGAACCCGACGAAGCGGCCATCGAACATCGCGGCCTGATACACCACCGCGGCGCCGTTGGCAATGGCCCGCCGCGTCGCCGCGGCGGCGGCGGAGAGAGCGGCGATGGTGTAGGCGGGATGCCCGATCACGGCCACCCCGTCGCCGAATTCCTCACGCAGTTGATCGAGTCGGCGGCGCTCGTGCTCGTCACCGAGCGCGGCGGTGCGTGCGAGTAATTCGTCCTCGACGTCGATGCCGGGACCTCGGCCGAGTTTTGCGTCGAAATCCCGCAGCAGGGCGTATTCACAGCGGGCGGCGGCTGCGAGATCCGACGCGCTGTAGATGATGCTGTCACCTGCCCTGAACACAGCAGCAACTGTAGGCCGAGGCACCGACAGGATCGGGGAGCTTCGTCAGCCTCCGGCGTTGGCGATGAGCTCGACCCCGTTGCCGTTCCACCGGAACTTCACCACGCTGGGCAGGCCGATACCGCCGGAGTACACCAACGCCACCGTATCGCCGGTGCACTGCGAGGTGTCGATCCCGTTGAATCCGTAGGTGTCGGGCACTCCTTGCGGCGGTATCAACTTGCCGAGATGAAACATCACCGCCCGGGTGTTGGGGCTCTCGGCGTTGGTGTTGGCCTTGACGATCACCGCGGACAGCTGGGCGCATTCGTTGTAGTTGCCGGCCAACGGTTCGGGGCTCCATGGCTGCTGGCTGCGGGGGTCGCGGGGGAGCTCCGACACCGCTCTGGCGATCGCGGGCGCGCCGAGGCTGACCGCGCAGGGGTCGGCTGCTGCGGAGCTGGTGCTGGTGGGGGCCGCGGCCGGCGGGCCCGGTACGCGAGGCGCGGAGTTCGAACGGGCCGTCATCGCCTGCGGCGTCTTGGCAACGGTCGAGTCGCCCGATCCGCAGCCAGCCACGCTCGCGGCGATCAGTGCGGCAGCGGCAAGCCCAGTCAACCGCAGGACACCGCAGTGTCGTGTCCACACAAGGTCGCACCGTACCCTGATCGGTCCTGTCGACGTGGCAGGCGTGGCCGAGCATTGTTTGACCACGCCCTAGAATTTGTCATCAAATGGCCTCACCGGACAGCGCCCCCGCGACCTTTGCCGACCTGCAGATCCACCCCTCGGTCTTGCAGGCCGTCGCCGATGTCGGCTACGAGTCACCGTCGGCGATTCAGGCGGCCACGATTCCGGCTTTGATGGCCGGGTCGGACGTGGTGGGGCTGGCGCAGACCGGGACGGGCAAGACTGCCGCTTTCGCGATCCCGATCCTGTCCAAGATCGACACCACCAGCAAAGCGACTCAGGCGCTGGTGCTGGCGCCCACTCGCGAGCTGGCGCTCCAGGTGGCCGAGGCCTTCAGCCGCTACGGCGCTCACCTGCCCCAGATCAACGTGCTGCCGATCTACGGTGGATCCTCGTATGCGGTGCAACTGTCCGGATTGAAACGTGGCGCACAGGTGGTAGTCGGAACTCCCGGCCGAGTCATCGACCACCTGGAACGCGGAACATTGGATCTCTCCCGGCTGGACTACCTGGTGCTCGACGAGGCCGACGAGATGCTCACCATGGGCTTCGCCGAAGACGTCGAACGGATCCTGTCCGAGACGCCCGAATACAAACAAGTCGCGTTGTTCTCCGCGACGATGCCACCGGCGATCCGCAAACTCACGGCCAAGTATCTGCACGACCCGACCGAAGTCAGCGTCGAGGCGAAAACCGTCACCGCCGAGAATATTTCGCAGCACTACATTCAGGTCGCCGGTCCGCGCAAGATGGACGCGCTGACCCGCGTGCTGGAGGTTGAGCCGTTCGAGGCGATGATCGTGTTCGTCCGCACCAAGCAAGCCACCGAAGAGGTGGCCGAAAGGCTGCGCGCCAGGGGGTTTTCCGCGGCAGCGATCAACGGCGATATCCCGCAGAGCCAACGCGAGCGGACTATCGCTGCGCTGAAGGAGGGCGGCGCAAAAGGACTAGACATCCTGGTTGCCACCGATGTGGCTGCCCGGGGGCTGGACGTCGAGCGGATATCGCATGTGCTCAACTACGACATCCCGCACGACACCGAGTCGTATGTGCACCGGATCGGGCGCACCGGCAGAGCGGGGCGGTCGGGCGCCGCGCTGCTGTTCGTCTCTCCGCGAGAACGCCACCTGCTCAAGGCGATAGAGAAGGCAACGCGGCAGAAGCTCACCGAGGCCGAACTGCCCACCGTCGAAGACGTCAACGCGCAGCGGGTGGCGAAATTCGCCGATTCCATCACCGACAGCCTTGGCTCATCGGGCATCGAGTTGTTCCGCAGCCTGGTCGAGGACTACGAGCGCGAGCACGACGTGCCGATGGCCGAAATCGCGGCGGCGCTGGCGCTGCAATCGCGCGACGGCGAAGCCTTCCTCATGTCACCGGAGCCACCGCCCGACCGCCGTCCCAAACAACGTGAGGACTGGCCCGCCAAGTCCACCCGTAAAGCGGGCGAGGGCTCCAGGAAGGGTTTCGCCACTTACCGCATTGCCGTCGGGAAGCGGCACAAGGTCGGGCCGGGCGCGATCGTGGGCGCCATCGCCAACGAAGGTGGCTTGCACCGGAGCGATTTCGGCCACATCACCATCAAACCCGACTTCTCACTGGTGGAGTTGCCGACCAAACTATCCCGCGAAACACTCAAAGCTCTTGAGCGGACTCGTATTTCCGGTGTGCTGATCAACCTGCGGCCTGATCAGGGTCGAGACAAGTCCAAGCGTGTTGACCGCGGCCCGAAGCGGCGGGAATACACCGGATGACCCGAGCCGAGACCCCGGCCCAGGGAGGACTCGAACAGGTCTCCGGGCCGGACCGGGTCGCGTCGCTGACGGGTATCCGCGCTGTCGCCGCCCTTCTCGTTGTCGGGACGCACGCCGCGTACGCCACCGGCAAATACATCGAAGGCTACTTCGGGCTGGTGTGTTCCCGGATGGAGATCGGTGTCCCGATCTTCTTTGTGTTGTCCGGATACCTGTTGTTTCGGCCTTGGGTGAAATCACTTGCCACCGGTGGCCCGTCGCCGTCGGTCAGCCGCTACGCCTGGCACCGGGTCCGGCGCATCATGCCGGCCTACATCGTTACCGTGCTGATCGCGTACGTCATCTATCACTTCCGAACGGCCGGGCCCAATTTCGGCCACACCTGGATCGGGTTGTTGCGCAATCTGACGTTGACGCAGATCTACACCTTCAATTACCTAAAGGGGTATCTGCATCAGGGTTTGACCCAGATGTGGAGCTTGGCGGTGGAAGCTGCCTTCTATGTGGCGCTTCCGCTGCTGGCCTACTTGCTGTTGGTAGTCGTGTGCCGACGGCAATGGCGGCCGAGGTTGCTGTTGTTAGGACTGGGCGCGCTGGCGCTGGTTTCTCCGGCATGGCTGATCGTGGTGCACCTGACGACCTCGGTGCCCAATGGAGCCCGGCTGTGGCTGCCCACTTATCTGATCTGGTTTCTCGCCGGCATGAGCCTGGCGGTTCTGCAGGCGATGGGAGTGCGTTGTTACGCCTTCATCGCGTTGCCGCTGGCCGTCATCTGCTACTTCATCGCTTCGACGCCGATCGCGGGGGATCCGACGACATCGCCGCTTGGCCTATCGCAAGCGCTGTACAAAGCGGTGTTCTACGCGGCGATCGCCGCGCTGGCGGTGGCGCCGCTGGCGCTGGGCAACGAGGGCTGGTACTGCCGGTTTCTCGCGACCCGGCCGATGGTGTGGCTAGGGGAGATCTCCTATGAGATCTTCTTGATCCACTTGGTGACAATGGATTTCGCGATGGTCTACGTGATGCAAGATCACGTTTACACCGGTTCGATGCTTGGGCTGTTTGTGGCGACGATTGTCTTGACTATCCCGCTGGCCTGGCTGCTGCACCGCTTCACCCGCGTGCGCAGCTGAGACCCGCTGAGAATCACTGTCATTCAGCGGTGTGACCAGCCGACTGCTCGACCGGCACCACTATCGGGACGACGAACTCCTCGACCATCGCCTGCTCGTCGGTCACGTCGCGGCCCGGGAAGATCAGCAGCGACGTGATCACCCGGACCAGCCAGCGGCCGCGGTTTTCGACGACCGCCGGGTCGTCGGCGCCGAGCGAGTTTACGAACGCCGCGGCCAGCGCAGTGATCACGTCGGATTGCTCGGCCAATTCACCACCGATCGGCGGCTGCGTAGTGGCAAACCACGACGAGAGCGCCGGGCTTTCGCGGACCAGGCGAAGGGTGGTGGCGATGCCTGCAGTCAGGCGTTCGCGTGGGTCGGCAATGCCACTAATCTTTTCTTTGATCTCATCGAATAGCCGGTAGGTCTCGCGGTTTACATACGCGGTTCGCAACGCTTCGCGGTTTTCGAAGTAGCGGTAGAGGGTCGCGCGGGAACATCCTGCGGCCTTGGCGATCTCGTTCATGCCGACCGAAGCGGGATCGTGCCGGGTGAAAAGCTCCTCGGCGGCGTCCAGGATGCGATCGGCGGCTACCTCGATGCGACGCTCCGAGAGCCAGTCATTGGCCGCCATCAGGACGTGACTCGAATCGGAACCGACAGCGGACGCCGCACATAGCTTCCGCCGGCCCATACGACGCCCGCCTCGTCGACCTCGAAACGTGGGCAGCGGGATAGCAATTCGGTCAGCGCGACCCGTGACTGCATCCGGGCCGCGGCGGCGCCCAGGCAATGGTGCGCGCCGTGGCTGAACGTCAGGATGTTGCGTGGGCATCGGGTGACGTCGAGCTCGTCGGCGTCCGGTCCGTACACCCGCTGGTCGCGGTTGGCCGACCCGTACAGCAGCAACACTCGCCGTCCGGCCGGAATCGTGGTGTCGCCGATCGTCACATCGTGGGTAACGGTGCGCGCCAGGCCCTGCGCCGGCGTGGTCAGGCGCAACAGCTCCTCTACGGCGTCCGGGATGCGTTCGAGGCTGTTCACCAACAACTCTCGCTGGTCGGGTCGCTGGTGGAGCAGCGGCATCGAGCCGCCGAGCATCCCGGTCACGGTGTCGTTGCCGCCGGTGACCATCGTGAACGTGAACGCCAGAATCGACAGCATGCCGGAGATGTCGCCGTCGCCGCCGACCCCGGCGGCGACCAGGTGGGAGATGGTGTCGTCCTCGGGGTCGGTCCGGCGCCGCTCGATCAGCTGGGTGAAGTAGGCCATCATCGACCCGACCGCGTCGCCGAGGGTTTCCAGCGCGCCGGTGACGCCGCCTTCGCCCGTATTAGCTGCAACGATCGCCTGGGTCCAGCCGTCGAACTGCGTCCAATCCTCCTCGGGCACACCGAGGTAATGAGCGACCACCATCGAGGGCAGCGGCTTGAACAGTTCGATGACGATGTCGCCGCCGCCGTTGGCCCGCAGGTTCTCGAGGCGCTCGACGACGAACTCACGCACCTTGGGCTCTACCGCCTCCACCTGACGGGGAGTGAATCCGCGTGACACCAGCTTGCGGAACTCGGTGTGCACCGGTGGATCTTGCATCACAAACGGTGGATTGTCTTTCAGCCCAATCATTTCCAGGTCGCCATAGTTGACCGTCAACCCCTGGGCGGAGGAGAACGTCTCGTAGTCGTGGGCCGCGGACCAGACATCGGCGTGCCGGGAAAGGACGTAGTAATCGTCCTCGGGGTGTTTCGGCGGGACGACGTGGTGCACCGGGTCGTGGTCGCGTAGCGCGCGATACATCGGCCACGGGTTGGGCCAGGTTTCGGCGGTCGCCAATTGAAACCGAGGCTCGTGAGACAGACTCGCTGTCATGTCTTATTTGTACGACAAGCTGCTGCATGTGTCAACGGCGTGGCTGCGCCCTTTCCTCTCACACAGGTCACACCTGCCGCAGAAGCACCGGGGTGCTTGACGGCGGACCTGTTGGTAGGCGCCCAAGTTTTCCCTCAGAGGCGGGCAAAAAGCCCGCTCGAATCGGGAACTGCTGTGGCAGGGGTGACTCAGACACCCGCGCCGGGGTTCAGGATGCCCAGCGGGTCCAGCGCGTCTTTAATGCGCTGATTCAGCGCCATGGCCTCGGGCCCGAGATAGCCGGCCAGCCACGGACGCTTCAACCGCCCGACACCGTGTTCGCCGGTGATCGTGCCGCCGAGGTGCAAGGCAAGATCCATGATCTCTCCGTATGCCAGCTGGGCTCGCTCGGTCATCGCAGGGTCGGCGGGATCGCAAACGATCAACGGATGGGTGTTGCCGTCGCCGGCGTGAGCGATCACCGAGATCATCAGCTCACGTTCGGCGGCGATACGCGCGATCCCGGCGACCAGGTCGGCCAGCGCGGGCAGCGGCACCCCGACGTCTTCGAGCAGCAGCGGACCCTTGGCCTCCACCGCCGGGATCGCGAACCGGCGGGCGGCGACGAACGCCTCGCCCTCGTCCGGGTCGTCGGTCGAAAACACTTCGGTCGCACCGCATTTGCTGAACACCCCGGCCATGAACTCGGCGTCTTCGGCCCCGCCATTCCCGCGTTCATCAGATGCCCCCAGCAGCAGCGCGGCGGCGCCGCGGTCCAGGCCCATCCGCAGCTTGTCTTCCACCGCGTTGATGGCGACCGAGTCCATGAACTCCAACATCGCCGGGCGCATCCGTGCGGTCACCGCGAGTACTGCTTCGGCAGCGGCTTCCACCGACGCGAAGTTGGCGACCACCGTGCTCAGCGGCTGCTGCAGCGGCACCAGTCGCAGTGTGACCTCGGTGATCACGCCCAGGGCGCCCTCGCTGCCGACGAACAGCTTGGTCAGGCTCAGTCCGGCGACGTCTTTGAGCCGCGGGCCGCCCAGCCGGACCGCGGTGCCGTCGGCCAGCACCACCTGCACACCCAGCACGTAGTCGGTGGTGACGCCATATTTCACACAGCACAGTCCGCCGGCGTTGGTCGCGATGTTGCCGCCGATACTGCAGATCTCATACGACGACGGGTCCGGCGGATACCACAGTCCGTATTCGGCGACCGTCTTTTTCACCTCGGCGTTGAGCAATCCGGGTTGGCACACCGCGACGCGGGTGACCGGGTCGACGTCGATGTCGCGCATTTTCTCGGTGGACAACACGATTCCGCCGTCCACGGCGGTGGCGCCTCCGGACAGGCCGCTACCCGCGCCGCGTGTCACCACCGGGACATGGTTTGCACTGGCCCACCGCAGGATGGTCTGCACCTCTTCGGTGCGCCGCGGCCGCACCACCGCCATCGGCTTTCCCGCCGATGGGTCGAAGGCACGGTCTTGCCGATAGGACTCGGTCACCGCGGGGTCGGTGACCACCATCCCCTCCGGCAGCCCGGCGATCAGGCCGGCCAGCACATCCGCGACCATGGCAGCGATCCTACGGATGCCTAGACGAGGCCGGGCCGGGGTGACTCGTCCAACTCCCGCAGCGAGGAAAGTCGAAGCGACACCAGGCCGATGGCGATCATCGGAATGGCCAGAACCAGAAACGTCGTCCGAAGCCCGGTGGCATCGGTTAGCGGGCCGGCCAGCATGAAGCCCAGTGGGCCGGCGGCATACGCCAGCGACGTCATGACGCCGACCACCCGGCCGCGCAGCTGCGGCGGGGACTTGGACTGCATCACGTAGTTGTAGATCGGGGCGATCGGCCCGTAGACGAGGCCGATGAGCCCACACAGCACAAGGATCACCGGCAGCGGTGGAAGCGTCGATATCAGCGCGGTGCACACGCCCAGCGTCAACGTGGCCGTCAACAGCGTCCACCGTCGGCTCAGGCGGCGGACCAGCAGCGGGTACGCCAGCGCGCCGGCTAATCCGCCGATGCTCAACGCCACCAGCACCCACCCAAGATGCGCAGGCTCTTGGCGGTCGGTGAAGTACTTGGGGAACAGCACACTTTCCATCGGCAGATACAGGGCGGTCATTGCCAAGTCGATCAGTGCCAGCGTGCGCAGTACCCCAAGATTCCACACGAACCGCAGCCCATCGAGCATCCCGGACCACGGCCCTTCGGGGCGGGCAGCACCCGGTGGCGCTCCGGCGCCGGGCACCTGCAGGGCGCCGATCGCGAGGATGGAGACACCGAACGCACCGGCGGTGACCCACATCGTGTTGATGCCCCCGATGGTGGCGATCAGCAGACCGCCGAGCCCTGGGCCGACTATGTAGGCGACGTTGAAAATGGCTTCGTAGAAGCCGTTGGTGCGGTCCAGGGTCCACCCGGCACTCGTGGCGGCCTCGGGCAACATCGACTCCCGCGCGGTGATGCCGGCGGGGTCGAACAGCGCACCCAGTGCGGCCAGCACGGCGAGCACGCCGACGGTAATGCTGCCGTGCCCGAACATGATCGCCAACACTGGAACCGCCGCCACCGTGGTCGCCGATAGGGCATCGGAGATAAGCGAAACACGTCTTCTGCCAAGGTAATCCACCGCCGTGCCAGCGATCAGAGTAGAGAACAGCAGCGGCAACGAGGCCGCTCCCGCGACGATCGAGGCATCGGATGCGCTGCCGTGGTGCTGCAGCACCAGCCAGGGAAACGCGATCAACGAGATACCGTTGCCGGCGGCAGCGGCCAACGCCGCGAACAGGATGAGGTAGATGGGCCGGCGGGATGGCTGGGACGCGGTGGACGAAGTGGCCATGGGAATTCCGGGAGGCAATCTAGCAGCGCCCATGCCCGGCGGGCGAGCGATTTTCACCGTTCGTGCACAGTAGAGCGGTGAGCCTCGCCCACCCGCGTACCGGATCGCTCTTCGGCTCTCCGGTGCCGCCCGGCACCGGCTGGCCCGGTGATCCGGCGACCGCCCGCACCGCGGTGGCCTCCGCGCCAGCGCAGGTGGCCGCGATGGCTCTGGCTGTCGAATCGCCGGCACAGCTCGACGCCGAGGTGTCGGTGTGCCGAGCCTGCCCTCGACTGGTCGAGTGGCGGGAGCAAACCGCGCTGACCAAACGGCGATCGTTTGCCGACCAGCCGTACTGGGGCCGGCCGGTGCCCGGTTGGGGTGCAGAGCGCCCACGGTTGATGATCGTCGGGCTGGCTCCGGCCGCCCATGGCGGCAACCGGACCGGTCGGGTCTTCACCGGTGATCGGTCCGGGGATGTGCTGTACGCGGCCATGTACCGGGCCGGCTTGGCGAATTCGCCGATCAGCGTGGACGCCGCCGACGGCCTGACGCTGAATGGCACCCGGGTGGTGGCGGCGGTACGCTGCGCGCCGCCGGACAACTCGCCGACGCCGGCCGAGCGGGCGACGTGCGCGCCGTGGTTGACCGCCGAGTGGCGGCTGACCGGCGGCGGCGTGCGGGTCATCGTGGCGCTGGGCGGATTCGGCTGGCGCTCGTCGTTGGACATGGTCCGTTCCGCAGGTGGTGAGGTTCCTCGTCCGCAGCCGAAATTCGGCCACGGCGCCGCCGCGACCTTGCGCACCGACCACGGGGAGGTGGTGCAGCTGGGCTGCTACCACCCCAGTCAGCAGAACACGTTCACCGGCAAGCTGACCACGCAGATGCTCGACGATGTCTTCGGCCGGGCAGCGGCGATCGCAGGACTATCCGGGTGACCGTCGGCGTTGACGCTGCTATGCGCCTTTCTGTGCTTGACCTCGTCCCGGTGCGCACCGACCAGACCACCTCGGATGCACTGGCGGCCACCGTGCGCCTGGCGCAGACCGCCGACCGGCTGGGCTTCACCCGCTACTGGGTCGCCGAGCACCACAACATGCCGTCGGTGGGTGCGACCAGCCCGCCGGTGTTGATCGCCTATCTGGCGGCGCAGACGTCGCAGCTGCGGCTGGGGTCAGGTGGTGTGATGCTGCCCAATCACGCACCGCTGGCAGTGGCCGAGCAGTTCGCGCTGCTGGAAGCGGCCGCACCGGGCCGTATCGACCTCGGCATCGGCCGAGCGCCCGGCTCGGATCCGGTGACGTCGATCTTGTTACGCGGCGCCGCCGGACGAGACGGCTCGGCCCTTGACCAAGACATCGCGAACTTTCCGGACTATCTCGACCACGTGCGAGCAATGATGAGTGCCCGGGGAGTATCCGTGCAATTGCGCGACGGGGACTACATTCTCAAGGCCACACCGGCCGCCGCCAGCGAGCCGCGACTGTGGCTGCTCGGCTCGTCGCTGTATTCGGCGCGGCTGGCCGCGGCCAAGGGGTTGCCCTACGTGTTCGCCCACCATTTCTCGGGCAAGGGAACCGAGGAGGCGCTTGCGCTCTACCGGTCGCAGTTCGTGCCCAGCGAGCTGGCCGCCGAGCCAGTGACGTTCCTGACCGTCAACGCCGCAGTGGCCGAAACCCACGAAGAGGCAACGGCATTGATGCTGCCGAACCTGCACATGATGGCCCGGTTACGGACCGGGCAACCGCTGGGGCCGCTGGAACTCGTCGAGGACGCTCGCGGGGCTGAACTGACACCCGAGCAGCAGCGCATCGTCAGCAGCGGACTGCGCCGCGCGGTGCTTGGGACACCCGCCGAGGCCGCCGAACAACTACACGCGCTGGCGAAGCGCTTCGACGTGGACGAGGTGATGGTTCACCCGGTCGCATCGGCACACCGCGGCACCGATCCTGCGACTGCCCCGGCTCGCGAGACCACGCTGGAGCTACTGGCCAAAGAGTTGTTTTAGCGAGCGCTCAGCACAACCACGGGGATGGGCCGCGATGTCTTTTTCTGGTAAGCCTCGTATCGATTGCTGTTGTTCTTGTTGACGATCTGCCACAGCCGGGCGTAATCCGGGTCATCGGGTAGCACGGGCTTGGCTGTGACGCCGAAACGCTTTGGGCCGACGTTGATTTCGACGTTCGGGTTGGCTTTCAGATTGTGATACCACCCGGGCGCCTTCGGATCGCCGCCTTTCGAGGCGACGATCAAGTAGTCGCCGCCATCGCGGGCATAGGTCAGCGACGCGGTGCGGGCCCGGCCGGTCTTGGCGCCGACCGTGTGTAACAGCAGGCTGGGTATCCCCAGCGTCCGATGCCCGATCCAGCCGTTCGTATTGCGATAAACCGCGTCGTGCACGCGCAACACCGTTGGTAGCAAACTTTGTTCAATCCAGGACGGAGGAGCCATTCGCCCAGTATTACCGCTCGGCGTCGATCCGCGCCAACGCTTCCCGCAGGATCTGACCGGTCGTCTCGCGGTCGGGGTCGCGGCGCAGCAGCAGCCCCCTGGCCACCGACAGCTTGTCGCCACTGCGCCGCGGCAGTACGTGCAGGTGAATGTGGAACACCTTTTGGAAGGCAGCCGACCCGTCGTTGATACCGACATTGGTGGCGTCGGCCAACTCCGTCGCGCGGGCGGCCTTGGCGATCCGTTGTCCGATCGCCATCATGTCGGCCAGGGTCTCCGCCGGGGTGTCGGTGAGATCGACGGTGTGCTTTTTCGGCACTACCAGCGTGTGGCCGCGGGTAAACGGGCGGATGTCGAGGATGGCCAGGTAGCCGTCATCTTCGTAGATGCGGATGGCCGGCGCCTCTCCGGCGACGATCGCACAGAACACACACGACATGCCGCCACGGTAGCCGTTCGTTCAGCCGGCGCCGGTATCCGGTAGCGCGGCGGCGATCGCGTTGATCGCCCGGTCGAGGACGGCGCGGGTGGTGGCGAAGTTCAGCCGGGCGAAACCCGAGCCCACCGTGGCGCCGAACGGGATGCCGGGGCTGAGCGCCACCTTCGCCTTGGACAGCAGGTGCTCAGCGGGTTCGGTCGGCAGGTTCAGCGCTCGGAAATCGACCCACGACATGTAGGTGGCCTCCGGGGTATTTATCTTCAGGCCCGGACTTAATTCGGGCAGGGTCGCCGCCAGGTGGTCGCGGTTGGCCTGAAGGTAGCCGAGCAGCTCGTCGAGCCAGTCGGCGCCGTGGTCGTAGGCGGCGATGTTGGCGCGAATACCGATGGTGGACACACCCATCTTGTGCAGCTTGTTGATGAGTTCCCAGTCGCGGGCGTCCTGCTCGTTGGACAGGATCACCTGTGCGCAAATCAGACCCGGCAGGTTCCAGCCCTTGGACGCCGACATCACGGTGACGACGGTGTGCGCGGCCGTGTCGGATACCGAGGCAGCCGCGACGTGCGGCCGTCCGTAGACCAGCGGTCCGTGAATCTCGTCGGCGATGACCCGGGCGTGGTGGTGTGCCGCGATGTCGACGATCGCGCGGAGCTCGTCGTCGCGATATGCGGTGCCCAGCGGGTTGTTCGGATTGCAGAGAATCAACGATCCGGCCCCGTTTGCGAATGCGGCGTCGAGTGCATCCAGATCCAGCACGTAGCGACCCGAATTATCTTGCAGCATAGGGATTTCCACACGCTGGCGACCGGTGATCCGAAGAAGGTCGAAGAATGGCATGTAGGCGGGTACGGGCAGCACCACCGGGCTCTCGGGTCTGGTGAGGAAGTTGATGACGAGTTCCATGCCTTTCAGGACGTCCGGAACGACGCGAACCCGCTCGGGCGCGACGGGCCAGCCGTAACGGCGTCGGCACCAGTCGGCGGTCGCCCGCGCGAGGGTGTCCTCCCGGAACGCCGGATAACCGAACTCCTCGTCGGCTACGCAAGCGCGGATGCCGTCGACGACCGCCGGTGCGGTGGGGAAGTCCATCTCGGCGATCCACAGTGGCAACACGTCGGGCCCGAAATGGTTCCACTTGATCGTCTTGCGCCCGCGCAGTTGCTCCTCGCTCAATTGATCGAACATGCTGCCGTGCATAGCAGTAGTCTGCCTCGACGTGGACGTGAGAGATGTGGCCTTTGCGGGAGCGGCCGAACAGGTGCGGATGCTGGCCGAGGGCATGGTCACCGCGCCGGCGTTGCTCGGGATCTACCTGGAACGGATCGCGCGGCTGGATCCGCAACTGCGCAGCTATCGCGTGGTCTTCGCCGACGCCGCACGTCAGGAGGCCGAGGCCGCGCAGCACCGCCTCGATGCCGGCGAGCGGCTGCCGCTGCTCGGCGTCCCGGTCGCGATTAAAGACGACGTCGACGTCGCCGGCGAGTTGACGACTTACGGCAGCAGCGCCGTCTCGACGCCGGCAACCCGCGACGCGGAGGTGGTCAGCGCGCTGCGCGCGGCGGGTGCGGTGATTCTCGGCAAAACCACTGTGCCGGAAATGATGATGTTGCCGTACACCGAGTCGCTGACGTTCGGAGCGACACGCAACCCGTGGGATACCGCGCTCACCCCAGGCGGCAGCAGCGGCGGTAGTGGTGCCGCGGTGGCCGCCGGACTGGCGCCCCTCGCGTTGGGTTCCGACGGTGCTGGCTCAATTCGCATCCCGTCGGGCTGGTGCGGCCTGTTCGGGATCAAGCCGCAACGCGATCGGGTCGCGTTGGCGCCGCACCACGACGCCTGGTGCGGGCTGAGCGTCAACGGCCCGATCGCGCGGTCGGTAAAAGACGCGGCGCTGTTTCTGGATGTCACGACAACCATGCCCGGCCCGGACGGCGGATTCGTCGGCGCCGCCGCTCGGGAGCCCGGCAGATTGCGAATTGCGTTGAGCACCAAGGTGCCGCCGCCATTGGTCGTCAATGTCGGCAAGCAGCAACGGGCGGCGGTCGATGAGGCGGGTGCGCTGCTGCGCGAGCTTGGTCACGATGTCGTCGTCCGTGACCCCGACTATCCGCCGGCAGCCATCTACGCCAACGTTCTGCCGCGCTATTTCCGGGGTATTTACAACGACGTGCGCTCGCTGCCGCACCAGGACCGCTTGGAGGCGCGGACCCGCAACATGGCGCGCATCGGGTCGCTGCTGTCCGAGCGGCGGATGGCGGCCGTGCGCGCCGCGGAGTCGGCGCTGACCGCCCGGATTCAGTCGATCTTCGACGATGTCGACGTCGTCATCACACCCGGCAATGCCACCGGACCGTCCCGCATCGGCGCCTACCAACGCCGCGGCGCCATCTCGAGCTTGCTGCTGGTGTCGAGACGGGTGCCGTTCTTCGAGATCTGGAATCTCACCGGTCAACCGGCCGCCGCTGTGCCATGGGGGCTTGATCGCAACGGCGTTCCGGTCTCGGTTCAGCTGGTCGGCCGCCCGTGCGACGAGGCGACGCTGGTGTCGCTGAGTGCGCAGATCGAGTCGGCGAGGCCGTGGGCGCATCGGCGCCCGCCGGTGTCATGACCTCGCGATCACCCGCCAGGCGTCCAGCTTCTTGCCCGGCGGCATCGCCCGCGCCGGACTGGTGGACGGCAACAGCTGGTAGCTGACCGGCGCGTCGGTGTGGACCAGTCGGCGGAACAGCCTGTCTGCAGTCTGCCCGTTGAAGTACACCCGCGTGATGCATCGGTAAGCGGCGAATAGTTGCCTAAAGTTGTTGACCACTAGACTCTTTGGGTCAATCTTGGCGTCTGAGCTGCCGGCGCGGCGGCACTTGTGCAGCACATCCCAGAGCGCCACGCCGTGGGATTGCAATGCGGCCAAGCGGGTTTCGTAGGTTGCCTGCGCGTCGAAGCCGAACAGTGCACTGGTGATCGGCCAGAACGCATTTCGCGGATTGCCGTAGTACTGGCCGGCTGCCAGCGATTGCACACTGGGGAACGATCCCAGGATCAGCAGCCGGGCGCCGGCGTCGACGACGGGCGCGAACCCTTCCAGAAGCGGTGTGGTCATCGACTGACATGATCCCCCGCCGCGTTATACGTTGGCGACGTGGACGCTCACGTCGACCCGGAGATCGAAGAGCTGCTGAGCGGGCTGGAGGGCGAGGCGCGTGCCGAGCGCGCCGAGCTGATCGAGTGGCTGCTCGATCAGGGCATCACCGCCGACGAGATCCAGGGCTCACCGATTCCCATGCTGGCGGCGTCGCGCCGGCTGATGGGTGACGACGGAGATTACGTCTCGACGCGGGAGATCAGCGAAGCGGCCGGCATCGACCTCGAATTCCTGCAACGCGTGCAACGCGCCATCGGGTTGGTGCGCGTCGACGATCCGGACGCGGCTGTGCATCTGCGCGCCGACGGCGCCGCGGCCGCTCACGCGGAGGCGTTCCTGGAGCTCGGCATTCATCCCGACGACGTTGTGCAAGTCGTTCGCGTTCTCGCCGAGGGGCTTTCGCACGCCGCCGAGGTGATGCGATACACGGCGCTGTCGACCATCCTGCGGCCCGGTGCGACCGAACTGGAGATTGCCCAGGCGTCCCAGGCGTTGGTGACCCGCATTGTGCCGTTGCTCGGGCCGATGATCGACGACATGCTGTTCATGCAGCTGCGGCACATGATGGAGACCGAAGCCGTCAACGCCAGCGAGCGAGCGGCCGGTAAGCCGCTGCCGGGTGCGCGGCAGGTCACTGTCGCGTTCGCGGATCTCGTCGACTTCACTCGGCTGGGCGAAGAGGTGCCGGCCGAGGAGCTGGGGCAACTGGCCAACCGGCTGGCCGACCTCGCCCGCGACGTGGCGGTCCCACCGGTGCGCTTCATCAAGACGATCGGCGACGCGGTGATGTTCGTCTGCAGCGACCCCGCGCCGCTGCTGGATGCGGTGCTCAAGCTCGTCGAAATCACCGACAGCGACAACGACTTCCCCCGGCTGCGGGCGGGCATCGCGTCGGGGCCTGCGGTCAGCCGGGCCGGGGACTGGTTCGGCAGCCCGGTGAACACGGCCAGCCGGGTGACGGCGGTGGCCCGGCCCGGGACAGTGCTGGCCGCCGAATCGACGCGGGACGAGCTTGGCGACGACGCGGGCTTCGGTTGGTCGTTCGCAGGAGCGCGTCGCCTCAAGGGCATCAAGGGTGATGTGAAACTTTTCCGGGCCCGACGAGGCGACGGCGTCACCGAGACCACATAGGGGCAGGCCCGGCGGACGCTGGGAGGCGTCTCATACATCCTGCGCGGCCGGTTTTCACTCCGTTGACCGGCTCTTTGGAATTCGTCGCTTTCCGGGCCTGCTTCGCTCCTAAAGCTACAACTCTGTACCGGTCATATCAACGGTTTTCGGCATATCGGGTGGTATTCGGCCGACCGCGTCAGGCGACCGGCGAGAGCCGTGACGGCGGCCTGACGTTCGCTGCCGGCGAAACCCACTTCTGCAAGCGATGAAACGGTGTAATGATGTAAGCATGAAGTACCATCATGGACACGGGCGGCGCTACGGCCGCCCCGGTGGCTGGCAGCAAGCCGGCCAACCCGATGCCAGCGACGCCGCGGACTGGTTCGCCGGGCGCTTGCCCGACGCCTGGTTCGACGGTGACCCGACCGTCGTCGTCGACCGCGAGGAGATCACGGTCATCGGCAAGCTGCCTGATCCCGAAAGCGCGGACAAAACCGCGACGGAAGAAAGCGAAGCTCGCGCGTCGGGTCGTGTCTCGCGGTTTCGCGAGGAGACCCGGTCGGAGCGGATGAACATCGCCGATGAGGCGCAAGACCGCTACGGCCGCAAGGTTTCCTGGGGCGTCGAGGTCGGTGGCGAGCGGATCTTGTTCACCCACATCGCGGTTCCGGTCATGACGCGTTTAAAGCAGCCGGAGCGGCAGGTCCTCGACACGCTGGTCGACGCCGGCGTGGCCCGGTCTCGCTCCGATGCGCTGGCCTGGTCGGTGAAACTGGTCGGCGAGCACACCGAAGAGTGGCTGGCCAAGCTGCGCGACGCCATGTCGGCGGTCGACGACCTGCGTGCGGAGGGCCCTGAGCTCTAGCCTGCTTTAGGTCTGAGTCATCGCGTAATACGCACCGCGGCGGGCCATCAACTCGGCGTGGTTGCCCTGCTCGACGATCTTGCCCGACTCCATCACCAGGATCACATCGGCGTCTCGGATCGTCGAAAGACGATGCGCGATAAGGAAACTTGTCCGATCACGACGAAGCTCATGGGTGGCCTTCGCTATCAGCAGCTCGGTGCGGGTGTCCACCGAGCTGGTCGCCTCATCGAGGATCAGCAGCTGCGGCCGGGCCAGGAATGCCCGTGCGATGGTGATCAACTGCCTCTCGCCCGCGCTGATGTTGCTGCCGGCGTCGTTCACCCGGGTCTGGTATCCGTCGGGCAGGGTGTGCACGAACCGGTCGACGTGAGCCGCCTTGGCCGCGTCGATCACGTCGTCGTCGCTGGCGTCGGGTCGTCCGTAGGCGATGTTCTCCGCGATCGTCCCGCCGAACAGCCAAGTGTCTTGCAGCACCATGCCGGTGCGGGATCGCAGCGACTGCCGGTTGATCGTCGCGATGTCGATGCCGTCGACCAGGATTCGGCCGGAGTCGACGTCGTAAAAGCGCATCAGTAGGTTCACCAGCGTGGTCTTGCCCACCCCGGTCGGTCCGACGATCGCCACCGTGCTGCCCGGTTCGGCGGTGAAGGAGAGGTCGTCGATCACCGGGGTGCCGGGGCGATAGCCGAAGCTCACATGGTCGAATTCCACCCGCCCGGTTGGCCCCTCGCCGTTGGGCGAGGGCAGTAATGGTTCGCGGTCCGGTGATTCTTCGGGTTCATCCAGCAGGTCGAAAACCCGCTCGGCACTGGCCACGCCGGACTGCAGGGTGTTGTACATCGACGCCACTTGGTTCATCGGCGCGTTGAACTGGCGGACGTACTGGATGAACGCCTGGATGCTGCCGACCGTGAGCTGTCCGGTCGCCACCTGCACGCCGCCTACCACGGCCACCGCCACGTAGCTGAGGTTGCCGATGAACCCCGTCGCCGGCGACACCAGACCAGAGATGAACTGTGCTCCGAAACTGGCTTGGTACACATCGTCGTTGAGCCGACGGAACTGGTCTTCGGCCGCAGCGCGCCGGCCGAACGTCCGGACCACGGTGAAACCGCTGTAGGTCTCTTCGATGTGGGCGTTGAGCCGGCCGGTGTTGGTCCACTGCGCGACGAACAGTCGCTGTGAGCGTTGCGCAATCGCCCGGGTCACCACCAGCGCCAGCGGCACGGTCAGCAAGGTGATCCCGGTCAGCAGCGGCGAGATGGTCAGCATCATCGCCAACACCGTCACCACGGTCAGGACCGCGGACAGCAGTTGGGTGATCGTCATCGACAGCGACGTCTGCAGGTTGTCGATGTCGTTGGTGACCCGGCTGAGCACCTCGCCGCGCTGTCGGGAATCGAAGTAGGCCAGCGGCAGCCGGTGCAGCTTCTCCTCGACATCGGCGCGCAGCGCCTGCAGCGTTCGCCGCACCGTCACGTTCAGCAGCCGGGCCTGTGCCCAAACCAGCAGCGCTGCAACCAGATACATGACCAAAGCCAAGACCAGAGTTCGGGCGACCGCGCCGAAGTCGACACCGCGGCCCGGGACCACATTCATCCCGGACAGCAGGTCGGCGAAGGTGTTGTTGCCACGGGCGCGCGCGGCCGCGACAGCCTGAGCCTTGGTGATGCCGGCGGGTAGCTGCCGGCCCATCACACCACTGAACAGCAGATCAGTGGCATGGCCGAGGATCCGCGGAACCGCGACGCCGATGACCGTTCCGGCGACGCCCAACACGATCACCGCGACGGCCGTTCGCCGTTGCGGTGCCAGGCGCTTCACCAGACGGACGGCAGACCCGTGGAAGTCGCGGGACCGCTGATTCGGGTACTGGGGAGTGCGCCGCAACGTGCTTGTCACCGCTGCCCTCCCACGCGAGAGTCCATCGACTGCGATTCGGCGAATTCCCGATAGGTGGGGCAATCCGCCAGCAACGATTCGTGCGTGCCTGCACCGACCACGCGCCCGTCGTCGACGACGATCACCTGGTCAGCCTGGACGACCGTCGAGATACGTTGCGCGACAACGATCACCGTCGCATCGGTCGCGATCTCCGCCAGCGCGGCGCGCACCCGCGCATCGGTGTGCACGTCGAGTGCGGAAAACGCGTCGTCGAACAAGTAGATCGCCGGACGGCGGATCACTGCCCGCGCGATCGCCAGCCGCTGCCGCTGTCCGCCGGAGAAATTGACACCGCCCTGAGCAACCCGCATCTGCAGCCCGTCATCGTGTGCCCGGACGAATTGGTCAGCGGCCGCGATCCGCAGCGCGTCCCACATCTCTTCCTCGGTTATTTCCTGTCCTGGAGCCGCGCCCATGCGCAGGTTGTCGGCGACGGTCCCGGAGAACAGGTAGCCGCGCTGAGGCACCAGCCCGATACCCGACCACAGCTCTTCGATGTCGTGGTTACGCACGTCGACGTCGTCGACCAGGACTGCGCCCGAGGTCACGTCATAGAGCCGGCAGATAAGCGACACCAACGTCGACTTCCCCGAACCGGTGCTGCCGACGACAGCGGTGGTGGTGCCGGGTAGCGCAGTCAGAGAAATATCTTGCAGCACAGCGCGATCCGCACCGGGGTAGCGGAATGTCGCGCCGTCGAGTCGAACCACGCCTCGCACGCCTGCGGCCGGCCGCACCGGATTCTCCGGACTACTGACGGCTGGAGGGAGCGACAACACCTCGTTGATCCGTTCCGCGCACACCGAGGCCCGCGGCAACACCATCAAGGTCATCGTCGCCATCATCACCGCCATCAGGATCTGCGCGAAGTAAACGAGAAACGCGATCAGGGAGCCGACTAGCATCCGTCCGCTGTCGATGCGCAAGCCGCCGAACCAGATCAGCGCGACGCTGGAGCAGTTGATGGTCAAGGTGGTCACCGGCAGCATCAACGCCTGCCAATTGCCCGCGCTCAGCGCGGTGTTCGACAATGCGAGGTTGGCCTCCGCGAACCGTTGACGTTCGAAAGGTTCACGGGCGAATGCCCGGATCACCCGCACGCCGGACAGCTGCTCGCGCATGACCCGGTTGATGTTGTCGATCAACCTCTGCATGCTGCGGTAGATCGGCAGCGTATGCCCGACGATCCAGTAGTTGCTCACGACCAGCACCGGGACACTGACCAGCAGCAGCCACGACAGCCCGGCGTCTTGGTGGATGGCCATCAGGATTCCGCCGATACACATGATCGGGGCGGTGACCAGCACCGTACAGGTCATCTGGACTAGGAATTGGAGCTGGCGGACGTCGTTGGTGGTGCGGATCAACAGCGATGGCGTGCCGAACCGGGCGGTCTCGTGCTCAGAGAACGTGGTGACTTGATGGAACATCGCCGAGCGGAGATCCCGGCCGAACCCCATCCCGGTCCGGGAGCCGAAGTAGACCGCGCCGACCGAGCACACCACCTGCAGCGCGGTGACCGCGAACATCACCCCGCCGAGCTTGACGATGGTGGTGGTGTCACCCTTGGCGATGCCGTCGTCGATGATCGTGGCATTCACCGTCGGCAGGTACAGCGAAGCCAGGGTGCTCACCAACTGCAGCGTCATCACGGCCGCGACCAGGCGTCGGTACGGCCGGACGTACTGGCGCAGCAGTGCCAGGAGCATTTGGTAACTGTTGCACACCGCCAGACGTCGGGTCGTGACGATGGCCGCTCAGTTCGTGCGGCCACCAGGCCCGCTAGTTGATAAGAAGCTACAGGTCACCGCGTGTGCAATGGTTGCCCCAAGGAGCTGCCGCTACAGTGCATCCTGTGAACACCAGAAGGTTCGCGTAGCCGTGCGGCGTAACGTGGCGGCGCTGGCCCTGGCGGCAGCGACTTTGATTCCAGTGGTGGCCGCGTGCTCCCAATCCGGCTCTAACCAATCGCAGTCGACCGAGTCGTCCGGGCCGGCCTCTGGGCAAGGGCATCACGGTCCGTTCTTCCCGCAGTGCGGCGGTATCAGCGACGAGACGGTGACGAACCTGACGCAGGTGACCGGGTTGGTCAACACCGCCAAGAATTCCGTGGGCTGCCAGTGGCTTGCGGGCGGGGGCATTCTCGGGCCGCATTTCTCCTTCTCCTGGTATCGGGGGAGCCCGATCGGCCGCGAGCGCAAGACCGAGGAGTTGTCGCGGTCGAGTGTGGAGGACATCAACATCAGCGGCCATAGCGGCTTCGTCGCCATCGGTAACGATCCGACGTTGGGTGACTCGCTATGCGAGGTCGGGATTCAGTTCGGCGACGATTTCATCGAATGGTCGGTGAATTTCAGTCAGAAGCCCTTCCCCGATGCCTGCAACGTCGCCAAAGAACTTGCGCGCCAGTCGATTGCGAACTCGAAATGAGTGCCACCGCGCGTCATCGGGTCCTGGTCGGTGTGGCCGTCGTGGCCACGGCGCTATCCGTATTGACCGGCTGCACGAGGTCGGTGGCGGGCACCGCGCGAAAAGCGGGCATGGGCGAGGAGCCGCGTAACAACAATTCCGAGCAGCAGTACCCCAACCTACAGAAGGAATGTGAGGTGCTGACCACCGACGTCCTGGCCAAGACGGTGGGCGCCGATCCCCAAGACATTCAGAGCACCTTCGTCGGCGCGATATGCCGCTGGCAGGCGGCCAATCCGGGCGGCCTGATCGACATCACCCGGTTCTGGTTTGAGCAAGGCAGCCTCGACAACGAGCGCAAGGTTGCCGAGAACCTGAAGTATCAGATCGAAAACCGATCGATCTCCGGTGTGGCGTCGATCGTGATGCGGCCCAACGACCCCAACGGCTCGTGTGGTGTCGCCAGCGACGCCGCGGGCGTGGTCGGGTGGTGGGTCAATCCGCAGGCGCCCGGTATCGACGCCTGCGCACAGGCCATCAAGCTCATGGAGCTGACGCTCTCCACGAACTCCTAACTTCTGCGGTGAAGCGGTTGTTTCCACGCATCAGTTTTCTGATGAGTGGTCGATAGGGCTTTGACCAGCTAAGAGTTGTGGCCCGCGAGATTGCTGACTAGTGCCAAAGTTGCCGTCGCATCGCTGAACGATACCATCGTCCAATGCCTGAGACCTTTCCCACTGAGCCAACCTCCTCGGCGGACGATACCGAATTCGCTTCTGGACCTTCGCCTGAGTACGCCGCCGGAGAGCCGGCCGCCGAGCGCACGCCGGTGTCACATGCCAAAGATTCTTCTTCCGCCCCGCGAGTGTCGAAGTTGTCGCGGTGGGCCACACTCGCGGCCTTGGTGCTTGCCGTCATCGCCACGAGCGTTGCCGTTGTGGGGTGGTTCTACCCAAACAAGAGCGTCTCGTCGACTTACAGCGATCAACAAACCAAAGACGCGAAAAAGCACATTTGTGAAGCGTTCGGCATCGTCGAAAGAGCGGTGGTCAAGACTTCGCACCTGAAGAACCCGGATAACGGCGGACCGATCGGAGCGCTCTCGATCGCGACTGCCCGAAACTTTGCGTTTTACTCTGGCGGCGCTTTCCTTCGCGACCAGGTGAGTCAGAGCCCTGCGACCCCGCCCGACCTCGCGAAGTCAGTCAACGACTTGGGTACGAATCTCGAAGAGCTCTCCATCGGCTCCCTGAGTGGCGCGTCGCAGTTCGCTCAAGAAGAGCTGGGGCACAGCACCGACGAGAAGATCAAGGCAAGCATCGAGATCTGCAAGAAGTGATCAACGCCCAGGAGACGATCGAGTCAGCGCGCCACGTGAAAATCGACTAGCTCGGCGGACCCGAGTTCGAGGTCCTTCCAGCTGCACTTGAGTCGTAGTATCGCCATCGCCGAGGTCGGGAACTTCGTTGAGATACGTTCGGCCGCAGCGGTGTTGGAGCTATCGGTGCCAACCAAGCCTAATGCCACCTGGCTCATGGTCGGCTCGTGTGCGACGACGAGCAGGACCGCGACGTTGTCACCGACGTGATTGATCTCGTCGATCACAGTGCCGGGCACGGTGTCGTAGAGCCGGTCCACGTAGCGAACCGGTGCGTCGATGCCGGTGTGCGCCAGGGTTTCCCGAGTCCGGGAGGCCGTCGAGCACAGCACCGCGTCGATCGGAGGCAGGTTCGCGCGCAGCCAGCCGCCTGCTAACCCGGCTTCGCGCCGTCCACGGGGTGCGAGTGGCCGGTCATGGTCCGCCACGCCGTCGGGATACGCGGACTTCGCATGCCGCAGCAGCACCAGGGTGCGGTTTTGGTCGCTCACGCGATCGAGGTTACCGGCAGCACTTTCGCTAATAGGCGGGCACAACGCACTGCCCCTCCCCGGGACTGATGTGGCTGATGTGACTGTTGCATGTCGCTGAGGCTGCGCGCGCTGGTCGACTTCCGACGAATGTCGGACCTGCCGATTGAGGTCCCCGGACTTGTCGGCGCCGAGTCCTACACTCGCGATGCCCGGTCCCAGACCGGCCGGACATGAAGCAGAAGGGACGGGATCGCAATGCGATTCGTGCATACCGCCGACTGGCAACTCGGCATGACCCGTCACTTTCTCGCGGGTGAAGCGCAGCCGCGGTACTCGGCGGCCCGCCGCGACGCAGTAGCCGGTCTGGGTCCACTGGCAGCCGATGTGAGCGCCGAATTCGTGGTGGTTGCCGGTGACGTCTTCGAGCACAACCAGCTGGCGCAGCAAGTGATCAGTCAGTCGCTGGAAGCGATGCGCGCCATAAAGGTTCCGGTCTACCTGCTGCCCGGCAACCACGATCCGCTGGATGCGTCATCGGTGTACACCAGTGCGCTGTTCACCGCCGAATGCCCGGCCAACGTGACGGTGCTCGATCGGCCCGGCGTCCACCAGGTCCGGCCCGGCCTGCAGATCGTCGCGGCACCATGGCGATCCAAAGCGCCGACGAGCGACCTGGTTACCGACGTGCTCAGGGATCTTGAGGGCGTGCCGGCCGACGGGGTCGCCCGGGTGCTCGTTGCCCACGGCGGCGTCGATGTGCTGGACCCCGATCCCACCAAGCCCTCGCTGATCCGGCTGGCCGGCGTGGAGGAGGCGCTGGCCCGCGGCGCGGTGCACTATGTGGCGCTGGGCGACAAGCATTCGGTCAGCGAAGTCGGCAGCAGCCGACGCGTGTGGTACTCGGGCTCCCCGGAGGTCACCAACTACGACGACGTCGAACGCGATCCCGGCCAGGTGCTGGTCGTTGATCTCGACGAGGATGATCCTCAGCGTCCGGTCACCGTCGAGGCGCGAAAAGTTGGTCGCTGGCGGTTTAGCACCCTGAGCCGTCAAGTGGACAACAGCCGCGACATCGCCGACTTGGATCTGAACCTGGATCTGATGCCGGACAAGGACCGAACGGTGTTGCGGCTGGCCCTGATTGGCTCACTGACGGTCACCGATCGGGCTGCCCTGGACGCCTGCCTGGACAAGTACTCGCGGCTGTTCGCGTCGTTGCGGGTGTGGGACAGCCACAGCGATCTGGCAGTCATACCGGCCGACGGCGAGTTCACCGACCTGGGCATCGGTGGCTTCGCTGCCGCGGCTGTCGACGAACTGGTCGAGACGGCGCGCACCGGGGATCCCGAGTCTGCTGGCGACGCGCAGGCAGCGTTGGCGCTGCTGTTGCGGCTGACCGACCACGGGCGAGGTGCGGCATGAAGTTACACCGGTTGGTCCTGAAGAACTACCGCGGCATCGACCACCGTGAGATTGAATTCCCCGACCACGGCGTGGTCGTGGTGTCCGGCGCCAACGAAATCGGCAAGTCGTCGATGATCGAGGCGCTGGACCTGCTGCTGGAATCCAAGGACCGTTCGACAAAAAAAGAAGTCAAGCAGGTCAAGCCGACCAACGCCGACGTCGGATCCGAGGTCACAGCCGAGATCAGCACTGGCCCTTATCGTTTCGTCTACCGCAAGCGCTTCCACAAGAAGTGTGAGACGCAGCTGACGGTCCTGGAGCCACGCCGCGAGCAACACAGCGGTGACGAGGCACACGACCGAGTACAAGCCATGCTGGCCGAGACCGTCGACACCGAGCTCTGGCATGCCCAACGGGTATTGCAGGCAGCGGCGACGGCGGCGGTGGATCTTTCGGGTTGCGACGCGCTGACCCGGGCACTCGATGTGGCGGCGGGGGACACCGCCGCACTGTCGGGCACCGAGCCGCTGCTCTTCGAACGGATCGACGCCGAGTACGGCCGCTACTTCACTCCGACCGGTCGCGTCACGGGGGAGTGGTCCACGGCCATCGTCGCGCTGCGCGACGCCGAGGACGAGGTGCAGCGGTGCGCCGCGGCCGTCGCCGAGGTCGATGAGCGGGTACACCGGCATGCGGCGCTGAGCACCGAGCTGGCCGATTTGGCGCCGCGTCAGCAGGCGGCCGCCGTCCGGCGGGCCGCCGCCCAAGCCGCTGCCGACAAGATCGCTCAGCTCATTGAACAGGTACGCGAGGCAGAGCTGATCGCTGCCGCCGCGGCCGCGACCAGCACGTCATCGCAAGGCGCGCACACCGAACGGCAACGGCTACGGGCCGAAACCGACACGCGCGCAGCCACGGTCGCGACCCTGGAAGCCCAAGCCGGTGAAGCCGCCGAAGCGCAGGCGACGGCACAAGAAGTCACCGTGGCGGCCGATGCCGTGGTCGAGGATGCCAACCAGCGCCTTTCCGCCGCCCAACAGCGAGCCGAAACGGCTCGGCGCATCGTTGACGAGCTGGCTCGCCGCGACGAGGCCGACCGGTTGACAGCCCGGCTCGCCAAGATCGACGCCGCCCAGCGCGATCGTGACCTGATCTGCGATGAGCTATCGGCAATTGCGCTGACCGACAATCTTTTTCAGCAGATCGAGCGAGCCGCTGCAACCGTCGAACGAGTCGAGGGCCAACTCGCGTTGGTATCAGCGACGGTGGAATTCGTTGCGGCCGCGGACATCGAACTTGTCATTGGTGACCAGCGGGTGTCGCTGCCCGCGGGCCAGAGCTGGTCGACCACCGCGGGCGGCGCCACCGAGGTCGAGGTGCCCGGTGTCCTGACCGCGCGGTTCACTCCGGGCGCGACGGCACTCGATATTCAGGCTGAATACGCGGCAGCCCAACAAGATTTGTTCGTCGCACTGGCAGCGGCGCAGGTCCCCGACGTGGCAGCGGCACGGCTTACCGATCAGCGCCGGCGCGAACTGGTGAACGGCCGCAGCCAGTTGACCGCGACCCTGACCGGGTTGTGCGGTGACGACGAGGTCGAGCAGTTGCGCTCGAGGCTTGCCGAGTTGCGTACCAAGGCGCACGCCGACGACATCTCGATGAATGCCGCCGCGGCCCGTGGCGAGCTCGAAGAGGCCGACGCCGTCCGCGTCACGGCGAGCGCCGACCTCGAGACGCACCGCCGGGTCGCGGCACTGGCGGTGGCGAAGCTCACCGAAATATCCACGCAGGCAACCCTTGCGAACGACAAGCTGGCTAGCCAGCGTGCCGAGCTGGCGGCTGTCGCTGACCGGCTGGGCCAGCAGCGCGCAACCGTCACCGACGAGCAACTGGGGGCCGCCGCCGACAACGACCTGCGGGCCGCGCAAACCGCTAACGGTCGGGTCGCCGAGCTGTCCGAACAACTAGCCGCCGCGGCACCCGACACCGTCGCCGCCGAACTGGCCGACGCCAGCACGGCGGCCGAGGCATTGCAAATCCGCCACGACGAGATCGCCCGCACTCTGCACGAGATCGACGTCGAGCTAACACTCTTCGGCACCGAGGGCCGCAAGGGCAAGCTCGATGCCGCCGAGACCAAGTGCGAACACGCCCGAAGCGAGCACGCCCGGGTTGGTAGTCGAGCCCGCGCCGTCGAGTTGCTGCGGTCGGTGATGGTCCGCCACCGCGACATCACCAGGTTGCGTTATGTCGAGCCGTTCCGCGCCGAATTGCAGCGACTCGGGCGTCCGGTTTTTGGCCCTAGTTTCGAAGTCGATATCGACACCGATCTGTGCATCCTCAACCGCACTCTCGACGGTTGCACCGTGCCCTATGAATCACTGTCGGGTGGGGCGAAGGAGCAGCTCGGCATCCTGGCGCGGCTGGCGGGAGCAGCGCTAGTCGCCAAAGAGGACGCCGTCCCGATTCTGATCGATGATGCACTTGGCTTCTCTGACCCAGAGCGGTTGGCCAAGATGGCCGAGGTGTTCGACACACTGGGCGAGCGCGGGCAGGTCATCGTATTGACTTGTACTCCAGCTCGATACGACGGCGTCAAGGGCGCGCAACGAATCGAATTGTGCGCGTAGCGATCCTCGCCCACAACGCCGAATGCCTCAGTCCCGCATGAATCCGATCGCGGTGTAATCCACATCGGCCAGCCCGGGCGCGCCGAAGTTGGCCAGGTTGGTGCGCACGGCGATGTCGCCGGGCGACTGGAACAGCGGCAGGTTGAAGCCCTCCCGCCAGATCATCGCGTCGACCTGGTTAGCCATGTCGCGCGCCGCGTTCTCGTCCAGCTCCGACAGCGTCTGATCGATCTTGGCGTCGATGCTGGCATTACCGATCTTGCCGAAGTTGCCCTCACCGTCCGAGGTGTAAATCTGCGGCAGCGCGGACAGCGGGAAAGCGTTACCGACCCAACCGAATTGCACGATGTCGAAGTCACCGACGCTCACGTACTGGTTGAAGAATCCGGTGCCCGCTTTGACGTCGAGCACCAGCTTGACACCGATCTGCGCCAGGTTCTGCTGGGCGACCAGCGCGATCTGCCGGGCGGCCGGCGAGTCGTACAGCACGTCGCGCACGACGAGCTGTTTGCCTTCCTTTTCCCGCACTGTTCCGTCGAGCTTCCAGCCCAGCGCATCGAGGTCTCTGCGGGCTTGGTCGGGATTGTAAGCGGCTGGCGCACTGTTGTTTTGGTAGCCCTTCTGGCCGACGACGTAGATGTGGTTGTCCAGCGGCGTCGGATCATCGGTCAGGCCATGCTGGACGACATTCACGATGGCCTGACGGTCGATGCCTCTGCAGATCGCCAGCCGCAGCTTGTCGTCGGACAGGATGGATCCCGGTGCACCGTTGAAGGTGAAGTGATACCAGGTCGGTGCCGGCGCGCTGCGGATGACGACGCCCGGCGTGCGCTCGGCGGTGACCGTGTCGTCGAGCGTGCTCACACCCGCCGCGTCGATCGCGTTGTTCTGCAGTGCGGGGATGACGGCGGAGGAGTCGAGCACCAGGAAAGTGATGGAGTTCAGCCGCGGCTTGCGGCCCCACCAGTGCGGGTTACGGGTCAGCACAATCCGCTGCGCGCTGTGGTCGATCCTCGACACAACGAACGGCCCGGCCGACGGCCCCGGGGCGTCGAGCTGGCCCTTATTGAACACGTCCGGCTTCTCGGTCATGCTGCGAGGTTGCATGCCACCGGCGAACATCCCGCGCCACTCCGCGTAGGGCTGGGCGAAGGTGACCACCGCTTGGCGATGATCCACGCCCATGGTCACCGACTTCACCCGCTCGAATCCGGCCTTGCTGGCGATCAAGTAGCGCTTGTCGCGGCCACTGCAGGCGTCGACCTCAGCTTTGATGTCCTCCCAGGTCATCGGGGTGCCGTCGGTCCACACCGCTTTCGGATTGATCGTCAATGTGACGACCTGCGGGCTCGCGCTGGTGAGCTCAGCACCGGTGAAGTAGTCGGTGTTGAGTTTCGGCGACCCATCGGCCAGCGTGATGAACGCCCCCGGCAGCGTCGGCGACACAATCGAAGCGATGTCGGCGGTGTTGCCGTCGATGTTCATTTCGTTGAAGTTCGGTGGGAACGAGCTGATCGCGAGCCGCAGGTCGCCGCCGTCGCGCAGCGTTGCCGGGTCTCGGGGGTTGACGTCGCTGGTGGTGCCGACTCGCACCGCCCGCCGCCCGACAACGTCCTTGTAACCGTCCGAGCAGCCCGTGACGATCACGCACACCATCAGCGTCACCAGCAGCGCAAGCCTGCGGATCATCGAGACGATGCTAACCACCCGCGACATCCGGGTGCGCGCGCGGGACCGCGGCCAACAGCCGCCGCGTGTACTCGTGCTGCGGGTTGCTGAACACCTGGTCGCCATCGCCCTGCTCCACAATCTTTCCCCGGTACATCACGGCCACCCGGTGAGCCAGGTGCTTGACTACGGAAAGATCATGCGACACAAACAGATAAGACAACCCGAATCGGCTCTGCAGGTCCAGCAGCAGATTGATGATGCCGGCCTGAATCGATACGTCGAGCGCAGAAACCGGCTCGTCGAGCGCAAGGATCTTCGGCTGCAGGGCGAGTGCCCGCGCGATCCCGATCCGCTGTTTCTGGCCGCCGGAAAATTCGGTGGGGTAGCGGCTCGCGTCGTCGTGGTTCAGTCCGACGATGTCCAGCAGCTCGGCGACCCGTTCCTCGCTTCGATATCTGTCAAACCCGTTGGTAACCAACGGTTCAGCGATGATGTCGAACACTGGGAGCCGGGGATCCAGCGACGCCACCGGGTCCTGAAACACCACCTGCAGTTCGGTCCGCAGTTTGCGACGGGCGGCGGTATCGAGGGCTGCGACGTCTTCGCCGAGGATCTCGATGACACCGGCCTGGGGCGTGGCGAGCTCGAGAATCTGGCTCAACGTGGTCGATTTGCCGGAACCCGATTCGCCGACGATGCCCAAAGTGCGGCCCTGCTTCACGCTGAAACTGACCCCGTCGACAGCACGCACCTCGCCCACCCGTCTGCGCAAGACGACGCCCTTGGTCAGCGGGTAGGTCTTGGCAAGGTCGGTGACTTGCACGACCACCGGCGGATCAGCCGCGGCGTTCTCGATCGCAACGGGTTGCGTTGACACGTGATAGATCTCGGCCGCGCTACGGCCCGCGACCTCGTCGGTGCGGATGCACGCCGCCGCGTGACCGTCTCGAATCGTCACCAGATCGGGTTCCGCAGTGCGACATTCGCTGATCGCCAGCGGACAGCGGGGTGCGAATTGGCAGGCATCGGGCAGCGACGTCATCGTCGGCGGTGCGCCCGGGATGGGAACCAGCCGGGTGCCCTGCGGGGAGTCCAGTCGCGGCACCGAGCCCAGTAACCCGGCCGTGTACGGCATCCGGCGGTCACGGTAAAGCTCTTCGACTCCTGCGATCTCGACCGGACGGCCGGCGTACATGACCAGCGCCCGGTCGGCGAACTCAGACACCACACCCAGGTCGTGGGTAATGATCAGTACACCGGCGCCGGTGACGTCGCGCGCAGTTCGCAGCACGTCGAGGATTTGCGCCTGCACGGTGACATCCAGCGCAGTGGTCGGTTCGTCGCAGATCAGCAGGTCGGGATCATTGGCGATCGCGATCGCGATCACCACCCGTTGGCGCTCGCCGCCGGACAGTTCGTGCGGGAAAGCCCTTGCCCGGCTTTGCGGCTGCACGATCCCGACCAGTTCGAGCAGCTCGACGGCACGCTTGCGGGCACCCGCTCGACTGACCTCGCGGTTGTGGACCTTGATCGCTTCCGCTATCTGGTCGCCGATGGTGTAGACGGGTGTCAGCGCCGACATCGGGTCTTGGAACACGGTGCCGATCGACTTGCCGCGAATCCGTGACATCGCCTGGTCAGGCAACCCGAGTAACTCGTCACCGTGTAGCCGCACCGATCCCGACACGTCAGCGTGTTCGGGCAGTAATCCAACGACTGCCATCGCGGCAGTGGTTTTGCCCGAACCGGATTCCCCGACGATGGCGACCACTTCGCCGGGGTCGATGTGGTAACTCGTGCCGCGCACCGCGGACACGCGCACGTCTCCGGTATCGAAGGTGACGTTGAGATCCGCCACCTCGAGCAGGGCGGTCACCTCCGGAGCCGCATCTTGCGGCGTGCTGATCGGCTGCCCGGATCCAACGCGTCCCGCAGGCCGTCTCCGGTTAGGTTGGCGCACAACACGATCAGCACCAGCGCTCCGGCCGGGAACAGGAATACCCAGGGGAACGTCGTGGTCGACGGGGTGCCATCGGCGATCAGCGTGCCCAACGACACATCGGGCGGTTGGATGCCGAATCCCAAGAAGCTCAGCCCGGTTTCGGCCAGGACCGCGAAGCCAACGTTGAGGGTCGCGTCGATGATGAGGATCGAGGCGACGTTCGGCAGGATGTGGCGCATGATCACCCGGCGGTTGGGCACGCCCATAAACCTTGCCGCACGGACGAATTCGCGTTGTCTCAGGCTCATAGTCAAGCCGCGCACCATGCGGGAGCTGACCATCCAACCGAAGATCGCGAGCAGCACGATGAGCCACAGCATGCTGCTCGACTGTTTGATGCGCGGAGTGATGATCGCGATTATCAGGAAGCCTGGTACCACCAACAGCAGGTCGACCAGCCACATCAGCGCCCGGTCACGCCAGCCGCCGAAGTAGCCGGCAATCGATCCGACGGTGGCGGCGATACTGGTCGATATCAGTGCCACGCAGAAACCGATCAGCATCGACTTCTGCATACCGCGCAGCGTCCGGGCCAACAGGTCCTGGCCGAGCGTGTTGGTGCCGAACCAGTGCTTGAACGATGGTGGCTGCAGCAGCCGGTGGTAGTCCAGAGAGGTGTAGTCGTAGGGGAGTAGCGGCGGCAGCCCGTAGCAGCCGACGAACAGCACCACCAGCAAAATCAACGCCACCACGGCGGGTCTGTTGCGCGTGAAGCGATGTATCACCAGGCTTCGTCGCGAGGTGAAGGTGGTCGGCTTGATGCCCACGCGGAGCGGGGTGGTGTCCGTGGTGGTCTCTTGCGTCATCAGCGCGTCGTCGCCGGCGCGTGTCATGACACCCGCACCCTCGGGTCCAACGCCGCATAGATGACGTCGGACAACAGCCCGGCGAATAACAGCGCCGCACCGGTGAACAATGTGATCGTCGCGACGATGTGAGTGTCCTGACTCGAGATGGCCTGCACCACCCACTCGCCCATGCCGTGCCAGCCGAAGATCTTTTCGACGAACACCGCACCGACGACCAGCCCGCTCACTCCGTAGGCGAACAACGTGGCCAGCGGAATGAGCGCGGTACGCAGGCCGTGCTTGAACAGCGCACGCCGGCGGGTCAGGCCCTTGGCCCGCGCGGTCCGGATGAAATCCTCGCCGAGCACGTCCAGCATCGCGTTGCGCTGATACCGGCTGAAGCTGGCGGCCGTGCCCAGGGCCAGCGTGAGACTCGGCAACACGATGTGCCGAGCGCGGTCGACGAACTGGTCCCAGATACCGCCGGGCGGAATCGGCGAGGTTTCCCCGGTGTATGCGAAGAACCGCACCCCGGCGAGGTTGTTGACCCGCAGCGCGGCCAGGATGAGCAGCCCGGCCAGCACGAATGACGGGATGCTCAGAATGATTAGCGACAGTACGGTGATCACGCGGTCGCTCAGCCGATACTGACGGACCGCTCCCCAGGCTCCCAGGACTACGCCGGCCACAGTGCCCACCAGCGAACCGATCAGCACCAGCCGAACGCTGACTCCAACTCGGGGCCACAACTCCTGGGAGACGGGGTGACCGGTCACCGTCGTACCGAAGTCGCCCCGGACCACGCCGGCCGCCCATTCCGCGTAACGGATGGGCACGGGTTTGTCCAAGCCGAGCTCAACGGCTTTGGCGTGGATAGCCTCAGCCGGCGGCTGTGGGTGACGCTCGATGAAACTGTCCAGCGGATGAAACGTCACCGAGGCCAGGCAGAAGGCCAGGAACGAGGCCAGCGCCAGCAGCACGAGGTAGTTGAGCAGGCGACGTAGCAGGAAGCGGATCATGCCTGCCAGCCCTGCCTGTCTCGCATGGGGCCAGGGTAAAAGATCTGATCTGCCAAGTCGCTGGGGCGGCCCAAAGGCGCAGCTAGGCAGCGCGCGGGCCGTCCCGGACCACCGCGCTCAACCGCCCTACCCATCTGAGCCCTTCTGATCGGTCTGATCCGGACCGGTGAAAATCTGTCCGCTGATTGTTAGAATCACGCACTTGGGTTGGGGCCGTGCAGCAAACGACACTGTGACACAAGGAGATTGGCGTGACGGTTACCGATGACTACTTGGCCCACAACGCCCAATATGCAGGTTCCTTCAAGGGCCCGCTGCCGCTGCCGCCGAGCAAACATGTGGCGGTCGTGGCGTGCATGGACGCCCGGTTGGACGTCTACCGCCTGCTCGGAATCAAGGAGGGCGAGGCACACGTCATCCGAAACGCCGGTGGGGTGGTCACCGACGATGCGATTCGCTCGCTCGCCATCAGCCAGCGGTTGCTGGGAACCCGGGAGATCATCCTGATTCACCACACCGACTGCGGGATGCTCACCTTCAGCGACGACGACTTCAAGCACGCCATCCAGGAAGAGACCGGCGTCAAGCCGCCGTGGGCGGCCGAGGCCTTCCCCGACCTTGCGGAGGACGTTCGGCAGTCCTTGCGCCGCATCGAAAACAGTCCGTTCGTCACCAAGCACGAGTCGTTGCGAGGCTTCATCTTCGACGTCGCAACCGGCAAGCTCAACGAAGTGACGCTCTAACCGGCCACCAGAGGCAAAAGCCCCCGGCGCTTCGGCGTGTCGGGGGCTTTTGCTGGGGGCACGCCCCCACCCGCTTGCGGGGGACTTTTTCATCCAACTTCATTGACAACGGCGGACCATGCTGGTTCCATACATGGTAATGCTTATAAAGTTGACCATTTCTACCAACTTTACATGGAATTGAGGGTTGATGACCAGTCAAGTGGCGACTAGCCCAGCGGCGAGGGTAAACGACCACCGCCCAGTCCCCGGGCAATATGAACTGAGCCATCTGCGCTCGCTGGAGGCCGAGGCCATCCACAT
>NZ_DASPSP010000220.1:0-32209 GCF_035623875.1 Mycobacterium sp. | reverse complement strand
AGGTGCGCGAGATCCCACTGCTCCTGGTGCCGCCGGTGATCAACAAGTACTACGTCATGGACATCGCGCCCGGCCGCAGCATGATCGAGTATTTCGTCCAGCAAGGCCAGCAGGTTTTTGTCATCTCTTGGCGCAACCCACAAGCCCGCCACCGGGATTGGGGCTTCGACACCTACGGCGCAGCGATCGTGGAGGCAATGGGCGCGGTGGAGAAAATCACCGGGGCCGACAGCACCCACCTGCTGGCCACCTGTTCGGGCGGCATCCTGGCGGCGATGACGGCGGCCCACCTCGCCGAGATCGGCGAGGGCGACCGGGTCGCGGGCCTCAACCTCGCGGTCACCGTACTGGATGAGACCAGGGCCGGGTTCGCGGCGGCGGCGATGAGCGATCGCGCGGCGCAGGCGGCGATACGAGTGTCGGCGAGGAAGGGTTACCTCGACGGGCGCGACATGGCGGAGATGTTCGCCTGGCTTCGGCCCACCGACCTGGTGTGGCGGTACGTGGTGAACAACTATGTGCAGGGCCGCAAACCGGCGCCGTTCGACGTGTTGTTCTGGAACGCCGACACCACCCGGATGGCCGCCGCGCTGCACCGCGACCTGGTGCTGATGGGGCTGCGGAACGCGCTGGTCACCCCGGGCGGGGTCAGCATGCTCGGCAGCCCGGTCGACCTGTCGAAGGTCACTGCCGACGCTTACGTCGTCGGCGGCATCGCCGACCACATCTCGCCGTGGCAGGCCACTTATCGAAGTGCCCGCTTGCTGGGCAGCAAGGACAACCGCTACGTGCTGTCCACCAACGGTCATATTGCGGCGCTGGTCAACCCGCCAGGCAACCCTAAGGCGTCGTTCCGCGCCGGCCCGGTCGACGCCGAGGATCCCCAACAGTGGCTCGAGTCTGCTGAGAAGCACGCTGACTCCTGGTGGCCGGACTACGTCAGCTGGCTCGCTGAGCGCAGCGGCTCAGAGGTTGACGCTCCGAAAACGCTTGGTGGGGAGGAACTTCCGCCGTTGGGTCCGGCTCCGGGCAGCTATGTGATGGAGAAGTGACGAAATGATCGGACATACCACTACCGCACCGGCCGAGCTCGCTGACCAAGTCGCCACTATCCGGGGCGTGTTCGCAAGCGGACGCACACGGGCGGTCGACTGGCGACTGCGCCAACTGCGAGGAATCGAGCGACTTCTCGACGAGAACGAGGATCAGATCGCAGCAGCCCTCGCCCAAGATCTCGGCCGCGAACGAGCAGAAGCTTGGCTGGGCGATATCGCGTCCACGAGGGGCGAAGCGGAGTTCGCGCGTAAGCACCTGGGCAGGTGGATGAAGCGAAAAAAACAGCGGGTGCCGTTGAGCCAGCTCCCCGGCTCGGCTTGGGTGCAATACGAACCGCTGGGCGTGGTCCTCATCATCGCACCGTGGAACTATCCGATCTACCTCTCGCTCGGCCCTCTAGTGGCCGCCGTCGCAGCCGGCAACTGTGCGGTGCTGAAGCCGTCGGAACTGGCCCCCGCTACCTCGGCGCTTCTTGCCCGGCTGATCCCCCAGTACCTCGACTCGGATGCCATCGCCGTCGTCGAGGGCGCTGCCGACACCACACAGCAGCTGCTCTCGTTGGGCTTCGACCACGCCGTGTTCACCGGTGGCACCGCGATCGGCAGCAAGATCATGGCCGCGGCGGCCTCGACGCTTACCCCGGTCACCTTGGAGCTCGGCGGCAAGAGCCCCGTCATCGTCACCGCCGATGCCGATCTCGATGTGACGGCACGGCGGATCGCGTGGGGAAGGCTGCTGAACTCAGGGCAGACTTGTGTCGCACCGGACTACGTACTGGCCGAGAAGTCCATCAAGCCAGAACTCGTCCGGCTGATCGTCGATAACGTGATTGCTTTCCGCACCGGAAATGATAAGGGTATGCGGATCGTCAACGAGCGCCAATTCGACCGGCTTGTCGGCTATCTCGAAGCCACGAAGGGCGAGATCGCCGTCGGCGGCCACAGCGACCGGGATTCACTCACGATCGAGCCGACAGTCATCGTCGACCCTGATCCTGACGAGCCCGCGATGACCGACGAGATCTTCGGCCCGATCCTTCCGGTGATCGAAGTGGATTCGGTGGATCAGGCGATCAGCTTCGCCAACGGCCGGCCCAAGCCGCTTGCCCTGTATGTGTTCTCCGGCTCGAAGTCCACCGGCCGCAGAATCGTCGATTCGGTTCCGGCTGGCGGCGCGGTGCTCAACCACGTGGCGATGCATCTGTTGGTGCCACAGCTGCCATTCGGTGGCGTGGGGCACAGCGGCATGGGCGCCTACCATGGTGAATGGGGATTTCAGGCGCTGAGTCACCGGAAGGCGGTCCTCGCTAAGACAACGAAGCCGGATCTGAAGCTCCTCTACCCGCCGTATACCGACAAGGGACTGAAGATCATGCGCAGGATTTTGGGATGACCCCAAACGAGTCACAAGCTGCCGACAAGCGTCAATCGATCCGGGAACGGCGACGTCTTCGTGCGTTGCCGGTGAGTCTGTTTGGCGAGGAGTGCTACGTCGCCACCGGCGGACAGCGGATTCGGGTGAACGTGCGGTGGGGAACCGGTGTGCCGCTGGTGCTGTGCAATGGCATCGGGGCCAGCCTGGAAGTGCTGGACCCGCTGGTGGAGCAGCTGGATCCCGATACCACGGTGGTCAGATTCGATGTGCCGGGAGCCGGAGGATCACCCACATCCCTTGCGCCCTATGGGTTTCCCTACCTTGCCTGGGTGCTGGGCCGGGTGCTATCCGAGCTGGGAATCGGCGTGGTCGATGTGCTGGGGCTGTCCTGGGGTGGGGCACTTGCGCAGCAGTTCGCCTTTCAGAACCCGCGCCGGTGCCGCCGTCTGGTTCTGGTGGCGACAGGTACTGGTGCGCTGATGGTGCCTGCTCATCCGCGCGTGCTGGCGAAAATGGCTACCCCCCGCAGGTTTTCGGATCCGGACTACGCCGCATCTATTGCCGGTGAACTATACGGCGGCACTGTCCGCGCTCACGGGGAGGATGTGGCGCGACTGTATCTTCAGCAGTTGCATGCCGGATCGAAGATGGGCTACCTGCACCAGCTCCTCGCGGGTTCGGTATGGACCAGCCTGTTCGCGCTGCCTGCGGTGCGGCAGCAGACGTTGATCGTGGCAGGCACCGATGATCCGATCATCCCGATTGTCAACGCGCACATCATAAACGCGTTACTGCCCCATTCGCGCCTGCATAAACATAGCGGCGGCCACATCGATCTCGTGCACAATGCGGCCGAACTCGCGCCCGTCATCGAGGAATTCCTGCACGAACCTGGAGAGCGGCCATGACAACGACGCCAAAACCGCTCAGCTCGTTTGAGACACGAGGCGCCAAGGACGCCGATCCAGCCACCGCCTCGCTCGTCGAGGACATCGGCCTTACCCGGGAAACCGACTACTTCCTGATGAAGGATCAGCTGACCGAGCAGGAAAAGGAGATTTTCGCCGCAGTCCGGGCGTTCGGCGAGGCCGAGATCCTGCCGATCGCCAATGAGTATTGGGAACGCGGCGAGTTCCCGTTCGACCTGATCCCGAAACTTGCCGCGCTGAACATTGTCGGCGACTACAACCTGGGCGACCACGGGTGCACATCGATGAGCGCGGTCGCTGCCGGCCTCGTCACCTACGAGCTGTCCCGCATCGACGGGAGCATAGCCACGTTCTTCGCCGTACACCTCGGGTTGGCCATGCAATCGATCAACATCCTGGGCTCCGAGGAACAGCGGCAGCGCTACCTGCCGGCGATGGCGCGCATGGAAAAGATCGGCGCGTTCGCCCTGACCGAGCCCGAGCACGGTTCGGACGCCGTCATCCTCGAGGCCACCGCCGAGCGGCAAGGCGATGAATGGGTGCTCAACGGCCGCAAGCGCTGGCCGGGCAACGCCGTGTGGTGCGACTACATCGTCGTATACGCTCGCGACACCGCGGACAACCAAGTCAAGGCGTTCGTCGTGGAGAAGGACAACCCCGGATACGCGGCGACCAAGATCGGCGGCAAGATGTCGCTGCGGATGGTACAGAACGCGGACATCACCCTCACCGACTGCCGGGTTTCCGAAGACGCCCGACTGCAGAACTGCAACAGCTTCAAAGATGTGGGCAAGGTGCTCGCCGGCACCCGCAATTCCGTCGCGTGGGGGTCGGCCGGACACGCAGTCGCGGCCTACGACATCGCCCTGAACTACGCCCTGCGGCGAAAGCAGTTCGGCAGGCCAATCGCCAGGACCCAGGTCATCCAGTCGATGCTGGTGGAGATGCTCGGCGATCTCACCTCGATGCAGCTGTACGCCATCCGAATGGCCCGGCTCATCGATGAGGGCAAGGTCGAAGAAACGATGGCCGCGCTCGCCAAGTACTACTGCACGGTCAAGGGCCGAAACGTGTGTCGACTGGCCCGCGACGTATTAGGCGGCAACGGTGTCTTGCTTGACTTCCATGTCATGCGCCACCTGTGCGACATGGAAGCCCTGGTCACTTACGAAGGAACTGCTGAAATCCAGTCCCTCATCGTCGGACGGCACATCACCGGGCAGAGCGCGTTCGCCTGATTGGGCAATCTCAGGTCAGCGACGGCAAACCCAGCACTCTCGTTGACAGAGGATTCCTCGGTGGCAGTAGAGTATTTCTCGTGCCGAGATCCAGCACTACCGATGCGCGGGGCCGATTGATGCAGACCGCCCGCCGGCGGTTCGCGGCCGATGGCGCCATTGCGGCGACACTCGACGAGATCCGTCGCGACGCCGATGTCAGCGTCGGGGCGCTGTATCACCATTTCCCCGACAAACCGTCGCTGGCCGCTGCCGTCTATGCCCAAGTCATGAGCGAATACCAGGCGGGATTCGTCGCGATGTTGCGCAGCCACGCCACCGCCGAGAGGGGGATCCGCGGTGGCGTCGCGCACCACCTGCGGTGGGTGTCCGCCAACCGCAGCGAGGCGGCCTTGCTGCTGGGTGATCGGCTGGACAGCGCCGAGCTGGGCGATGCCAACCGGGAATTCTTTGCGGCCGTGCGGGATTGGTGGCGTCCGCACCACAGCTACGGCGTGCTGCGGCCGATGCAGGCCGGCATCACGGCGGCGTTGTGGTTCGGGCCGGCACTGGAATTCAGCCGGTACTGGATTGCCGGCGATGAACCCAACATGCCGCGTGGGGTGGTCAAGACCTTTGCCGACGCTGCGTGGAAGGCATTGCGGGCCAATGGAATCGAGGAGGACAAATGATGGGCGCAGCGGAATCGCTCTACAACAGCATGGTCGCCGACGGCGACGACCCAGAGGCGCCCGGCCGGGTACGCGTCGAGCATCGCGGTGACCGGGCGGTCGTTACCCTCGATGAACCCGACCGCCTCAACGTGCTTTCCGCGCCGTTGGTGCGGCAGTTACGGCGCGCGCTCGATGCCTTGGTTGCCGATGCCGACGTTCGCAGTGTGGTGCTCACCGGTGCCGACCCGGGCTTCAGCGCTGGTGGCGACTTGAAGATGATGCGTGCCGCGACCGAACAGCTGACCCAACCCGAGGGTGTCGCCGACGTCTGGCGCTGGATCCGCCGCGAATTCGGGGGCATTGCCCGGCTGATCGCCGGATCGGACACCATCTTCGTGGCCGCGCTCAACGGCCCGGCGGCCGGAGTCGGCCTGGCGTGGGCGCTGACGTGTGACCTCACCATCGCCAGCGAGCGGGCGGTGATCGTGCCCGCGTTCGGTCGTCTGGGTCTGATTCCCGAGGTCGGCACTAGCTGGGCGTTGACCCGTCGCCTCGGCTACCAGGGCGCGCTTGCCTACTACCTGCGCGGCGAGCACATCGACGCCCACACCGCACAACGGCTGGGCCTTGTGCAGCAGGTCGTCGCGCACGACAAGCTGCTCGCTACTGCCGACGAATGGTGTACACGCGTCGCTGCCATGCCGGCCCACGCAGTGGCGATGACAAAGCCGCTGCTGCGGGCCGCGGCAGACGCCAGCTGGAACGACGCGCTCACCCTGGAGGAATTCGCCGAGCCGACCTGCTTCACCACCGCCGCGTTCGCCGACAGCGTGCACAGCATGCTGGCCGGACGCCCGGCCCCGGGTTAGGCCTGGATCTCGGCAGTCACCGCGCCGGTGAGCCGGACCAGATCCTCGGGAGCGACTGCGACGTCCCACCCACGCCGGCCCGCGCTGCAATACATCCGGTCCCAGGCCAGCGCGCCGGAATCGACGACGGTCGGTAGTGGCGCGCGCTGCCCGAGCGGCGAAACAGCGCCGACCACATAACCAGTGGCTCGCTGGGCCGCAGCGGGCTCGGCCATGCTGGCTTTGGTGACCCCCAGCGCAGCGGCCGCCGCCTTCAGTGACAATTTCGACGACGCCGGCAGTATCGCGACGGCGAACCCGTCGGGCACCGCGATGATCAAGGTCTTGTAGATCTGCTCTGCCGCGATCCCACCGGCCTTGGTCAGCGCACCGACCGCTTCGACGCCGAACGAGTATTGCCGGGGATCGTGACCGAACTTGACGACCTCATGCGGCACACCGGCAGCGATCAGAACCGCAAGCGCCGGTGTCGCAGCCCCGGCCACGTCAGTGGCCCCTAGGGACCCGAGTACCCCGGCGGGTTGACGCCGTCCACCCAGAAGTCGACGCCGAGTTTCCCGCCCGGCACACAGTCATACACCGACAAGTCGGTGACGCCGGACTCCACCAACACGTCTTCACACAGCAGCGTGTTGCCGGTGTACTCACGGGAGGGCTTGTTGAGGATGACGTAGGCCGCGTCGGAGTACACCTCCGGCTTGCGCGCGCGGGCCATCGCCTCGTCACCGCCGAGCAGGTTCTGCACCGCGGCGGTGGCCACCAGCGTGCGCGGCCACAGGGTGTTCGACGCAATGCCCTCGTCACGCAGCTCCTCGGCCATGCCCAGCGCGCACAGCGTCATGCCGAACTTGGCCATCATGTACGCCGTCGGCTTCAACCACTCTTTGCCGAGCAGCACCGGCGGCGACAGCGTCAGTATGTGCGGGTTCTCCCGGCCCTTCAGATGCGGGATACACGCTCGAGACACCGCGTACGTACCGCGCACCTGGATGCCGTTCATCAAGTCGAACCGCTTCATTGGCACCTCGGTGATCGACCCCAGGTTGATCGCCGACGCGTTGTTCACGCAGATGTCGATGCCGCCGAACTGCTCGACGGCCTTGGCTACCGCGGCCTCGACCGAATCCGGGTCGCGAACATCCCCGACAATCGGCAGCGCCTGGCCGCCGGCCTCTTCGAGCTCTTTCGCGGCGGTGAACACCGTGCCCGGCAACTTGGGGTGCGGCTCGGCGGTCTTGGCGATCAAGGCGATGTTGGCGCCGTCCTGGGCGGCCCGCTTGGCGATAGCCAGGCCGATTCCGCGGCTGGCACCCGAGATGAACATGGTCTTGGCTTTCAGGGACATGAGCGTCACAGTAACGCTGCTCACATCCGGCATGAATCGGCGGTCCGGATTGCGTCGCCGCCGCCTCGAGATGGACCGGAAATAGCGAGGCGATCATTGCTGTTGAGTGGTGCGAAGCAGACACTGTCGGTCGCAGCCTTTAGATTGGAGAGAGGGGGAGTCGGGTGTCAACGGCGACGAGCCTCATCGGCGAAGAGCGGTTGGCCGGGTGCCAGTCGGGTCCGGTGCTCATGGACCTGTTCACTGGCATCGCGACAGAAGGGACTGCGTTAGTCAACATGGCCGACATCGACGGCGCGACCGAGCCGGAGGTTGCGGAGACCCGGGAGGCCTCGGACGTCTCTGACAACCTGGACGCCTCGGGACCTAGCCGCTCCAACGAGACCGACGCGGAGCTGACCGCGCGCTTCGAGCGTGACGCGATTCCGCTGCTGGATCAGCTGTACGGCGGCGCGCTGCGGATGACCCGGAATCCCGCCGACGCCGAGGACTTGCTGCAGGAAACCATGGTCAAGGCCTACGCGGGATTTCGCTCCTTCAAGGAGGGCACAAACCTCAAGGCCTGGCTCTACCGCATCCTGACCAACACCTACATCAACAGTTACCGCAAGAAGCAGCGGCAGCCGGCGCAGTATCCGACCGACGAGATCACCGACTGGCAGCTGGCGGCCACCGCTGAGCACTCCTCGACCGGTTTGCGCTCCGCCGAGGTTGAGGCGCTCGAGGCGTTGCCGGACACCGAAATCAAAGAGGCGCTGCAGGCATTACCCGAAGAGTTTCGGATGGCGGTCTACTACGCAGACGTGGAGGGTTTCCCGTACAAGGAGATCGCCGAGATCATGGATACACCGATCGGGACGGTGATGTCGCGACTGCATCGCGGCCGACGCCAACTACGCGAATTGCTGACCGATGTGGCCAAGGACCGGGGTTTCATCCGCGGTGATCAGGCACCCGAGGAGGTGTCGTCGTGACCGAATTCCCGCCCACGTCGGGCCACGATGACCCCTCTGCAGGCGCCGACGCGCGCATGAAGGCAGAGTGCGCCGAACTGATCGCCGAGGTATGGACATTGCTCGACGGTGAATGCAAGCCAGAGAATCGAGAGAAGCTGCTTAAGCATCTCGAGGAATGCCCGCCGTGTTTCCGGATCTACGGCCTCGAGGAGCAATTCAAGGCGTTGATCGCTACCAAGTGCCGTGGCGAGAAGGCTCCGGAGGGGCTTCGCGAGCGCTTACGGCTGGAGATCAGCCGAACCACGATCATCCGCCGGTGAACGCCCCGCGCTACCCGGCGTTGGGGCGCTTACCGTGGTTGGCCTTGCTGTACTTGCGGTCTTTCTTCTTCCGGCCACGCTTGGCCATAACTGATCCCTCCTCGCAGGTGTAAGTGCAGGTCAGTCTTCCATGCGTCGGGTGTTGCTTAGCCCGGGGGCTACGCAATCGACCCAGTGCCCGCAGGCACGACCGCAGCTGGCTGTCCCGGCACCGGCTGCCCGGGAACCCCTGCTGTCTGCCCGGCTACACCGGGCATCTGTCCCGGCACCAGCGGCGTCTGCCCTGGTAGCGCCGGCGTTAGTCCGGGGAGCGCACCGGGGTAGCCGCCGGGGGTTTGTCCCGGGAGTGCACCGGGGTAGCCGCCGGGGATTTGTCCCGGGAGTGCACCTGGGTAGCCGCCCGGGATTTGTCCCGGGAGTGCACCGGGGTAGCCGTCCGGAGCCTGTCCCGGAAGCCCACCGGGGTAGCCGGGTATGCCGGGCACTCCGCCGGTGAGCCCACCCACGCCGGGCACTTCGCCGGGCAGCCCACCCACGCCGGGCACTTCGCCGGGCAGTCCACCTGGCGTCAGGGCACTGCTGGCCGGCATCAACAGGTCCCCGCTGCCGGGGATGATGGTGTTCATCAAACTGCTCAGTGAGCCGAAGAGCGAATTGGCGATGCTCACGGCGCTGCCGGCACCGCCGCCGGCCCCGCCGAGGCCTGGAACGGGCAGTGGGTCGTCGACAAGGAATGGTTGCTGGGGATCGGCCGCGGCGACGCCGACGCCAAGCCCGAGGGTGGCGATTGCTGCCAGCACAGCCCCGATGCCGGCTTTCACTCGGCTAATTGGGCGTCGAGCTATCGGATTCGCAAACATGTTCTCGGACAACGGAATTCCCCTCAAATTCGGCTGAAACACTAAGTGTGCATCAGGCACTCCAATCACTCTGGAAACAATGCTGCTCAAATGTCACAAGAACAACACGACACGATCACAGGACGAACTCTATAGGTTCGCTTAGTAATCTTGGAGTTTGCTTACCGATACCGGCGCGATATCAGCCACGCCTCTCCTTCGCACCCAACAAGGGGCCTACCTGCGCTGTCAGCGCCGATACGACCCGCCGGTGCGGCTCACTCCCTCGCGCCCAGGTCAACCGGTTGTGGTTCGATGGAGCAGCAGTATCGCGTAAACGACGGCTGGGAGATGAACGGGGTGATGATGGCCGAGGACGTCCGCGCAGAGATCGTGGCCAGCGTGCTCGAAGTCGTGGTCAACGAGGGCGACGAGATCGGCGAGGGTGACACCCTGGTGCTACTGGAATCGATGAAGATGGAGATCCCGGTCCTGGCCGAGGTCGCTGGCACGGTCAGCAAGGTCAGTGTTTCGGTGGGAGACGTCATCCAGGCCGGCGACCTTATCGCCGTGATCAGCTAGCCATTGGCTCGCCTGTACCTCGTCGCGGGAGTCGCCGATGTCCACTCTCGGTGATCTGCTCGCCGAACACACCGTTCTGCCAGGTAGCGCCGTCGACCACTTGCACGCGGTAGTCGGTGAATGGCAGCTGCTCGCCGACCTTTCATTCGCCGATTATCTGATGTGGGTCCGCCGCGACGACGGCTCGCTGGTATGCGTCGCACAGTGCCGGCCGAATACCGCTCCGACCGTTCTGTTGCGCGACGCGGTCGGTAGCGTGCTGGACGCCGATACCGCGCCGCTCATCGCCGCGGCCTTCGAATCCGGCACTATCGGTCTGGAAAGCGATGCAGGCCAACAGTATTCGTGGCAGCAGACTGGCCTGAACATCGAAGCCGTCCCAGTGCGGCACGACGACCGGGTGGTCGCGGTTTTGACACATCAGAAAGCCGTCGGGGACACCCACAAATCCAGCCCACTGGAAACTGCCTACATCGACTGCGCCGCGGACCTCGTCACCATGCTCTCCGAGGGCACCTTTCCCAACGTGGGAGACGTGGCGATGTCGCGCTCCAGTCCGCGAGCCGGTGACGGCTTCATTCGACTCGATGTCAATGGAGTCGTCTCGTATGCCAGCCCGAACGCGTTGTCGGCATACCATCGGATGGGCTTGACCTCGGAGTTGGAGGGACACAACCTGATCGCGGTCACCCGTCCGCTGATCTCCGATCCGTTCGAGGCCCGTGAACTCGCTGATCACGTGCTCGACTCCCTGGCCGGTGGGGCCAGCATGCGCATCGAGGTCGATGCCGGTGGTGCCACGATGCTGTTGCGCACGCTGCCGCTGGTTGTGCACGGCTCGGCAGCCGGCGCTGCGGTGCTGGTTCGTGACGTCACCGAAATCAAACGCCGGGACCGCGCGCTGATCTCCAAGGATGCCACCATCCGGGAAATCCATCACCGGGTGAAGAACAACCTGCAGACCGTTGCGGCGCTGCTGCGACTGCAGGCCCGCCGGACGACCAACGCCGAAGGACGAGAGGCGCTCATCGAATCGGTGCGGCGGGTGTCGTCGATCGCGTTGGTCCACGATGCGCTGTCGATGTCGGTGGACGAGGAAGTCAACCTCGATGAGGTGATCGACCGGATCTTGCCGATCATGAATGACGTGGCGACGGTGGACACGCCGATCCGGATCAATCGAACGGGCATGCTCGGCGTCCTGGACTCCGATCGCGCGACGGCGCTGATCATGGTGATCACCGAACTCGTGCAAAACGCCATCGAGCATGCGTTTGACCCCGCAGCACGGGAGCCCGCAGCCGGGGGCGGCTCGGTGACGATTCGTGCGGAGCGGTCGGCGCGTTGGCTCGACGTGGTGGTCCACGACAACGGCCGCGGTCTACCCGATGGGTTCAGCGTCGAGAAGTCCGACCGGTTGGGTCTGCAGATCGTGCGGACACTGGTATCCGCCGAACTGGGCGGCTCGCTGGACATGCACAACGCCCCCGAAGGCGGAACCGATGTGGTGCTACGCGTCCCGATCGGTCGTCGCGTCCGAGCCGCGCATTAGTGCCGCACACAACGGCGCGGCCCCGACACTCGGTCGGGGCCGCACCGTTGACGCGGCTTAAACCCGGGTCAGACTCCGCTGCGGGCCTTCGTCCGGGCGTTGCGACGCTTCAGTGCGCGTCGCTCGTCTTCGCTCATTCCGCCCCACACGCCGGAGTCCTGTCCGGTGTTCAGCGCCCAGGAGAGGCACTCGGTGGTCACCGGACAGCGGTTACAGACCAGTTTCGCGTCAGCGATCTGCGCGAGCGCCGGTCCGCTGTTCCCGACGGGGAAGAACAGCTCCGGGTCCTCATCGCGACACACCGCGTTGTGGCGCCAATCCATACGTCGTTACTCCTCACTGTGTGCGCAGCAGGGCGCACGAGTATTTTTCTTCGGCTGTAACGCAGGCACAACGTAGGTACCGGAAATGTTTCCGTACCGTTGCATGCGATCGTTCGATCGTTTCACAGGCTCAACAGATGTCAATAGCACTCGTTGGTCCGTGGACAATCTCACTTTGGCGATCTGTTACCAAATCCCTTAATCGTTTGTACTACACTCGCCGCCAATTTGCCCAGCCCCATTGGCGTTGACCAGACGATTACCGCAGGTCAGAGCTTGATTTTGGTGGGCGGCGCGACGACGTCCAGCGCGTTGGGAACCGCCCGGAACGTCATCTGCTCCCGCACGCCCAGGTAGTCCCCGTCGAACTGACTGGCCATCGGATCGCCGGTGCAGCTAACCCGCACGCAGGCCGCATCGTCGTCGCGGACGACCTGGTTGCCCTCGATCTTCGGCTGCTTGGAGAACATCTGCCCGACCAGTCTCAGGCTGGGTAGCACCTTCAAGCGGGTGACGCCGAACACCCCCAGCCCTGACTCGAAGGTGGTGCCGGGGTTGGTGCACATCGGCCGGTCGTTGGCGTAGGTCCATGGGCTGGAGTTGGACACGAAGACGAAGTGAACCCCCGAGATCGGCTCGCGCCCGGGCAGCTCCACGGTCAGCCTCGGTTCGCGACGGGAGTAGGCCACTGTGGCGCGTACCGCCGCGCGGATGTAGCGCACTGGCGTGACTTTGACGCCCTTTTCCCGTTGGGCTTCCACTTTGGCCACCGCCTCGGCGTCGACCCCCATACCGGCGTTCAGCACCGCCCACTGCTCGCCGCAGTCGATCAGCCCGATCCGGCGCCACTTCTTTTCCTGGCCGTACCTGTCGAGCAGCCAGATGAGCTGGTTGGTGGCGTCGACCGGGCCTGGCGGGATGCCCAGCGACCGCGCCGTCACGTTCGCCGAGCCGCCCGGGACTATCGCCAGCGCCGGGACTTGCCCGGTGGGCAACTCACTGGGGCGGCCAAGCAGGCCGTTGACCACGTTGCTGACCGTGCCGTCGCCGCCGTGCACGACGACGAGATCAGCCCCGTCCTTGGCAGCAGCCTGCGCGATTTCCCCGGCGTGGCCGCGGTGTCGGGTGTGCTCGACGGTCAGTTCCAGGCGGCTCTTCAGTGCGTGCGCCAGCAGGTCGCGCCCCGCCGTGGTGGTCGAAGTCGCAGTCGGGTTGACGATCAGCACGGCGCGCATGACGCCAAAGCCTACGGGAGCGGCGACTCCGCGGGCCGCGTCGCGGCCCGAGGAGAAGCGGCCATCGGGTTCAGCCCGGTGGTTAGGCTGGCGCTGTGAGCGCGCGTCCCCCGGCCAGTGTGCGTGGCGCGGGACTGATCGTTGCTGTGCAGGGCGTGACGGGGTTGGTCGTGGCTGCGGTTCTGCTGTTTCGGGGGCTCGCGGGCGCAGACCAGCGGGTGGTCAACGGCTTCGGCACTGCAGCGTGGTTCGCTCTGGTCGGTGGGGCTGTTCTGGCCGCCGGTGGCGCATTGCTGGTCGGCAGGCGCTGGGGTCGCGGGCTCGCGGTGTTCGCCGAGCTGTTGCTGCTGCCCGTCGCGTGGTACCTCGCCGTGGGCTCTCATCGGGCGCTGGTCGGAATCCCGGTGGGCATCGTGGCGCTGACCGCGTTGGCGTTGCTGTTCAGTCCGCCCGCCGTGCGCTGGGTTTCCGGCGGCGATCAGCGGGGACCGGCCAGCTCCACCAACTCCGGGCCGCACACCCGATAGGTGGTCCACTCGCTCTGCGGCTGAGCGCCGACGGCTTCATACAGGGCGATCGCATCGGTGTTCCAGTTCAGCACCGCCCAGGCCAGCCGGGTGTAGCCGTTGTCCACGCATTCCCCGGCCAGCGCGGTCAGCAGTCGACGGGCCAGCCCGAGACGGCGAAATCGTGGACGCACGTACAGGTCCTCGAGGTACACGCCCGCGACGCCGTCCCAGGTCGAGAAGTTGAGAAACCACAGCGCCATCGCAGCGACTTCGCCGTCTACCTCGGCGACGTGCCCTCGTAACGTCGTGGGTTCGTCGAAAAGTGCTGTGCTGATTTGCTTCTCGATCACGGTGCATTGGTCGGCCCCGTGTTCGAAGCGGGCCAGTTCATGGATCATTGCAGTGATCGCAGCGGCATCGGCAGGAATGGCGCGGCGGATATGCGCGGTCATGGATCAACTCCCAGCGCCGTCAAAATAGTGACGAATTTGCTTGTGGTCTCGGCGACTTCGTCATCGGGATCGGATTCGGCGACGATCCCGCCGCCGGCGTGGGCGAGTGCGGTACGGCGGTCGGCGGCTAGCTGCGCGCAGCGGATGGACACCACCCACCACCCGTCACCGTGCGCGTCGCACCAGCCGACAGCACCGGCGTAGAAGCCGCGATCACCTTCGAGTGTATTGATCAGTTCGGCTGCTGCGGCGGCCGGCACACCGCCGACCGCGGGGGTGGGGTGCAGCGCCAACGTCAAATCCATTGCGGTCGTGGAGGTGTCGCGCAGTCGCCCGGTGATCGGTGTGCTGAGATGCCAGAGCGCCGCGGTGCGGCTCAGCTCCGGGGTCGGCGCGATGGTCAACTCACGGCACAACGGACGCAGGGCGTCGGCCATGGTATCGATGACCAATTGGTGCTCGTGGCGATCCTTGGCGGACGCGGCCAGTGCGGCGCCGGCAGCGGCGTCGAGCCCGGGGTCGGCGGCACGTGGTGCGGAACCGGCGAAGGGCCGACACGTCACCCGGTCGCCGTCGCGCGCAACCAGTAGCTCCGGACTGGCACCCACCAAGGCCATGCCCGAATACTCACCGCCCGCCGCCGACAGATCGACCAGATAACCGTAGGCAGCAGGATCCTGCGCGACCAGCCGGCGCAGGATGACCCTGGCATCCAGCGGAGCTTCGGCGGCCAGCCGCAACGCGCGAGCCAGCACCACCTTCTGCAGAGTGCTGTCTGGAGCGGTCAGCCGATCGCGTGCACGCTGAACCCGGGCGCGGTGCTCTTCGGGCGCGGGAAGCGCGCCTGCCACCTGCACTGGCGGCAGCGGATCCGTCGGCCAGTCGGGTAGTCCAGCCGTGCGCCGCACGGAACGCGGCACCATCAACGCGGCGGGACCGTTAGCGTCAAAAGCTAACGCGCCCAATACTATTCGAGCTGAGCCCGAACGCAGTGCCGCCTGTGCGGCTCCCAGGTTGCAGTAGCGTCGCTTTACTCCGTCAGCAACCAGAGTTTGTGTCGGCCCGCAGAGGACGAACGGTGGTTCGGTGGTGCTCACCCGGGTGCGATCGCCTGCGGGAGGCCGGTCAATCCGAGCGCAGCGAGCTGTCGCACGCCATGCTCGAACCCGCAGACGGCGATCGAGCCGGCGAGCATCCAAAAGCGGCTGCCCTCGATGAGCGGCAGCTCGACCCAGCGCGTGATCACCGAACGGGAAAAGTGGCTGTGGCCCACGAACAATACGTCGCGCGAGGTCATGTGTTCCAACGCCAGTGCGACGGCCCGATCGGCGCGGTCGCTGACTTGAGCCACACTCTCGCCGCCGGGGCAACCGTGCGTCCAGATCAGCCAATCAGGAACCGATTCCCGGATCTGAAGGGTCGTCAACCCCTCGTAGGAACCGTAATCCCATTCGGCGAGCAGGGGAGACACCTCGTCCACGGCGAGCCCGGCCAACTTGGCTGTGGTCAGGGCACGTATACGCGGGCTGCTGATCACAAGCGGGTCAGCGAGTTTCAGTTCACGCAGAACACGCCCGGCAAGCTCGGCCTGGACTCGGCCGGTATCGGTCAGTTCGATGTCGGTGCGGCCGGTGTGCCGGCCGGATTTTGACCACTCGGTCTCGCCGTGGCGGAGCAATACAAGTCGGTGGTTGTGCAACCCCATGCTGAGAGATTCTGCCCGACGGCATGCTCGGCCCGTCGGCCGAAGCGGACCGCGGGCGAACATGCCAGGATGGGCACTGTGACCGCACGAAGCGATGTAGGCGTACCACCCGCTTGCGTGGGAGAGGGCGGGGCGCTTGCGACCGCGCGGGGAAGATGCAGAGCGAAGCGATGAGGAGGAGCGGCCCTTGTGACTAACACCCGAGTGCTGGCAGTGGCCAACCAGAAGGGCGGGGTGGCCAAAACGACGACGGTGGCCTCGTTGGGTGCGGCGATGGTAGACGCGGGACGACGGGTGCTGCTGGTCGATCTGGACCCGCAGGGCTGTCTGACTTTCTCGCTCGGCCAAGACCCGGACAAGTTGGCGGTGTCGGTGCATGACGTGTTGCTCGGTGAGGTGGAGCTGGACGTCGCCCTGGTCGACACCCCGGAGGGGATGACGCTGCTGCCGGCCAACATCGACCTGGCTGGCGCCGAAGCGATGCTGCTGATGCGGGCCGGCCGCGAGTACGCGCTCAAACGCGCGCTGGGGAAGCTCGGCGACCGGTTCGACATTGTCGTCATCGACTGCCCGCCGTCACTGGGTGTGCTCACCCTCAACGGGCTGACGGCCGCCGACGAGGTCATCGTGCCGTTGCAGTGCGAGACATTGGCGCATCGCGGCGTCGGCCAGTTTCTGCGCACGATCGCCGATGTCCAGCAGATCACCAATCCGGGCCTACGGTTACTCGGCGCGCTGCCGACGCTGTATGACCCGCGCACAACCCACACCCGCGACGTGCTGCTCGATGTCGCCGACCGCTACGACCTGCCGGTGCTGGCGCCGCCCATTCCGCGCACGGTGCGGTTCGCCGAAGCCAGCGCGTCTGGCTCGTCGGTGATGGCCGCGCGCAAGAACAAAGGCGCATCCGCGTACCGAGAGTTGGCGGAGACGCTGCTCAAACACTGGAAGTCGGGTAAAGCACTGCCGACGTTCACCATCGACGCCTGAGTCAGCCGAGCGCGACGAGCGTGTTCCCGCGCTGCTCGAGCACCTGCGAACCCGAAACTGCGGGGATCACCGCCGAACTGCCCGGCGGCCGGGTCACCGGCAGGTAGCCTTCGCTGTCGCCGGTGACAGGATCGCAAACAGCGATGCCGCCGCTGACGGGGACGAGCAACTTGCCGGCCATCATCGTCGCGGGCCCCACCGGAACGGAAGACCCTGCAGGCGCAATGGAATAGCGATAGGTCAGGGTTGCCCCGTCGAACACCATCACCGTGTCACCGGTCCACCACGTCACCAGGTTGCCGGGCCGCGATACCACGCTCGACGTCGACGGCGGCTTGGGCATCAGCGTGCTGGCCACGGTCGTGCCGCTCTCGTCGACCACATCGACTCTAGGCTGTGGTGCCGGTAGGTAGATGAGGGTCCTGGTCTCGGCCACCGTCAGCACCCGGGCACCGGAACCCACGCCGATCCCCGGCTCGGGCACATCGCGCTGCTCCGGTTCGTCTTCTTCCTTGCTTGGGCGCAGCAGGGTGAGCCGCAGATCCGCCTGGCTGCCACACGCCCCGAGCACCGAGACGGCCGCCGAACTGGCCGCCGCCGAAACCAATCGGCATCCGGTGTGCAGTCCCTTCGAAGACGGCTTGATCCGGGCGTCGATCTCGCCGTAGGACAGCATCCGGACCATGTCGGAGCGCCACAGTTCCAGCCTGGTGTCGCCAGCCGACAACACCGTGGTGCCGTCGGAGGACAGGTTGACACGGCGGTCGGCGTAGCTGGTGCGGGCGGGCCCGCGGCTACCGGTGGACCCGTCGATCGTGCTGACCTGGCCGCAGCCCCGGTCGTCGCGGTAGACCGCGACCGCGTAGCGGTAGACCCAGGAGACCCCGCACAGATCGCTGTCGCGTGAGTAGCTCCACCGCACCTGGCCGGTGACCGGATCACGCCCTTGGACGGTACGGCCGTCGGCGGTGACGACGGTCCCGCCAACCGCGACAGGTTGGTCGGTCGGCGCGTTAAGGGCGGTCCAGAGCTGCTTCAGCGAAGCCGGCACCTCGCGGGCCGGCTTCGGGCTGGGCGCGGGTACCACCGCGGGCCGGCTGATCGTGGCCCGGGCATCGCTGGTCCACCAGATCAACGCCGCAGCCACGGCGACCACCGCCGCGATCGCTGCCGCGGCCATTACGTCGGCTTTGGTGCGGCGTTCCGGTCTGACCATCAGGCGGCAGGCGACACCGGTTCAGTTGGCATTCGCGGCCACACCCGCAGACTTGCGGGGGCGCCGACGGCGACGGCGCCCGCTATGTGCGCCGGCATTGGCGTTCGCGGTCGCGGTGCCCCCCGACGACGTTGCCGACGTCGAAGCCGGTGAAGCCGCTGCCTCACCGTTGATGGCACCGCCCGTGGCTGGGTGGCCTGTCTCCGGCTTGCCTCCGCGGGTGCGCTGCCGCTGTCGGGTGTTATTGCGCTGGCGCGAGCCGGATCGGTCGCCGTCGCGCTCAGCCGAATTGGCGCGTTTGGCCTGGGATTTGCGCGGTGCACCGACCGTGCCGCGGGCCTCGGTCGGGATGTCGAGTTCGGCGTACAGATGCGGCGAACTGGAGTAGGTCTCGGCCGGCTCCGGGCAGCCCAGGCCAAGCGCCTTGTCGATCATCGCCCAGCGGGCCAGCTCGTCCCAGTCCACCAGCGTGACCGCGACCCCGGTTTTGCCGGCACGGCCGGTGCGGCCGATCCGGTGCACGTAGGCCTGTTCGTCCTCGGGGATCTGGTAGTTGATGACGTGCGTGACGTCGTCAACGTCGATCCCGCGGGCGGCCACATCGGTCGCCACCAAAACGTCGATACCGCCGGTACGAAACGCTTTCAGCGCCTTCTCCCGGGCCACCTGCCCCAGATCGCCATGCACGGCGCCGACGGCGAAACCCCGTTCGGCCAACTCGTCGGCGACCTTCTGAGCGGTGCGCTTCGTCCGGGTGAAGATCATGGTGGCGCCGCGTCCACGGGCCTGCAGCACCCTGCTGACCAGTTCGACCTTGTCCAGCGCGTGGGCGCGGTAGACGTACTGCTTGGTGAGGTCGTGCACCGCCGAGGAGTGCGGCGCCTCCGCCCGGATGTGGGTGGGCTGGTTCATGAACGTGCGGGCCAGCGTGATGATCGGATCCGGCATCGTCGCCGAGAACAGCATCGACTGCCGCTCGTCGGGGATTTGGCGCAAGATGCGTTCGATGTCGGGCAGGAAGCCGAGGTCGAGCATCTCGTCGGCCTCGTCGAGCACCAGCACCGACAGACCACCCAACTGCAGGTGCCCCTGCTGGGCCAGGTCGAGCAAACGGCCGGGGGTACCCACCACCACGTCGGCGCCGGCGCGCAGCGCTTCGATCTGCGGCTCGTAGGGCCGGCCGCCGTAGATTGAGACCACCGACAGCCGTCGGTCGTCGTCGGTGGTCAGGTACTTGGCGGCGGTGGCCAGGTCACCCGACACCTGCAGGCAGAGCTCGCGAGTGGGTACCACGATGAGCGCCCGCGGAATGCCGGTGAGGGGGCGTTGCGCGCCAGAGGTGGTGATCCGCTGCAGCAGCGGCACCCCGAATGCGAAGGTTTTGCCCATTCCGGTGCGCGCCTGGCCGATCAGGTCGTCGCCGGCTAGCGCGAGCGGCAATGTGAGTTCTTGGATAGCAAAGGGACGCTTGATGCCTTCCTCAGTCAGTGCCTGCACTATTTCATCGCGGACGCCGAGTTCGGCAAAGGTGGATTCGGATGTGGTTCGGGTGGGTGTGATTAGCGGGGTCATGCGTGAAACGCGATGCCTTTCGGTGTCGTATTCGGTTAGTCAATCGTTGCGGTCACGCGCGCACCAGTTGACTGTCGAATACGTTGCCGATTCGCGGGCCCTGCGCTCTCTAGGCGGGCCAACTGCGTGCACGCACATTTCGCCGGTAGCGGCCGTAATGATCTACAGCCAATACCTCCGTACATCATAGCTGTTAGGCCATCGCGACCGGGGATTGCGGTCCGGTCGGCGGCCTCGTGGTGATCGCCACCGCGGCGCAGCCGGGTGCAGCGGGTCGCCAGCGACGGCGCCTACAGTGTTGGCATGACCTCGCTTTCGGGCGCCGACGAGTTGTCCAATCCGCCTTCGCCCCGAGTACCGGCGGACCATCCCGGCGTCAACGAATTGTTCGCGGTGTTGGCCTACGGCGAGGTCGCGGCGTTCTACCGGCTCACCGAAGAGGCCAAGATGGCGCCGGATCTGCGGGGCCGGATTTCGATGGCCAGCATGGCGGCGGCCGAGATGGGGCACTACGAGCTGCTGCGCGACGCCCTGGAGAGCCGCGGTGTCGACGTGGTGCCGACGATTTCGAGGTACGCCTCCGCGCTCGACGGCTACCACCGGCTGACCACGCCGAGCACCTGGCTGGAGGCGCTGGTCAAGGCCTATGTCGGCGATGCGCTGGCCGCCGACTTCTATCTGCAGATCGCCGACGAGTTGCCCGACGAGGTTGCCGACGTGGTGCGCGCGACGATGTCGCAGACCGGGCACTCCCAGTTCGTCGTCGCCGAGGTGCGCGCTGCGGTGACCAAGAGCGGCAAACAGCGCAGCCGGCTGGCCTTGTGGTCGCGTCGTCTGCTCGGTGAAGCGATTACCCAGGCCCAGTACGTGTTGGCCGAACACGATGAGCTGGTCGACCTGGTGGTGTCTCGGACGGAAGGGCTGACGCAGCTGGCGGGGTTCTTCGACCGGCTTCAGCGCACGCACGACGAGCGAATGCGTGAACTGGGCTTGGCCTAGGGGGACGGCCAGCTAGCGGGTGCAGGTCGCGATCATCGCGTTACTGGTCGACATCGCAACGGGCTGACCCGCGCCGTCGGTGATCGAGCAGTTGAGATGACCGGTCAGGCTTGTCGCAACGACTGACCTTATGTGCGCTCCGGGGTTCATCACCACCGTCCTCGACCACGGCAGTGACACGTTGAAGTCCGTCTGGGGCGCGCCCTGAGCGTCGGTGTAGACAACGGTCACCAGGTCGAAGAGCTGCTTGGTCCCGGTCACCCGATAGACGAAGGTGCGGGCAGCCACGTCCGGTGGTACCGAGGGGACAGCCGCCGGCGGCGGGACCGCCGTCGGCGCGTTGGTGGGGGCTGCGGTGAGCGTTGGGCTAAATTTCGGCGGCGGTGTCACGGTGGTCACCGTCTCGGGAGGTAGCGACGAGGCGGGTGGGCCCGTCGGAGGGCTCAGCCGCGGTGAGGGGGTCACGCTGCGAGTCGGTGGCACCACCACCACCGTCGCCGAAGTCGAAGCGCTGTCGCCGCCGTTGAGTATCACGACCGTGGCGATCAGCGCCAGCACGAAGACGATACCGGCGATTGCGGCGACCGGACGCCAGCGCTGATCGATGGGCGCAAGCAAGTCATCGTCGTCGGCGTAGAAGTCGTCGACGTCGTCATCTGGGTAGTCCTGGATATCGCTATCCAAGTAATTCATGGTGCTGATGGTGCAGATGTTAACGATGCAGCGGATAGCCGGAGGCCGCGGCGCTCGCGTGTCAGGTCACAATTTGCCAACGGCCGCGGGGCTTACCCGCACACGTAAGCCCTGGCGGCGACTGGCTTTCAGCGCCCGGTAGCAGGTCGGCCTGCTCGGCCCTCCCCCGCAAGCGAGTGGGGGTACCCCAGCCGCACAGCGGCGAGGGTGCGTGTCCCCACCGCAGAGCGCTACACGGTCTGCATCGTCACCGGGCGGTCCACTAGCCTGCTTGCTGGAGAACGATTTCCAACGACTGCCAGGGAAGAACGGGAAGGGGCCGACGTGGAGGTCAAGATCGGTATCACGGACAGCCCGCGCGAGTTGGTCTTCACTAGTGCGCAAACGCCCGGCGAAGTCGAAGAATTGGTCAACATCGCACTGGGCAAGGATTCCAGCGTGCTGAGCCTGACCGACGAGAAGGGCCGCCGCTTCATGGTCAACGCCGCCAAGATCGCCTACGTCGAAATCGGTGTCGCAGACGCGCGCCGGGTCGGTTTCGGACTGGGTAGCAGCGCAGCTAGGAACGGGTGAGCGGCACGTGTGACAGCCCGCCCCAGGCGAACTGCACGGTGCCGTCCACGGCGTCTTCCTTCGAGATCGGCCGATCGGTGTCCAGCCAGTACCTGGCGCAGTCGACGCTAAGTGCGACCAAGGCCACCGCGATCATCCGGGCGCGATGCGGGTCTAACCCGGAGTCGGCGCTGATCAGGTCGAAAACCGCGTCGATGCACGATTCGGTGGCCACCCGCACCTGCGCGGCGACCTGGGGCTCGGTGACGTAGTCGTTCTCGAAGATCAACCGGTAGCCCTGGCCGTCGTGCTCGATGAAATCGAAGAACGCCTGGACCGCCGAGCGCAATCGTTGCCGGTTGTCGGTGGTGGTGCGCAAGGCCTGCCGCACGCCGGACACCAGATTCTCGACGTGTCGCTGCAGGACCGCCAGATACAACTCCAGCTTGCTGGAAAAGTGCTGGTAAAGAACGGGTTTGCTGACTCCGGCCCGTTCGGCGATCTCGTCCATGCCGGCGGCGTGGTAGCCCCGGTCCACAAAAATTTCGCTGGCTGCGACGAGCAATTGGCCGCGACGCTCGTCACGGGGCAGCCGGTTGCCGCGCCGCGGGGAGGTGCGGCCGCGCGTGTCCGCCGGCCGATTGCTACCGCCCAGTTTGACCGCACCCCCTTCGGCGGCGTTGGCGAGATCGCTCATCAAGTCCTCAATCTGGGTGTCGTAGCGCCGGTGTAGCGTTACCTGGCTAACCGCAACGACACTACTACCCGCTCGCTTTCCGGATCGCCATCCATGCCCGAATGTCGGCAGATCAACGTCGTAGCGTTACCGGCGGGCGCGCCGAGAGTCCCAGCTAGCGACGGTTGTGCCATCCTTGGGAAGTGACTCACGACCCGGATCGGGGCGGGGGTAACCGGGTACCGGTGCTCCGCGACGACTGGCGAGAACCGCTGCGCGCACAGCGGGATCCTCTTGCGTGGGGCTCAGGGCGGGTCCGGTCAAATCGGGATAACAGCCGCTGGCGAAAGCAGAGCTGGCTGGGACGCTTTGTATCCACCTACGGCTGGCGCGCGTATGCGCTGCCGGCATTGATTGCCCTCACCGCGGTGGTGGTCTACCAGACCGTGACGGGGACCAGCACGCCCGCACCGGCCTCGGGAGAGCCCGTCCAGGGCCCGCCGAAAATCGGTGCGGTGGGCACGTCGATCATCGACGCACCGCCGCGCGGCCTGACTCAGTTCGACGCCAACCTGCCCACCGGGATGCTGCCCAACGGCGGTCCGTTCACCGAAGCCGGCGACAAGACATGGCAGATCGTTCCGGGCAGGACGCCGCAGATCGGCCAGGGCACCGTCAAAGTCTTCAAATACACCGTCGAAGTCGAAAACGGCGTTGATCCCACCGTGTTCGGCGGCGACGACGCATTCGCCGGGATGGTCGACCAAACGCTGGCCAACCCCAAGAGCTGGACACACAACCCGCAGTTCGCGTTCGTCAGGATCGACGCGGCCGACAAGAGCAAACCCGATATCCGCGTCTCACTGAGCTCCCCGATGACGGTGCGGGAAGGCTGCGGCTACGAGTTCCCGCTGGAGACGTCCTGCTACAACCCGTCCTACGGAGCCGAGGCGCAACCCCGGGTCTTAATCAACGAGGCACGTTGGGTGCGCGGTGCGGTGCCCTTTGAGGGCGACGTCGGATCGTACCGGCAATATTTGATCAACCACGAGGTCGGCCACGCCATCGGCTATCTGCGCCACGAGCCCTGCGACAAGCAGGGCGGTCTGGCACCGATCATGATGCAGCAGACGTTTTCGACGTCCAACGACGACGCCGCGAAGTTCGACCCGGAGTGGGTCAAGCCCGACGGCAATACCTGCCGGTTCAATCCCTGGCCTTACCCGATCGCCTAGCCCGGTGACGATGCGCGCCGTGGAGCGGCGCGCTGAGGAGGCGGGCAGCAACGGCAGTTGTTTGCCGTTGCTCGCGACAGCTGCTGTGATGGATGTGGCTGACGTGCGCGGAATGCCAACTCCACTGACGAATTGAGGCGATATCGGTGTCGACGTCGTTGCCACCGCTTGTTGAGCCTGCTGCTGAGCTGACACGGGACGAGGTTGCCCGCTACAGCCGGCATCTGATCATTCCCGACCTGGGTGTCGAGGGGCAGAAGCGGCTCAAAAACGCTCGAGTGCTGGTTATCGGCGCCGGAGGCCTCGGCGCACCGGCACTGCTTTACCTTGCCGCGGCGGGTGTCGGCACGATCGGCATCGTCGACTTCGACGTCGTCGACGAATCCAACCTGCAACGCCAGATCATCCACGGGGTGTCCGACATCGGCCGATCCAAAGCGCAGTCGGCCCGCGACTCGATCGCCGAAGTCAACCCGCTGGTGAACGTGTGCCTCCACGAGGTTCGACTGGAATCGCACAACGCCGTCAACCTGTTCGAGCGATACGACCTGATCCTCGACGGCACCGACAACTTCGCCACCCGATATCTGGTCAACGACGCCGCGGTGCTGGCCCACAAGCCCTACGTATGGGGGTCGATCTATCGGTTCGAAGGCCAGGTCTCGGTGTTCTGGGAGGATGCGCCCGGCGGGCGCGGTCTCAATTACCGCGACCTGTACCCGGAAGCGCCCCCGCCAGGCATGGTGCCGTCCTGCGCCGAGGGCGGTGTGTTGGGCATTCTGTGCGCATCGATCGCGTCTGTGATGGGCACCGAGGCGATCAAGCTGATCACCGGAATCGGCGAGTCGCTGCTTGGCCGGCTGATGGTGTACGACGCGTTGGAGATGAGCTATCGCACCATCACGATCCGCAAGGACCCGTCCACGCGTGAGATCACCGAACTGATCGACTACGACGAATTCTGCGGGGTAGTGTCCGACGATGCGGCCGAGGCGGCCGCCGGCTCGGCGATCACCCCGCGCGAACTGCGGGAGTTACTGGAGTCCGGCAAGAAGGTTGCCCTGATCGACGTGCGTGAGCCGGTGGAGTGGGACATCAACCACATCGACGGCGCCCAGCTGATTCCCAAGTCGTTGATCATTTCCGGCGAGGGCCTGGCCAAGCTGCCGCAGGACGGGATTCCCGTGCTGTATTGCAAGACAGGTGTGCGCTCGGCCGAGGCCCTGGCCGTGCTGAAGAAAGCCGGGTTTGCCGACGCGGTGCACCTGCAGGGCGGGATCGTGGCCTGGGCCAAACAGATGCAGCCCGACATGGTGATGTACTGACCCGGCGATGACGCTGGCTGTCCCGGGCTGGCGTGGAGCCTGTCCAGTTGGCCGCGGCCGACGGATTTTGGGCTCATTCGGCTCATCGTGTCTAGTCCCGGCAGTTCGCTGGCCCCGATTAGGCTGATCGCGTGACTGTCGAGCCGCCGCCCGAGCACGTGCTGGCGGCGTTCGGTCTGAGTGGTGTGCGGCCCATACCGTTGGGAGCCAGCTGGGAAGGTGGCTGGCGGTGCGGCGAAGTCGTGCTGTCAATGGTCGCTGACAACGCCCGTGCCGCCTGGTCCGCGCGCGTGCGGGAGACGCTGTTCGTCGACGGTGTACGGCTGGCCCGGCCGGTGCGGTCGACCGATGGGCGTTACGTGGTTTCCGGCTGGCGCGCAGACACGTTCGTGGCCGGTCAACCCGAGCCCCGGCACGACGAGGTGGTGTCCGCGGCGGTGCGGCTGCACGAGGCCACCGCCAAACTGGAACGGCCTCGATTCCTTACCCAGGGGCCCACCGCGGCGCCCTGGGCCGATGTCGACGTCTTCATCGTCGCGGACCGTGCGGCCTGGGAGGAACGGCCGCTGCAGTCGATTCCGGCGGCGGCGCGGGCGGCCTCGCCGACAGCGGACGGGCAGCGGTCGGTCGAGCTGATCAACCAGCTTGCCGGACTGCGCCGGCCAACCAAGAGCCCGAACCAGCTGGTGGATGGGGATCTCTACGGAACCGTGCTGTTCGCCGGTGCCGCCGCCCCGGGGATAACGGACATCACGCCCTACTGGCGGCCCGCGTCGTGGGCAGCGGGGGTTGTCGTCGTTGACGCGTTGTCATGGGGCGAGGCCGACGAAGAACTCATCGAGCGCTGGAGCGCCTTGCCGGAATGGCCGCAAATGTTGTTGCGCGCGTTGATGTTCCGGCTCGCTGTGCACGCACTGCACCCGCGTTCGACGGCGGCCGCCTTCCCCGGTCTGGCCCGCACGGCTGCCCTGGTGCGTCTGATCCTTTAGAACTCATGACGGACGTCGTCCAGCGCGACCCGGCCGTCGACCGCCAGAACTCCTTCTGCCCGAAGCAGTTCCAATTGTCGCGTGGTCAGATGCCGTGCCGGACGGCCGGATGCCGTGATCACCCGGTGCCAAGGTAGGTCCGACGAGTCCGTCCGCATGATCCACCCGACAATACGGGGGCTGGAAAGCTCTGCGGCAGAAGCGATATCACCGTAGGTGGCGACTCTGCCAGCCGGTATCGAGGCGACCAGCGCGCGCACCCGCTCGACCTGTTCGTCGGTCACTGCCGCCATGATCAAGACATCCGCTCTCGGATCAGCGCGGCGACCTCGGCCGGCTTGGACTCTGCCACCATGTGATTGCACTCGACATTGATCAGCCGAAAGTCAGCGCCCAGCCGCTCGTGCAGGCCGGCGACGAGCTGGCCAGTGACATACGGCGGCGACGTCCACGCAGCCCGCACCAACGTCGTTCTAATTCCGTTGGGCGGCAATACGACTTCGCGGGCCAACTCACTCCAATAGGACATCATCGCGGGCAGGCTGACGCGCCAACCGTAGCGTCCGCCCGGGCGTGCGACGAGGTGTTCGTCGAGTTCGGCGTCGAGCACGGCCGGGTCCACACCAGCCCACGAGCCGGTGGCCTTCTCAGCGCGGGCTTCCGCGGCGTCCGGGTAGTCAGGTGAGGCCAGCATGGCGTCGGCGATCTCACGCACCCACCCGCCGTCCAGGCCGATCGCCGGGTCAAGCAGCACCAGTGCCGCCACCCGGTCGGGGTGTGCGGCGGCCAGGTGCAGTGCGACTGCGCTGCCGAACGAGTGCGCGACCACCACGACCGGGCCGTCGGCCTGTTGCTCGAGCAGCGCGGCCAGCGCCGCGACATTGGCATCGATGGTCCACGGAGCCGCCCACGACGAGAAGCCGTGCCCAATCAGATCGGGTGCGGCAACTGTGATCTCGGCCAGGTGTTGAGTCGCCAGCGGTCGCCAGCGTCTCCCGTGGCCGGTCAGCCCGTGGATGGCCAGCAGTCGAACGGGCCCGGAGGGGCCGTAGCGGTGCACGTGCAGCCGGGTCACGCGTCGATGGTGCCAGTTCGCCGTCCGCTCATTCCCGGCCGGGCGGACTTGTCGGACCCCCGTGGTGTCATGCCGCTATGTCTCACCGCTGGGGTTCCGAAGCGCGCGCTGTGCTGGATCCCGGTCTGCGCGGCGTGGTGCGGGTGCTGGGCGGTCCGGGAACCGGCAAGAGCAGCTTGTTGGTCGACGCCGCGGCTGCGCGCATCGCCGCGGGTGTCGATCCGGAATCGGTGCTGCTGCTGACCGGTTCGGGTCGGATCGGCGCACGGGCCCGCAGTGCGTTGACGACGACGTTGCTGCGCTCGCAGCAGGTCGGTCCCTGCCGCGCCGTAATCCGGGAGCCACTGGTACGCAGCGTGCACAGCTACGCGTTCGCCGTGCTGCGGCTAGCGGCACAGCGCGCCGGCGGTCCACCGCCGCGGTTGGTCACCTCTGCGGAACAAGACGCGATCATCGCCGAGCTGCTCGCCGGTGAGATCGAGGACGGCCCCGGTGCGACGACAGCGTGGCCTGCTGAACTGCGCGCCGCCCTGGGCACCGCGGGGTTCGCCGCGGAGCTGCGTGAGCTGCTGACCCGCTGCGCCGAACGCGGCGTGGCCCCTCAGCAGCTGCAGCGGCTGGGTCGGCTGTGCGGTCGCCCGGAATGGGCGGCCGCTGGCCGGTTCGCGCGCAGGTACGAGCAAGTGATGCTGTTGCGGGCCGCTGTCGGAACGGCTGCCCCGCAGGCGACCACGCCGGCCGTCGGGGCCGCCGAGCTGGTCGGCGCGGCTCTCGACGCGTTCGCGGTCGACCCGGAGATGCTGGCCGCCGAACGCGCCCGGATCGGCGTTCTGCTGGTTGACGACGCTCAGCAACTCGACCCGCAGGCCGCTGCGCTGGTGCGGGTGCTGGCTGCCGGCGCTGACCTGACGCTTCTCGCCGGTGACCCTGCTCAGGCGGTGTTCGGTTTCCGCGGCGCCGAGCCGGCGGCGCTGCTGGGTGACGGTACGCCGTCGGTGGCGTTGACGACGTCACACCGGTGCGCGCCGGCGGTGGCGCGGGCTGTCTCAGGCATCGCCGGCCGACTTTCCGGCGGCTGCGAAATCGAAGGCACCGGAGACGATTCCGGATCAGTAGACGTGCGGCTGGCCTCGTCCGCGGGCGCGGAGGCGGCGCTGATCGCCGATGCGTTACGACGCGCGCATCTCGTCTCTCGCGTGCCGTGGTCTCAGATGGCGGTGATCGTCCGGTCCGTACCGCGCGCCGCTGCCGGGCTGTCGCACGCGTTGGCACGAGCCGGAGTTCCGGTCGCCCCGCCGGCCGTCTCGGGGTCGCTGGCCGAGCAGCCCGCGGCGCAGGCGCTGCTGACAGTGCTGGCTGCCACTGCCGGCGGATTGGACGGCAAGCGTGCGCTGACGCTGCTTACCGGGCCGATTGGCCGGGTCGACCCGGTAACACTTCGTCAGCTGCGACGGGCGCTGCGCCGCGCCGACATTAACGGGTCGCCAAGGGAATTCGACGACCTGCTGGTGCAGGCCCTAACGACCGGGGGATTGACCCGACTCACCCCGACTCAGGCCCGGCCGCTACGACGGGTACGCGCGGTGCTGGACGTTGCTGCCCGCTGTCACTCGCGCGGTGAGGACTCGCGCTACACCTTGTGGGCGGCGTGGCGCCGTTCGGGTCTGCAGCGTCGCTGGCTGGCGGCGTGTGAGCGTGGCGGACCGTCCGGCGCTCAGGCCGGGCGGGACCTCGACGCGGTGACGGCACTGTTCGACGCCACAGACCAATACCTGTCGCGCACTGCCGGCGCGTCGCTGCCCAGGCTGATCGACCACCTGGGCGCACTGCAAATGCCTGCAGTCGGCCCCGAATCAACGGGCGCGGCTGAGCAGGTCTCAGTGCTCAGCGCGCACGCGGCGCTGGGCCACGAGTGGGACCTGGTAGTCATCGCCGGCCTGCAGGAAGGGTTGTGGCCCAACACAATTCCGCGCGGCGGCGTGCTCGGCACGCAGCGGCTGCTCGACGTTCTCGACGGGGTCACCGAGAACGCATCGATGCGCGCACCGCTGCTGGCCGAGGAGCGGCGGTTGTTGGTGGCCGCGATGGGCCGCGCACGTAAGCGGTTGCTGGTGACGGCCATAGACGGGGAGGCCGGCGACGGCCGCGACGCGGCCCTACCGTCGCCGTTCTTCACCGAGATCGCGCAATGGGCCACCGGCAGCCCCGATGCCGCACGGCAACCGGTCACAGCGCCACGGGTGCTGTCCGGGGCCGCAGTGGTGGGCCGGCTACGCGGGGTGGTGTGTGCACCGCAGGGCGCGGTCAGCGACGCGATGCGCGATTGCGCGGCAACGCAATTGGCGCGACTGGCCGCAGCAGGAGTGCCGGGTGCCGACCCGGCCGGGTGGTACGCCATGACGCCGGTCAGCACTACCGAACCGTTGTGGAGCGGGGATGACCACGTGGTCACCCTGACTCCGTCGAGCCTGCAGACGCTGACCGATTGCCCGCTGCGCTGGCTGGCCGAACGGCACGGCGGAACCGACGCCCGCGACCTGCGCTCCACGATCGGTTCGGTGCTGCATGCGCTGATCGCCGAACCGGCAGGCAGCGAGTCGCAGCTGCTGGCCGCCCTGGAGCGGGCGTGGCAGCATCTGCCCTTCGAATCCCGTTGGTATTCAGCCAATGAGCTGGCCCGGCATCGTGCGATGATCCAGGCCTTCCTGGGGTGGCGGGCCCAGACGCGCAGCGAGCTGACCGAGGTCGGCGTCGAAGTCGACGTGGACGGGGTCCTCGAGGGCCGAGGTGGCGCAAGCGTGCGGCTGCGCGGACGAGTTGATCGGATCGAACGCGACGGAGCCGGCCGGCTGGTCATCGTCGACGTCAAGACGGGCAAGACACTAGTCAGCAAGGACGACGCACAACGCCACGCCCAGCTGGCCGCCTACCAGCTGGCGGTGGCCGAGGGTCTGGTACCGCAAGGCGACGAGCCGGGCGGCGCGCGGCTTGTCTACCTGGGCAGGACCGGGTCCGGGGGTGCGACCGAACGCGAGCAGGACTCGTTGACGCCGGAGTCGCGCGAAGAGTGGCGCCACCTGGTGCTCGAGGCGGCCGAGGCGACGGCCGGGCCGCAGTTCGTCGCCCGGATCAACGACGGCTGCATACACTGCCCACTGCGCTCGAGCTGCCCGGCCTACGCCGACACTGAGGGGGCGGGATGACGGCATCAATCGCACCGCGCTACAGCCCGGTCGAATTGGCATGTGCCCTAGGCCTTTTCGAGCCGACCGCGGAGCAGGCGGCAGTCATCGCAGCACCGCCGGGGCCGCTGGTGGTGATCGCGGGGGCCGGCGCCGGGAAAACCGAGACGATGGCAGCGCGGGTGGTGTGGCTGATCGCCAACGGTTACGCCGAGCCCGGCCAGGTACTCGGCCTGACGTTCACCCGCAAGGCCGCTGGCCAGCTGCTGCGGCGGGTCCGCTCCCGCCTGGCCCGGCTGGGCGGCACCGGACTGACAATCGGCAGCCAGCCGGGCCCGCCGCCCGGCGAGCCCGCCGGAACGCCGATAGTCAGCACCTATCACGCCTTCGCTGGCCAACTGCTGCGCGAATACGGTCTGCTGTCACCGGACACGGCGGAGCACGCGCAGCCCATCGAGCCTGACACCCGGCTGCTCAGCGAGACCGAGCTGTGGCAGCTGGCGTTCGACGTCGTCAACGGATATCGCGGGGAGCTGCATACCGACAAAGCCCCGGCCGCGGTCACCTCGACGGTGTTGCGGCTGTCGGGTCAGCTCGCAGAGCACCTGGTCGAGACCGGCCAGCTCCGCGATACGCATGTCGAGCTGGAACGGCTGGTGCACACCCTGCCGGCGGGTCGTCACCAACGTGGCGGACCTAATTCAGGCCCCAGTCAGTGGCTGCTGCGGATGCTGGCCACTCAGGCCGAGCGCGCCGAGCTGGTGCCGCTGATCGACGCGTTGCACCGGCGGATGCGGGCTGAGAAGGTGATGGACTTCGGCACGCAGATGGCTTACGCCGCGCGGCTGGCGACGGCGGTCCCGCAAGTCGGTGAGCAACTGCGCGGCCGCTACCGGGTGGTGCTGCTCGACGAATATCAAGACACCGGATACGCCCAGCGCATCCTGCTGTCGTCGCTGTTCGGTGCCGGAGTCGACGATGAACTGGCATTGACCGCCGTCGGTGACCCGATCCAGTCCATCTATGGCTGGCGTGGCGCCTCGGCGACCAATCTGCCCCGGTTCGCCACCGACTTCCCCCGACCCGACGGCAGCCCGACGCCGGTTCTGGAATTGCGAACCAGCTGGCGCAACCCGCCGCGGGCGCTGCAGGTGGCCAACGCCGTCTCGGCGGATGCGCGGCGACGATCGGTGGCGGTGCGCGCACTTCGCTCCCGCCCCGACGCCGAACCCGGCACCGTCCGCTGCGCGCTGCTGCCCGACGTGCAGGCCGAACGGGACTGGGTCGCCGATCATCTGCACCGGCGCTATCAGCAGGCCGCCGCCGACAGGGTCGCGCCACCGACCGCCGCAGTGCTGGTGCGGCGTAACGCCGACGCCGCACCGATGGCCGCTGCGCTGCGCGCCCGCGGCATCCCGGTGGATGTGGTCGGACTGGCCGGGCTGCTGTCGGTACCCGAGGTCGCCGACGTGGTCGCGATGCTGCGGCTGGTTGCCGACCCGACCGCCGGTGCGGCCGCAATCCGAGTGCTCACTGGTCCCCGGTGGCGGCTCGCGGCCCGGGACATCGCGGCGCTATGGCGCCGCGCCGTGGCGATCGCAAGCGCGGCGGAGCCGGGCGCAGCGGGTCGCCACGATCAGGCGGGGCCGATCGCAAGCGCGGCGGAGCCGGGCGCAGCGGGTCGCCACGATCAGGCGGGGCCGATCGCAAGCGCGGCGGAGCCGGGCGCAGCGGGTCGCCACGATCAGGCGGGGCCGATCGCAAGCGC
>NZ_DASPSP010000318.1:0-3013 GCF_035623875.1 Mycobacterium sp. | reverse complement strand
AAACCATCAACGGCGTCAAGCTCAAAATCCGGTTCCTACGCGTCAACCAGCGCCACCACTCGGTGGCGATCGCCGCGGTCAACCGGCTGCCCGTCAACCCCATTCGCACCCGTATCCAGCACCTCAACGTTCAGGTCTCCGAGCTCGACGACATGACCGCGTCATATCAACGGGTCAAAGAACTCGGCTTCCACATGGCATTGGCGGTGGGCCAGCACACCAACGACCGCGAGCTGTCCTACTATGCGATGACCCCCTCTGGCTTCGAATGGGAAGTCGGCTGGAACCCCATCGTCGTCAACGAAAAGACCTGGGAGCCAACAACACATCAAGGCATTAGCATCTGGGGCCACACTCCGGAGGGCCAGACGATCGTCGACAAGCTCACGCAGTTCAAGACCGCGGCCCAGTCACTGCTGCACCGCGAAGACACTATCCCCGCACTGTCCGGCGCCGGCATCCCCGACAACTAAGTCAAGGAGACCTCGATGCTGCGCATCGACACCCATCACCACCTGATCCCACCTGACTACCGAAAAGCCCTGCAGAAAGCGGGGATCGACGAGGCCGGCGGACGCGCGCTACCCGACTGGAGCCCTGGGGCGTCGCTGCAGACGATGGCCGAGCTTGGTATCGGCACAGCCATCCTGTCGGTGTCCACTCCCGGCACCACATTCCTGCCCGATCCGGCCGACGCCGCCGCGCTCGCGCGTGACCTCAACGGCTACACCGCCGAACTGGTCGCAGCGCAGCCGGACCGGTTCGGGTTTTTCGCCACCGTACCGATGCCCAACATCGACGAATCCGTCGCGGAAGCCGTCCGCGCGCTCGACGAGCTCAAGGCCGACGGTGTCGTGCTGTTAGCCAACAACGCTGGAGTCTATTTGGGCCAGGAAGGGCAGGAGGCGCTGTTCACCGCCCTCAACGATCGCGCCGCGGTGGTCTTTATCCATCCGGCCGAATTGCCGGGGCCGACCGTGCCCGGCGTCGCACCGTTCGCAGCCGACTTCCTGCTCGACACCACCCGCGCCGCCTATCTGTTGGTGCGCAACGGCATTCGAAGCCGCTACCCCGATATCCGGTTCATCCTGAGCCACGCGGGCGGCTTCGTGCCCTATGCCAGTCACCGGATGGCCGTGGCCATCACCGCGGACACCGGCCGCAGCCCGGCCGACATCCTTGACGACTTCTCCAGTTTCTACTTCGACACCGCACTGTCCTCCAGCGCGGCCGCGTTACCCACGCTGCTCGCCTTCGCCAAACCTGGCCACGTCACCTTCGGATCCGACTGGCCGTTCGCCCCCGTCGCCGCCGGAAAGCTGTTCGCGGCAGGCCTGGAGAACTACCCTGATCTCGACGTGAACACACGCAACGCCATCGAGCGCACCAACGCGCTCGCTTTGTTTCCACGGCTCGGTACGACCCCGGCGCCGGTTCCCCAGTCGCAGGCTCAGCGGCTGCGACACGCCGCCAGCCGGCGTGCCATGCGGGCCGTCGCGCGGCTGATGACCAGCACGTAACCAACGGTATCCGTTGCAGTCCAAACGCATTGCGGCGCGCGAGCACGGGCACTCACCAGGGCGTTGGAGACTCAGTCACAGGAGGCGCTGGACTACCTGATCGCCTTTTCCCCCGCCGCCTAACCGATCACACCGGATCCGGCGCATCCCAGGGCACGGTGGCCGACACCCAGTGGGTGATCTGCTCTTCCTGGTCGTTGCGGTGCAGATGCCGCGGCGGCTGGGCAAAGGTCTCGTAGGGCCGGCAGCGCACGACGACGCGATCCTCCTGCTCAGCCATCAGTTCCACAAACGGGCGGGCCTCCTCGCCGACCGGTTGGCCCGACATCCTTCCGGCAACGGCCATCATGACGTCGACCACGAGGTCGCGATCCCGCTCCACAGTGGCGTCGGCATACACCTGCAGATAGGCAAACGGCCACTGCTCGTCGAGCACGCAGAGACTCACTTTGCCATCGCGTGCAACGGCTTTGGCTTTGCCGCGGCCAGCCATCGTTGACACCAACAATTCGTCGTCCTCGGTGGGGATGTAGTAGACGATCGACATCGCCGGCCCGTCGTGTAAGCGTCGGTAGCCGTACACGCAGGTGCGGTGGGTACGCACGAAAGTACGTCGCTCCGAAGGCAGCATGTCGCGGTCGGTAGGCGCCGCGAATGGTTCTGTTGCGAGTGGAAGCAGCATGGTGAATCGTCCTTGTCGATTAATAATGGATACAATGTTACCGTTATTGCTATCGCTGTCAAGAGTCGCCATACTTGGGCCCGTGACCACCAGGCATCAACAGGAGAACCGACGCTCCCGCGGCCGCCCGGCCATCCCGCTGGATCGCATCGTCACGACGGCTCTGCAGATCGTCGACGACGAAGGGGCCGATGCCCTATCGATGCGAACGCTCGCGCAGGCCCTTAATTCTGGGACGGCGACGCTGTATCGCCACTTCGGTAGCCGAGCGGACCTGATCGCCCACGTCGTCGACCGGGTGTTCGGCAGCGTGGAGATAGATGCCGCGAAGCTGCGCACAATGAGTTGGCAGGAGGCCGGAAAAACGGCCGCCTGCGCCATGTTTGACGCGCTGCGCAGTCACCCGAACGTCGCGCCGCTGCTAGCCGAAGATGTGCCACTGGGACCCAACGCGATGGGCGCACGAGAAGGTTTGATCGGGATCCTGCTCGACAACGGATTCCCGGCCGCGCTCGCGGCACGCTCATACGCGACGCTGGCCCGCTACATCTTGGGCTTTGCCATCCAGATCACCAGCAGCCGCGGCGACCTTGATGACGCAAGGCTAACCCAGGTCTTCCACCACCTGGATCCACGCACGTTCCCCGCGACCGTCAGCGTCGCGGATAACCTTCCGGTGCCGTTGGAAGACGAATTCTCATTCGGGCTCGACCTGATCATCGACGGGTTGACCCAAGCGCTTGCAGGCCATCTCCGTCGGCGAAAAGCTAAGCGCCGCAGCGGCTAAGCGGCGATCGCGTTCAGCTGCTCA